>DAOUFX010000443.1:0-5758 GCA_034429675.1 Anaerolineae bacterium | reverse complement strand
CAGGCGAAAAAACTATCCTTCTTTTTGGCCTGTAAGTGCGAACAATTTCAGTATAAGAAAGATAGGCGGGAAGATCAAGAATAACCACTTTGGTGGGTGTGTTTCAATTTATAGGCGTAGGGGCGAGGCATTCCTAAAGGATTCTGTGGATACGCAGACTTTATGAGATATACCATGCCGTATGGATAAGGCGCCTACGCGGAATGCCTCGCCCCTACCGTGGTTTGCCCAGAAATTAAAACGCACCCCCTTTGGTGCAAGGAATCACTATTATGGAAAAACAGCTTCTTCTAAACCGGCTCGATGAAATCGGCCACTCGCTTGAATTGAGCGGCCACGCGGTCGCTTTGCTCGGCTTGGGGTCCGTCGGCCTTGAGTTACACCGTCTGGATGTTTATTCCGATCTGGATTTCTTTGTCATTGTCGAGCCGGGCTATAAACGCTTTTACCTGGACGATCTCCGGTGGCTGCGCGCGCTCTGTCCTGTCGCCTATCGTTTCCCGAACACAGCGGATGGTTATAAGCTTCTCTTTGCCGATGGGGTTTTCTGCGAGTTCGCCGTTTTTGAGCCGCACGAGTTGCAGGCAATCTCTTTCGCAGGCGCCCGTGTGGTATGGCAATCACACGCGGGTAGAGAGCTAGACTTTTCCCCACAAAGACCGGCAAACCATCCGCAACGCAGTCAGGAGTGGTTGTTAGGAGAAGCGCTGACGAATCTGTATGTGGGAATGGGTCGTGAGCGACGCGGCGAGCGATTGTCGGCGATGCGATTCATTCAGGGCTATGCGGTGGATCGTCTGTTGGAGCTGGCGGATACCATCGAGAGGGCCGGGCCAGCGGCGCGCGATGAGTTTGCGCCCGAACGGCGGTTCGAACAGCGCTATGGCGAACTGGCCGGCTATGTGGCTTCGTGGATGCAGGGCTATGAGCGGAACCGCGAATCCGCGCTGGCGATTCTGTCGTTCCTGGAGCAGCGGTTTGAAGTGAACGGCGCTATCGCCGCGGCCATTCGTAGTCTCTGCGAATAGAGATATTGCATTGCAATGTCTTCACGGAATATGAAAGGGAGCGTCTATGCTTCTTGACGATATTTTGTCCACTTATGACTGGTTCGACCATCCCGACGGCCCCAAGTTTGTCGAGACGCACCGGGATGCCTATCGCACTTCCGGCCACTGGCTTTTCCTGCCGGGCGCTATCTCGGTGTTTCACCGGGTACACAACAACGAAGAACTGTGGTTGATCCACACGGGGCGGTTGTTGGTACACGTGCTGGATCCCGGCGGCGCTTACCATCTCCTGCGCCTCGGCGCCGATTTCGCCGCCGGGGAACGCCCGGTAGTGTCCGTCCCCGCCGGTCACTGGCAGGCGGCGGAGATTCCGGCGGGGACGCCCTTTGCTTTTGGGAGCAACGTTTGCGCTCCCCCGTTTTTGTACGAGAAGTTTGACATCGCCCATCGTGAAGCGTTGCTACGGGCTTACCCCAATCATGCCGATTTGATTTTACGGCTCACGCGGCCTGATTGAGATGGTTTTTTGTCCTTCCGTCACGCCGCAGCCCTGACCTGATCAGATGTCCGTGCGGACGCCGCTGATGGCCATATTGCCCATCTGCGTCTCCGCCGTCGCTGCAAATGTGTCGCCCTCAATGGTTCCGTTGATGGCATAGGGGATATTTCCTAACGGGGTCGCCATCTCGCCGTTGAATGTGCATTGATTGCCGGTGATGGCGCCGCCGGCGAACTCGGCCTCTTTGCCCATGATCGCAAATTTCCCCGTCAGTTCGTCGCCTTTCTGGCAAAGAACGACGGTGCCCTTGATTGATCCCAGCGGTGTTTCCACAGTAACGTCGTAAGTTCCATCTATAGTCATGATTTCTCCTCGAAAAATAGCCTGCCGCTGACGCGGCAGAGGGTTAAAAGGGAGTGTTTTTTCGTGCGAGCAGACTCGCACGAAAAAACACGCTTTTTATATTTTTTATGGCGTTGGGTTCACGTAATCCGGGTACAGTTCCTCCGGCGGGACGGGGGTGTCGGCTCGGCAGAGGCCGTCGTCTTCACAGCCCCATTGCGACTTGGTCCAATCGCCGTTTTGTATCTCCCAATAAAAGACCACGCCGGTGTCGCTGCTGTAGAGCCAGACGCGGTCGTTTTCGTCCCAAATCCAGTAAACGTTCAAATTGCCGACAAATTCCGAATCCTCATCCTGATAAAGCAAATTCCCCTCGGCGTCGTTGATCGTGACCTGCCACGTCTTGTCGCCGCCGGCGTTCTTTTCGATCGGCACGGTCAGCACATACTGCCCGTCCGGCGACCGCGACGGCTGCCGCTGATTGACCGGCGCTGCTCGCCTCGTTGTCGCGCACCCCAGCGCGACGATTCCAAGAAACAACACAATATGCCATGCCCGAATTTTCACTAAATCCTCCAAGATGGGGAGTGAGGGATTAGGGGAATGAGGGATTAGGGATTAGGCGATATCTATTTCCGATTCCTTACTTCTTAATCCCTGATCCCTACTCCCTACTCCTTACTCCGCATAATGATATTTAAAATGCACCGGCAATCCCTGATTGAAGGTCTGCCAGCCTTCCTCCAGATTATACCGCATTTGGACGGGCGGCAGGGCCAAGGATGGCATGGGGGTATCGGGCAGGGTGGGGCGGGCCAACAGCAGGATTGCGGAGCGATCCGGCGCGAGCGCGGCGTCCAGGAAAACTCGCGGGCCGTAGAGCTGCGGGATGGGGTAAGTCACCGTCCAGGTAGCGCCGTTGTCGTCGCTGCGGATGATCCCGGCGGCGGTGGTCGCCCACGCCTGGCTTCCACTGAGCGCCAGGATGCGGGTCGCGGTCGTGCCCTGGGCGGTGTGGGTGTAGCATTTTTGCCACGTCACGCCGCCGTCGCCGGAGCGGTAGACGCCCGCATCGTTGCTGCCGTAGACCATGTCCGGATTGGACGGATGCGCCGCCAGCGCCGTCATCTGCGTCTGGGTGAGCCAGGCGCGGATGGACCAGCTCACGCCGTCGTCGCTGCGCAGGAGCACCTGTGTGGGTTCGAGCGCATGGTCAACGGCCACGGCCGCGTACGCCGGCGATCCTTGGGGCGATGCGGCGAGCGCCGCCGGCCAGCTCAACGTGCCGGTCACGATACCCGGCGCAATGACGAGGCTGTCGCTGAGAACCGCCGCCGTCCAGGTTTGCGCGTCGTCGTCGCTGTAGACGACGCCTGCCGGCCCGGCCATCAGCCAGCGGCGCGCGCCGGACAGGTACACCAACGGGCGCGCGCCGGCGCCTTCCCGCAGGTCGCGCAGATCGGGCGGCAGCGCCTGCGCGTCCACTGCCACGCCTTGCGCCTGTGGGTAGAAGCGATAGAGCATCCCACGGTCGGCGGCGACAACCATTTCCCGGCCCGCTGCGTTTTGCCCACCCGCGACCAGCCTCTCCGGAATCTCGCCCACGTGGTTCGGCAGGGTTTGCGTGATCCAATTCTGCCCGCCGTCGTTGCTCGCACCCCAGAGTCGTGACGCACTGACCAGCGTGTACAACGTTCCTGGAGGTTTTGGCGCGATCGCAAAAGCGTCGGCGTAGATTAAGCGTGAAGTAACCGTTTCCGTGACGCTGTTGAGCGTCGTCGGCGCAGGAAGTGTGTCCTGGACATTGACCCCTTTCGTGCTCCAACCCAGCATGAGCCGGTAGGGTGAGATCGGACTAATCGCCAGTCCAAAGCCACTCTGTTCGTTCAGAACCTTCCATGTCATGCCGCTATCGTCGCTGCCTATGATTTTGCCGACGCGATTATCGTTGTAGTAGTCGGCTGCATATATCACGTCCGGATTGGTTGGATGGATAGCGAGTCCTTGTAGCCGGGAATACGACCCCTGAACCGCATTCCAGGTCTGGCCGCCGTCTGCCGAAAATAGGATGCGGCTGGAGAGAGCCACATAGATGAGATCGGGATTCTGCGGATGAATGACCAGGGCCATCACCGTTTCGCCAGACCAGTTGGGTGTACCTGCGACGCGCCAACTCTGCCCCAGATCATCGCTGCGCAGAATGCCACCATAACTGACGGCGGCATAGACTCGTCGTGGTTCGGTGGGTGTGATCGCTAACCGGTAAATCTGCGTCGGCTTGCTATCCAATACAACCGGATTATCCAGCCATGTTTCGCCCGCATCACGGCTAATGTAAAAATGGTCGTTCTTTGCCAGGTATAACGTGCCTGGCGTCAGCGGATCGAAGGCCAGGGCATACGGATTGTCGTGGATGGACGGCGCAGTAACGAATGGGGCCATTATTGTCGCCGACACCGGAACGTTCAGCCGCAGCCCCGTCCCGCCGTCAAGTCGGTGCAGCCCGTTCTCGTTGAGTACAAAAATTCGTTCCGGCGTGTAAGGGTCAGCCCACAGGTAGCCGCCGACGTTGGAGTAGAGTTCCCAGGTGCGACCGCCGTCCTGCGTGCGATACGTTTCGATGCGACGGTCAACGGCGGTCGGTTCGCAGTAATTGCCGGCGCCCAGACCGCGCAGTTTCTTGCAGCCGAGGATTTGTTGCGTGGCCACTTCGGCGTAGAAGATATCCGGGTTCCCGGCATCCGCCGCCACGCCGGCGACCATGCCGAAGTCAACCGGGGTAGGTGAAGGCGAGGTCGCCAGCGCGGCCAGCGCGGCGGTCGCCAGGGCCAGCGTCTGCCAGAAGCGGCGGTGCGCTCGCGCCGGCTCTTCCGCCGCCAACGCCTCGCGCCGGCGCAGCGCGCGCCAGCGCGCCCAGACGGCGGGCAACATCGCCAGCGCGATCAGGTCGGTGGGGTCGGCGACGACGACGCGCGGGGCGCCGGTCAGCCTCTCCAGCAGCGCCAGCGCCGGGCGCTGCGTCCACGGCGAGAGCTTGAGCGACGCAAACCACAGCGCCGACAACGCCAGCGCGAGCCGCATCGCCGCGTCCGGCGAGCGGAATCGCCGCCCGCCGAGCCATTCCAGCGCGCCCAGCCCGGCCAGCACCAGGAACGGGAAGAAGACCAGCCCGGCGAAGTCGCTCAACTTGCCCGTCCACCACGCAGGCACGGCGGCCTTGAGCACGTGGTCGTTGAGCAGCAGCACGCCGACTGCCAGCGGCGACGGCCAGTCGGCCAGAGCCGTCAGCGCGCAATGCCAGACGGTGGCGTTGGCCGGTGGCAGTGTGGGCCCGGTTTTCACTTCTGCCCGGCCAGGTATTCTTCGATGGCGGCGCGATGGCGCTCGTAGTAGGCGCTGCTCGGCGCAGCGCCGCAGCGCCGGCAAACGCGATCGTAGGCTGAATTCAGGGCGCCGCACGACGGGCAGGCGTAATGCTCCATCATCTCGGCGAACCACTGTTCGTAACCGACCTCCTGGATGCGCGCCTGCGCTTCCCACAACTCAAGGCGATGCGGGCGAGCTGCCTGGAATTCCTTGAGGTCGGCGCAGGGGTACTCGTCGCACGCGCCGCAAAAGTCCAGCCCCTTCTCCGCTGCGCACTTCGCCAGGGAGCAGCTTTCGCAGTAAGGCGTGCGCTTCTCGGCGCGGCAGCCGTGGCAGATCATTTGCTCCTCCGTGATGCCCCACCGCGCCGCCATGGCCTTGAGCTGTTCGGGGTCCTCGTTGGAGGCGATGTAAATTCTGCACGCCCCGCAGAACAGGCCGCACACGGCGGCCAGACGCTTTTCCGGTTGTGACATTGAACGAGTTGCCATGAATTTTCCTCCTGGAATTGAAAAAGGGTTTTGTGGGCGGGGCCCCCGCC
>DAOUFX010000442.1:0-7539 GCA_034429675.1 Anaerolineae bacterium | reverse complement strand
GCCCTCAGGCCCCCACCCACAAATCAAGGAAAGGTAATCACAATGGTACATTTGCCCATTACACACATGACTCTGTACAAGCACGGCGTCGGTTTCTTTGAACGCCGCGCGCCGTTGAGCGGCGAAGAAGTCGAGCTGTCATTCCGCGTGGCCGAGATGAACGACATCCTCAAAAGCCTCACGGCGCTGGATCGGGGCGGCGGCAAGGTGCTCGGCATTGACTACGCCACGCCGCAAAGCCGCGAAGAACGGCTGGCCGGCTGCTCGATCCGCCTGGACGACGCCCGCAGCCTGCGCGATCTGCTGGTAGGACTGCGCGGGCGCCAGGTGACGCTGGGGCTGGATCAGGACGAAAAGTTGACCGGCAAGCTGATGGGGCTGGACGAGCTTCCGGAGCGCCAGCCGGTTGGGGATTCGCGGGTGTCGGTGCTGCTGAACGACGATCAGACGGTGCGCACCGTCGCGCTGTCCCGCTTACAGGGCGTCGAAATCCACGACGAGCGCGGCGCCGCCGACTTGCGCTTCTTTTTGCAGACCGCGCTCAGTCAGGAAGAGTACCGCAATGTCACCATTCGCCTGACCCCCGGCGAGCACGACCTCCTGGTGAGCTACATCGCCCCGGCGCCGACGTGGCGGGTGAGCTATCGCCTGCTGTTGGACGCAGAAGCCGAGGGCGGCCCGAAGTCGCTGCTGCTGGGTTGGGGCATCTTCGACAACCGCCTGGAGGAGGACCTCAAGGGCATCTCGCTTGCACTGGTGGCCGGCATGCCGATCTCGTTCATCTACGATCTCTACACGCCCTTTACCCCGCAGCGGCCGGAGGTCAAGGAGGAAGGCCGGGTGGCCGCCGCTCCCGTCACCTTCGAGGCCGCGCCGCGCGGTAGAATGGTGGCGCAGAAAGCCGCCATCGGCGGCATGGCCGACTATGCGGCGGCGATGCCGGCAGCGGCGCCGATGCCGGCGGAGCCCAGGCCGGATTTGGAAGCCTACGGGATGGCGCAAGAGGTCGCCGCCCAGGGCGAGGCGCTGGGTGAATTGTTCCAATACGTCATCCAGACGCCGGTGACGGTGGGACGCGGCCAGTCGGCGATGGTGCCGGTGGTCGCGTCTATGCTGGAATATCGCAAAGACCTGCTCTACAACGCCAGCAAGATGCCGCAACACCCCGTCGCGACGCTGCGCCTCAAGAACGTCAGCGGCATGACGCTGGAACGCGGCCCGGTCACGGTGCTGGACGATAGTGAATACGTCGGCGAGGCCGTCCTGCCGTTCACCGCGGCCGGCAGCGAAATCGTCGTGCCCTACGCCGTGGAACTGAGCATCAACGTCCAGGAGAGCGGCAGCTCCACTCGCGAAATCTACCGGCTCTCGATCAGGGACGCCTATTTGCACATCGAGGAATGGGACACTCGCTGGCGCGAGTACCAGGTGTCCAATAAATCGGGGACGCCGCAGAAAGTACTGATCGAACATCCGCGCTCGACCTACTATGACCTGTACGACTCGCCGGTTCCCCAGGAAAAAACCGACACCCAGCTGCGCTTCGAGGTCGAGGTCGCCGATTGGAGCGAAACCAGGCTCAGGGTGCAGGAACGCCGGCTCACCAGCCGCCGCGAGGAACTGCGCCAGCAATCGCACCAGACCCTCCAGCGCTATCTCAAGCAAGGATTGATGGACCGGCTGGCCCACGATCAGATCACCAAGCTGTTGACGCTCTACGACACCATCAACAGTCACAACAAAAAACTGGAAGAAATCAACGTCGAGCGCGCCAAGATTTACGAAGCGCAGCGACAAATCCAGGGGAACATGGCGGCCCTCTCACAGACCGGCAAAGAGGGCGAATTGCGCGCCAAATACGTGATGCAACTGGAAACCACCGAGACCCGGCTGCGCGCGCTGGAGACGCAAGAAAAAGAATGGAAGAATGCGATTCAGCAAGTAGAAAAGGAGATTGAGGAACGCCTTAGGGAAATGCGATAACGCGGAGGACATCATGCCGATATGCCGAACGTGCCGGGGAGAATACGACCGTCGTAATTGTCTGTGTCCTGTCTGCGGGCAACCGTTGGGTCGCGGGGAAAACCTGTGTCACCAATGCGGCGCAGAGACCGGCGGGAAACGTCTGTGCCCGCGCTGCAAAAGCGACGTGACAGCCTGGGAACGCGAGGGGTTTTCGCTCCTGCGCTTTCTCTTGCACGGCGGCGTATTGGGCCTGCTGCCCAGCGTCGGCGCGCTGGGGATGTGGATGTACTGGAACCACCGCCCGAACTCGCTGCACCACCCGCTGATGACCGTGTTCAGCATCGGCATATCGCTGATGGTGCTCGTTTTGCTGCACATCAAACGCCTCTTCTGGCGCGAGCGCTGGTGGGCTTCGCAGGTCTATCGCGCCAACAATTCCCCGCTGACCCTTGCCATCGCCCTGACGTTTATCGCCGGGTGCGCTTTCGGGCTGGTCGCCTTTGTGCTGCACAAGATGTGGCCGGTGCCGGAGCCGGTGCTCAAGCTCGCTTTTGCGGCGGCCTACTCGCCGATCTACGTCTTTTTCACGGCGTCGTTCACGCTTCTGGCCATCCAAAACTACATCGAGCGTCTGGATCAGCGCGTTCCGCAGCCGATTTTCGTCCACACGCACCAGTTGCTGCGGGTAGTGGTAGAAGCTGCGGCGCAAAACCTGGGAATCTTCGATGGCGCGCCAGGCAGCCCCGGTGCATCGGGAAAACCCGGCAACACAGCGTCGCCCAAGCTCCCGGCAGAACCCTCTACGCAACGGAAATACGAAGTGGTCGAAGTCATTCGTGTCCCCGAAAACGGCGGCGTGCGATTGTTGCTCCGCGAGAAAAAACGGGTCGAACAGACGGCGGAAATGTTTGGGGCCAAACATACGGTGTGGGAAGAAAAAATCTGGCGCATCGAAGCAGACTGCTGGGGACGGGTGCAGTCGCTCTGCCCGCTGGACAAACTTCCCCTCGCCAACAACTCCGGCCAGCTCCATGATGCGACCGCCGCTGCCTGGGACGACGAGCTGTGAAATTTAGCATTCGCCAGCCCACCTCTTAACTTGCAACTTGAAACTATTCTCAGGAGGCTTCTATGGGTTTCGACATGTTTTCAGGAGATGTTCAGAAATTGTACGTCAAAAACAGTCTGGCGAACCGGGGGGACGGGTTCGTCTTCCAGGTCAAAAATCTGGTGGACTCCGGGGACATCAGCGGCATCGTGAAACTGACCGTGGACAACGCGGAGCGTTCTCTCGACGGCGTGACCGTCGAGATGGGCGGCAAAGTCCGCCCGGTGCGCGAGCTGACGTGGTCGGCGCCGCTGTACGTCCACTACGGCGCGGTGCTGACGGTGTACGTGCCCGGAGCGCTTGACCCCGGTCAGCACACCATCAGCATGAGTGTGAACATCCCCAGTATGGGATCGTTCAGCATGCCGTTCACCGACATGCTGGCGTAAGGTCAGATCACGACGACGCGGGTGCCTTCGTCGCCCTTGACGCGCAACGTGTGCTCGTAATAGGGCACGGAGGGATCGGTCCACCGGAAGATCCAGCGCGCCGCTGAACTCGGCACGTTCAGACAGCCGTGGCTGTGCGGTCGCCCGTAATCGTTGTGCCAGTATGTGCCGTGGATGGCGACGCCTGACCAGGTGAAGTACGTGGGGAACGCGACGCCGGCCAGATCGTAGTCCTCTCCGATCATCCGCTGCGTGTGGCGTTTGTAGAGCACCTTGAATTCCCCGCGCGGGGTCGGCGTGTCCCACACCCCCGACGCGACGCGGGTAGTGAAAACCGGCGTGGTGTCTTCGTAGCAGGTCAACACTTGATCCGCCAGTTTGATCTCGATCCATTTCCCCGGCTTATACGGACACAGCGGCGCGATATCTAGCGGCGTGAACTGGCGCATGGTTCCGGCGGGCACGTAAGGCCCCGGCGACCAGGTGATGCCATCCTGAAGCTGGTACCACCACGCGCCGGCTTCATCTTGCACGGCCCCGACCACGCGGTAGACCGTCTCATAATAAAGTTTTTGGGCGACGTAGGGGCTGGCGGGGTTCCAACGGGCTTCGGCGTAGGGCATGCACACCTCGGCCCAGAAACCCGGCGCCCGCACCACGGTGGGGAAATCGGTTTGCAGCGTGTTGTCTGCCGGCTGGACGTAGCCGCTGTGAATGTAGCCGTCTGTCGTCTGATACCAGAGGTTGTTGCTCGGCCAGGGAGCGCTCCCGGCGACGGCGGCGTACAGAGGAATCACGGTGTCGTGGGGCAATTGCGTCACCCGTTTCGCGTCGGTGGTCGGCTGCTCGCGCACCGACTGCATGCTCCAACTGATGATGCGCCCGAAAGGTTTGGGCGGCGGCGCCGGTTCCTCGTAAACGCCCGATTTGGCGTAACCGGGCATAGCCGGCAGCGCCGCCTGCGCGGCGGCGCCTAACAGAGCCGCAGTCCCCAGTTTCAAAAATTCACGCCGATTCAATGTATCCGTCTTCATCAATGCTCGTTCTCTCCTCCTCTCGCTGCGATAGTTACACCTCAGCTTGCGGTTGATACCGGTAAATTCCGATTTTACAGTATACCTCAAACCCCAAATGATGATACATGCGCAAGGCATTGGGATACGTTGTCTGTAACGTGCCGATGCGATACCCCAACTCGCGGGCCGCCGCGAAACTCAGCACCGTGGTCGCTGCGCCCAACCCGCGCCCGCGCGCCTTGACCACCGTGCCCAGGTTGTACAGACCGGCGACGCCGCCGCCCAAATAGAGTGAGCTGGCCGTGAGAATTTCTCCCTGGACGCGCCCCACATAATGCAACCATTCCGTGTTTGGGCGCAGGCTGATGGCGGCCAACGCATCCAGATACTTCTGGCTGTACGTCGTTGGAAAACATTCCAGCACCACATCGTACCAGGCCCGGAGCGCTTTGCGATCCTGCACCGGCTCGAACTCGATGGCCGGGGCGTCCTCAGGCATCCGCAAGTCCTGCAGTTCCATCGCCATGCCGATCATATCCCGGTTGTGCATCAGCCCGTAGCGCTGCAAAGCCTGCCCCAGATTGGCCGGGAAAGTGCGCGGGCCCACCCACCACGTCAAAGGGCGTTTCTGCGCCCGGAATATCTTGACCAACGCCTTGATCTCCGCATCCATCGTCGAAACGGAAAAATGCGCGCTGACCACGCCGTTGTTGGACGGCATCGTCGGTCCGGTGGTAAACCACAGCGGGTTGGGTCCGTGAATCTCGCCGCCGAAGAAATGCGCAAAACTCAACGATTTCTCGATGAGATTCGCGTCAATGACATCGGCATACACATCAGAGGACGTGGGTTCCACAAGTTCGGACATGGTTTTCTCCGTGAATAGTCTAAAGTCTAAAGTCAAAAGTCGAAAGTTAGTTGCAAGTCGCAAGTTTCAAGTTAAGAGCAGGCAAAATTTGCGCCAAGTCAACGCATTACGCATTACGAATCACCTGTACCGGTCTCACGTTTCACGCTTCACGCTTCACGCTTCAACCACTCGCGCTTTTCATAAGAATAGTAGAGTTGTTCCAAAGTTTGCCCGTTGTCGGCAGCCGGTGGGTGTGCAACCGACCAGTGCAGAGCGGCGCGGATGTTTTCGATATCGGCTTCGATGATGGCGAGGGTCGCTTTGGAATTATGGGTCAACTGGGACAGTCTTTCCTTTAAAAAAGCTGTGTAATACGCGCTGTGACGCTCCCGCACGGCGTCCTGGCCGGAGGGGTCGGCGGCGAGTTTTTCGGCGGCGTACCCCCACAGCAGCGGATGGCGATCGTACCGCCCCGACGCCTGGCGATGCAGCAGCCCCCGGTCTACCAGCGCGAGCAGAACCGTCAGCGGCGCCTGCGCTACATGGACGGCGGCATCCTCGCAAAACCCGCCGACAAAAACTGAGATTTGCTGGAAAACCCGGCGTTCTTCGGGAGAAAGCAGGTTCCACGTGTGCTCGAAAACGGCCCGCAGGCTGCGATGGCGCGGCGGGACGTTGCGCAAGGAGGTGGACAGGAATTCGAGGTTATCCTCGATGCGCAACGCGATTTCACGGCACGAAAGCATCCGCATCCACGTCGCCGCCAGCTCGATGGCCAGGGGCATGCCGTCCACCAACCGGCAGATGCGCCCGATCCACGCCCAATCTCCGGCAGCCGGCGCAAAATCGGGCAGAACCCGGCGGGCCGCCTGCAGAAACAGCTGGACGGCATAGTAATCCTGGATGTGCCCGGCATTTTCGGGCGGATATTCGATGCCGGTCACCTTGACCAACCATTCTCCGTGCAAATACAAAGGTTCCGGGGACGTGACCAGCAGTTTGACCTGTGGGGCCGCCTGCAGGATGGATTCCAACACATCCGTGTGGCCGAGCAGGTTGTCGAAGCTGTCTAGCAATAACAACAGGCCTTTGTCACGTAGACAGGCGAGCAACGTGTCCAGATTTGCCTCTTCGTGACGCGGCGCAAACGGCAAGGCTTCAAGAATGGTGGGGACGAGGTAATCCGCGAAATCTACCGAATCCAAAGACACAAAAACGACGCCGTGCGGGAACACCGGCCCGATATCTTCAGCGATTTGCAGCGCCAACCGGGTCTTGCCGATCCCGCCCGGTCCCACCAGCGTGACCAGCCGGCAGGTGGGAGTGCCGCGAAGCAGGAAAGCCGTCGCCGCGCGTTCGGCCTCGCGCCCCAGGAAGGGCGTCAGCCGCGCCGGCAAACCCGAAAAAGCCGGTGCGCCCGGCGCGGGGTGGGGTGGGGTGGCGCCCGGCGTTGAGTTCGGCAGAGCTGAAAAATGATCGAGGATAGGCTCCACCGGTCGCGGCGTTGGGCCGCCCTGTTGCAACAACGCGCGGGTAGCTTCGGAAGGAGTCACCCCCAACTCCCTGTCCAACATTTGTTCGCACAACTGGTACTGCCGCCGCGCTTCGTTGCGTTGCCCGTTCTGGATGTACAATTGCATCAACTGCCGGTGCGCCGATTCATTGAGTGGGTCGAGTTCCACGTACTGCCGGGCAAACCCGATGGCCGATTCCATCCCCGCCGGCCCCTGATCGCCGAAGAACTGCGCCAGCCGCGTCAAAGCGTTGGCCTGGAGTTTGCGAAAATGTTCGGCCTGGAACAGTTGCCACTCGTCGAAATTGACGCTGTCCCGCAGCGAAAACCCGGCCATAAAATCGCCGTGATAGAGGTTCGCGGCCGTCGTCAGAAGCGGCAGGCAACGCTCGCAAATACCGCTTTCGGCGTGCCCGTGGGCGCGACATGCGGCGATGCGCGTACTGAAATTCTGAACATCCAACCAGAGGTCGGCTTCGGGGTTGAGATAGACGGTTTTGCGGTCGGAGATCAGCCAGCCGCGACCAAGCGTTTGATTGATCTCCAATAGGATACTGCGTAACGAGGTTAAGCCGTGGTCGCTGTCACTTTCCGGCCAGAGCAGCGTCGCCAGCGCGCCGCGACTGTGCGGTTTTCCGGTCACGGCCAGGTAGGCCAGGAGCGCGCCGGATTTTGCCAGCCGCAACTCGACGGTGCGG
>DAOUFX010000441.1:0-13188 GCA_034429675.1 Anaerolineae bacterium | reverse complement strand
GCCCCCAAACCACTTCTCCCCCTTTTATTGAAATGATACTTTTTTTGACTCTCTCCTTAAAATCGCGTATACTGTAGGTCAATGTGGTGTGTTCAATCTTGCGAAAATACCGGCTCTTAGGGAGGAACTATGCAACTGTTGAGTATCTTGCGCCAGGTAGACATTTTTTATGAGATTCCCAAGACAGACCTTGAGCGTGTGGCCACCGTTTGCCGAGAAGTGGTTTTCAAGAAGGGTGAAATCATCGTGAAGGAGAACACTCCTAGCGATGAGCTGTACATTATTACGGAAGGCATTGTCGAAATTATTATTGATCCCGGGTTGTTGGGGCCGGCCTCTACGGGGGAAACTGTGATTGCCAACCTCTGGCCGGGGCAAACCTTTGGCGAGATCGGTCTGGTGGATCGTGGGATGCGCTCCGCTTCCGCGCGCGCGGCCGCCGATAACACCACGTTGCAAGCGATCAGCCGCGACGATTTGATCAAGCTGTGTGAATCGGATGATCATTTCGGCTATCTCTTGATGCGCAATATTGCCAGCGACCTGGCTTTCAAGATTCGCAACACCGATTTGATGCTCCGCGAGCAGTTGTTGTGGGAGTCTCGCCCGCGACATTAAAGGGCGCTGTGATAGCATAGGCTGATTTGAATTGCCGAACCGGCCACACCTTCCGGTTTTGACTTTTGATAGCAACACAGGATGGACAAAGTCCATCCTGTGTTTTTGTGTAACTATACAATGCTTATCCGGCGCAGGCAGACCGACTAAAGTCGGAGTGTGCTAACGCGATGGCACCCACTGGCTTCAGCCGGTTCTGCGGTGCACCTTGATAAAGATACCTGTTCGTTACGTTTTTTTGTGATTTTCAGGGCTCCGGTGGTTGTGGCATGGTATAATGGTCGCTCGTGAGTTTGGAACGGATGTCGTTTGATGATTGAGCAGTGAGGCAAGTATGGATGTTTTTGAGGTATTTCCGCAATTGTTACACAAGGACGCTGCCGCGTTGAAGGGCCGTTCATTGCGGTTAATCGCGCTTTCGGCGATGGTGTCTGACGAGTCGGCATTTTATTTTGAGGTGAGCGATGCGCGGATGTGGGGCCGCACGCCGCAGGGACGAGCTTCGGTGGGGGTGAGCGCGGCGAAGGTGCGCCCTGATGGGCAGCGCGGCGCGCCCGATCGGGCGCTTGCGCATCATTTGCGCACGACCTGGCTGTGCGAGGTGGCGCCGTTCTCGGCGGGCCACGCTTATATTCTGGATGAGACCCGGCAGGTGGTTTTGTTGGAAGAAGCCGACGCGGCTCTGCCCTATCTGTTCATCCTGACGCCGCCGCAGTTGGGCGGCGGCGACGAGATTCCTGACGCGCTGGTTCAGGCCGTCTATTTGATGCCGCTGCGTCGCTGGCGGAACGGACGCCGCGCAACCGGGCTGCTGAAGGTTCAGCGTGAGGCGTTGGGCGAGTTTTTGGAGCCCTCCGATTGGGATTTGTCTGCCTTGCAGACGAAATCGTGGGCGGAATTTCAGCTGCCTAAGGCGTTGCCGAAGGATGCGCAGATTCGTCCGGTGTTGGCGTTGCGTGGTTTGCAGCATCTGATGCAGACGGACGCCCTGCGGCTGTATCTGACGTCGTTTTCTGCCGCGAAGAAAGAGTGCGCATGATTGCCAACGCGATCACGATTTCACGCATCCCGCTGCTGGTGTTGACGGTGATTTTGCTCTACCAGGAATCGCCTGCTGCGCGCGTTGCGGCGGCGTTCCTTACGATTTTGTTGATCGCGCTGGATTCGTTGGACGGTTACATCGCCCGCATCCGACACGAAACCTCTCTGTTGGGCAGCGTGTTGGATATTGCCGCCGATCGCACCGTCGAGTTTGTGCTGTGGGTGGTTTACGCCGACCTGGACCTGATCCCCATTGCGATTCCGTTGATCGTGTTGGCGCGCGGCACGTTTGTGGATGCGGTCCGCGCCATCGCGCCCTCCAAGGGCGTCGCGCCGTTCGACTTGATGCGCTCGAAAGTCAGCCGCTTCCTGGTCAAGTCGCCGTTGTTTCGCACCTCTTTTGCCATTGCCAAGGCTTTGGCTTTTTTCGCCCTGGCTTTGGCCCATGGCTTGATGGCCTCCGGCCATCCCCAGGCCGGTTCTGTGTATTTCTTTGCCCAAGTTTGCGCCTGGCTGGCCTTTGCGCTTTGCCTCCTGCGGGGAATCCCGGTTTTGGTCGAAGCCCCGCGCATTCTTCAGGAACCCGCGAAACCGGGCTCACACTAAGCCTGCCAACCTTATGTCAAGACTCAAACAACTGGATGTTCAGGGATTCAAGTCGTTTGCCGATGCGGTGACGCTGGTCTATCCCACCGGGATTACGGCCATCGTCGGCCCGAACGGCAGCGGGAAGAGCAACGTGGCGGATTCCATCCGCTGGGTGCTCGGCGAGCAGCGCATGACGGCGATTCGCGGGCACAGCGGCGAGGACATGATTTTCGCCGGCAGCAAGAAGCGCTCCCGCGCCGGGATGGCGCGCGTCTCCATCACCTTTGACAACGGCGACAACTGGCTGCCGGTGGAGTTCGCCGAGGTGACGATCGAGCGGCGCACCTATCGCGATGGCAAGACCGACTATCTGCTCAACGGCAGCAAAGTCCGGCTGATGGATTTGCGCGATTTGTTGGATCGCGGCGGGCTGGGCCGGGATGCCTATTTGATCATCGGCCAGGGGTTGGTGGATCACGTGTTGGCGCTGCGCCCCAAGGAGCGGCTGGCGCTTTTCGAGCAGGCTGCCGGGATCGCGCCGTATCGCACCCGCCGCGAGGATGCGGTGGCGCGCCTGGAAGAGACGCAGCACAATCTGGAGCGCGTCTACGACATCGTTGGAGAATTGGAGCCGCGCCTGCGCAAGTTGCAGCGGCAGGCTGAGCGCGCCACGCAGCACATCGCGTTGACGCAAGAGCTGATGGAAACGCTGCGCATCTGGTACGGCTATCGCTGGGGGCAGGCTGTGTCGGGATTGGAGCAGGCCCGCCAGCGGGTGGCTTACCGTGAACAACGCGCTTTGCAGCATCTCGAAGAATCCGAAAACGTTACCAAAGCGATTGCCGCTTTGCGCCAGCAATTGTCCGACGTGCGCACGCAACTGGCCGAATTGCATCGCGAGAGCGGCGCCCAGCACACCGAAGCCGCCCGCCGCCAGCGCGAATTAGCCGTAGCCCGCGAGCGTCACCGCCAGCTGGGCGAACGGCAGGAAGAGAGCCGCGCCAATCTGGCGCCGTTGCGTTCGGCGCTGGAGGTCGAACAGCAGGATGTGGCGACATTGCGGCAGGAATTGGCGAGCTCGGCGGCGCAGGTGCAGGAAGCGCAGGCGCAGTTGGCCGAGGCGCAATCGGCCCACAACGAGGTTGAGCAGCAGCGGCAGGCGCTCTTGAGCCGTCAGGCCTCGGCGCAGGCGCGCGCGCTGGAAAGCCGGCATCGCCTGGCCGACCGCCAGAGCCGCCTGGAGCAGGCCGCCGAGCGGGTGACGCAGTTGGCCGCCCGCGTGCAACAGCTCACCGAGAGCCTCGCCGCCGCGACCGACCGCCGCCGCGCGCAGCAGACCACGGTCGAGGAGGCGCGCCGCGCTTTGGAGGCCATCGAGGCCGAGTTGCAGTCGTTGGATGCGGAGGCCGAACGTCTGGCGGCGACGCAAGAGGCGGCCCGCGCGAAAAGCGAGCAGTTGCGGCGCGAGTTGGGGCGCCAGCAGGGCGAGGCACAGCAGGTTGCGGCGCGGCTGATGGCGCTGGAACGACTCCACGCCGAGGGCGCCGGGTTGTTTGCCGGCGTCCGCGCTGTGTCGCAGGCTTCGGAACGCGGCGAGTTGGCCGGGTTGTGCGGCACACTGGCGTCGTTGGTGCGCGTGCCGCCGGAGCTCGACCGCGCCATTGAGACTGCTCTCGGCGCGCAGTTGCAGGACGTGGTCGCCGAGCGCTGGCAGGATGCGCAGGCCGCCATCGAATGGCTCAAGCGCCAGCGCGCCGGGCGGGCGACGTTTCTGCCATTGGATTCGCTGAATCCGCCATCGCTTTTGGAATTGCCGGGGCAATCGGGGATCATCGGCGTGGCTTCGGAGCTGGTAGCCTACGACGCCCGCTACCGTCCCGCCGTGTTGCTGCACCTGGGACGCACCGCCGTCGCCGAGAGCCTGGACGCTGCGCGCCGGCTCTATCGCCAGTTGCAGGGCGGGTTCCGCATTGTGACGCTGGAGGGCGAGATTGTGCGCTCCGGCGGAGCCGTGACCGGCGGCGAGGATCGCAGAACTCAGGACGGCGGGTTGTTGGCTCGCGAGCGTGAACGGCGCGAGCTGCCGGCGCAGGTGGAGGCGTTGGAAGGCGCGGCGCAGCGTCTGCGCGAAGCGCTGCGCGAGAGCGAGGCGCAGGCGCAGGCGGCGGCGCAGGAAGCGAAGGTCGTGGTCGAGAAACGCCGGACCGCCGTGCAGCGCCAGCGTCAGGCAACGCAGTCGCTCGATCAGGCCGTGCGCGCACTGGACAAGGTCATCCAGGAAGCGACCTGGCAGCAGAAGTTGCTGGACGAAGCCGGGCAGGAGCGCGAGCGTCTGGAAACGGGACGGGGCAGTCTGGAGCAGGAACGTGTCGAGGCCGAGACGGCGCTGGCCGAGGCCGAGTCGCAGCTGGCGGCGTTGGGCCGGGAACTGAGCGGCCTGAGCGACGATGAGACGGCGCGGGTTGTGGCGGATCGGCGCACGCGCGCGGCCTTGCTGGAGCAGGAACACGAGAATTGCCGGGTGCTGTTGGAGACCCGCGTGCGCGAGTTGCAACGGCTGGAGTACCAGATTGTGTCGCAGGAGCAGCGCATCCAATCGTTGGGCGGCGAAGTGGCGGCCCTGGAGTCGCAGCTGGAGTCATTGCAGGCCCGCTACGACGAGGTGCGCACGGTGGCCGACGGTCTGGCGGAGAAGATTCCGCCGTTGGAATCGCAGCTGGCCGACCTGGAAGGGACGTTGGCGCAGCAAGAAACGCAGGAACGCGAGGCGCGGCGGGTGTTGCACGAGTCGGAACAGCGCCATTCGCAGGCCGAAGTGGAGGCCAACCGTCGCGAGGACCAGGTGCAGGCGTTGCGCCGCGAAATCGAAGAGGCGTTGGGGATCGTGGTGGGGGATCTGCCGGAAGCGTTGTCGGCGCAGCAGCCGTTGCCGTTGGACGCGATTGTCGCGTCGCTGCCGGTGGTGATCGAACTGCCGGAGGGCCTGGAACACCAGATTCGGGATTTGCGCACGCAGCTCCATCGTCTGGAGCCAGTGAACATGGCGGCCAAAGAGGAATACGACGAGGCCGACGAACGCCATCGCTTCTTGCGGGAGCAGATGAACGATCTGGAAACGGCTTCGCTCCATCTCAAGCAGATCATCGCGGAGTTGGACGAGATGATGGAAACCACGTTCCGCACGACGTTCAAAGCCGTGGCCTCGGAATTTGCCCGCATCTTCCATATTTTGTTCAACGGCGGCATGGCGAAGCTGGAGCTGATGTCGGGGGACGACGAGAATGGCGAAGGCGTGGCGATCACGGCGCGCCCGCCGGGCAAACGCACCTCGGGGTTGGACATGCTCTCCGGCGGCGAGCGCACCCTGACAGCGGTGGCGCTGCTGTTCGCTGTGATGCGCGTCAGTCCCACGCCCTTCTGTATCCTGGACGAGGTGGACGCGATGTTGGACGAAGCCAACGTCGGGCGTTTCCGGGCGATGCTGCGCGATCTGGCCCACGAAACGCAGTTCATCATCGTGACGCACAACCGTGGCACGGTCGAGGTCGCCGACACGATTTACGGCGTCTCGATGGGAGACGACAGCGTCTCGCAGGTCTTGTCGTTGACCCTGGAAGATTTGCCGGCGTCGGAGAAGATTTAGGGAAGCAGGGATTGGAGCTGCGGCTTTGCGGAAGCCTCGAACAGATAGCTCAGGCAGATACCGTCAGGCAAGTAGATGGATAGGGCCACCAGATCGTCTTCTTTGTCGTCCAGCGACATCGCGTTGATTTTCCTCAAGGGGATGTAGTCCCATATCCCGCCATATTTGGCGTTGTCGCCCATCCTCTTTCCCTCACGGATGATAATCAACTCCCCGTTGGTGCGAATGACCGCTTGCATTGGCGCGAGCGTGCGGTAGAACGATTTCCCCAAAATCGTTATGACCTTTTCCCGGATTTCGGGATGTAAGATGGCGCTGACAACACTTTCCCCTTCCAGCAGACTACGCCGCGCGTAGCTCGTAAACTTGTAACTCACGTTTTTCCAAACGTTGAATTGCTCCGGTTCTGCGGGGGAGTGCGCCGTTATTTGAGGTTTCTCGATGCCTGATGCGGCGCGCCGAATCTTCTCCAGAATCGGCGCCATCAATTCATCGCTGACTGAATTGAACCTGAAGGTGGAGGACGCCGGCGCCCCGGATTTCGTCAGCCCTTGCAGCGTGATGCTGGAATCCAGGAGGACGCTCTGCACTTCAACGTGATAAATTCCGGCATACGGATAGCATTGCGTCCGGCATGTCACGCCATCTTCCTCCAGGATATACAGCTCCCGGTCGGCGGCGCAGATCAGCTTTTCGGTGGCCGGCCGGATGAAGCCGGCGTAGGTCGGGGTAAGTACTGTGTAGGGGAACACGTCCGCGCCGGCAAAGCCCGCAAATGCCTCCCGGTAGATTTCGGGCACGGCGTTATAGGATTCAATGCGCCTGGCCCAGGATGCCCTGGTCTGCTCTGCCGGATCAACCCACGATGTGATCTCCGCCATATAGTTGTGTTTCCGAATTTCTTGCACGACTGCGTTTATGTTGATGGGCATGGATTCTCCTTATTCCTCAGGAACGCCCCATAGCACGATGAGATGTTGGTCGTTGATCGAGGCCGCGAGCAGACGCCCGTCCGGGCTGAAGACCAAATCCTTAAGCCAGGGCATATCGGGCCAGTACTCATGGGGCTTCTGCGGCGTGGGCAAGCAGTAAATCAGCCGGCCAAAACTATCCCAGATCTCAATTTTCCCCGTTTTTTGCGCTCGCACTCCAGTTACAATGAGATCTTTGTTGATGGCCCAATTTTCAGTGGGCCATAGTTTGCTCAATTCGACCGATCGGTCATACGAGAAATTTAAGGAATCTATGTGCTGGACCTTCATCATATCTGTGGTGATGGCGGCAAAGACAATGCCATACGGCCCGATCATCTGCCCATATATATAGCCAGACGTTTTCAGGTCTATCGTTCTCTCCAACTTTTTCTGATCTATGTTCCACAACTGACCCTGTATGGATGTTTGTTCACGCTTTTCCTCATTGTAGTGCAGAAAAGCAATGCGGGAGCTATCGGGGCTGAATTCGGCCGTCTCCCAGGGCGCCGGCTCTCCCGTCGCCTCCAGGTACAGTTCGAGATTACCTTGCCGGATTTGCCAGAGTTGCGCCAGGGAATTCTTCTCGAAAACCAGCGCCAGCCATTGTCCATCCGGGCTCAGTTGTATTTCCCCGGCAGCGGCGCAGGTTGGACAGTCTATTGCCTTGAGGGAAACCGCTTGTCCGTTTTCGATGCGCCAACGCCATAGGCGCGTCCCTACGGCTACCAATTCCCCTTGTGGGTTGAAAGCCAGATCTTCCAGTTCCTCTTTGGCCGATAGCATTTGTAAAAGGCGGCTGTTGCGCACATCCCACACCTGGATTTGGTGATCCATTTGCGCCGCCAGCATTTCTCCGGTGGGGCTGAAGGCCAATTCCGAAATGTTGTCAGCGGCCTCGCCGGCGTCCCAAACTGCGAGGAGGCGGGCATCGTAGGCCGTTTGCGGCGTAAAGGCGCGCAAATGCTGTGGGATAGGCGTGGTGATACCAGCCGGCTCCGGACGAAACAGCGCGCTGGCGATCCATTCGGCAGTTTCAGGTTGGTAAGTGTAGAAGGGGATTTGTCCAAGGGCGCATAGAAAGGTGACAATGCCCAATCCGATTCCAAGAAGGGTTATTTTTATGGGTTGTTGCGGCGCTTTTTGAGGGGGAATATCCTCCAATTCATCTCGCCACATGGCGCTATTCCCCAAACTTTTGGACATTGCGGCCCCTATGGCCGCGCCGAGCGCCAGTCCCAATAACGCGGTTGGCATAGCCGCCTTGGTCCCGATCAAAAACAGGAGCCAGCCGCCTCCCAAATACGCGAGGGGTTGCCATGTTCTGGGCAGGATGGAAAAGAGTTTGAGATCAAGGTTCACCCTGGGATAATTGGGCCTGATGATGTACGCTCCCAGCAGCGGGGCGATGATGCCGGTCATTCCTGCAAATGGGAGCACCCCATGGTCGGGTCTGAGGGCGAAGTGGATGCCGGCGACTCCCAGCATACCCATCAGGCAGGCCAACCCGTAACGGCCATGACCGAGCGCTTTTTCGAGGTCTCCGCCGATCCACCAGAGCAGGACGACGTCGCGGAGCGTATAGAATATTCCAATTTGTAGAAACGGGTGGACGATCAATGACAGCAGGGTCGGACGGACGGGGATGAAGCCCCACTCGTAGTAAGCGCTGACCGGGTCAACGAAGAAACGAATGCAAAGGTGCACTATTAACTCGATGACGATCAGGCCGTAGCTTATCCAGGGTTGCTTCTGAAGCTGCCCCTTTTCCTTTCGTGCGGTTGCGTCCATGGTATCTCCTCTGACGATAGTGATTGGGGGATTAGTAATTGGGGGATTAGGGATTGGAGCATTCTGCCCAATCCCTAATCCCTCAATTCCTAATCCCTTGGTTCGAAAACAGCACCGTTATTTTAGACCGATTGCCGTTTGTGCAAAATCCCACTCCTCTTCTGCTCTATCTTGCGTCTTTGCATCTTTGGGCTAAAGTAGGGAGCGTTGTGAACACGGGTCACGGACGATGGATAGCTTATGTTTGTTTTTGATCTTAAGGTCTTGCTTTTTGTAGGGCTGGTGTTGTTGCTCGGCGCTGCCTTGCTGGGGTGGGGATGGGCGCGACGATCCGTTCGCCATTCGGCGGTTCTGGAGCGCGCGGATACTTCGCTGTTGGCGATGTTGGATGCGGCGCCGTTCGGGTTGCTGGTGCTGGAGGGTGCGCAGGTGCTCTACGCAAACTCCGGCGCACAGCGTCTGCTGCATCTCCCCGCGGACGGCAATGCGTTGCCGGATAGCGATTGGTTGCCGTTGTTGGACTCAGACCGCGCCGCCGCCCGTGAAGCGGCGGCGCGCCAGGCGCAGCGCGGCGCGCGGGACAGGACCGGGCAGTATCGCAACATTACGTTTGCGTCGGGGCAGACGGCGCGCTGGTGGGTGACGGCCTGGAACCGCGACGATCGCCTGCGCGAGTGCGTGTTTCTGCTGGACATCACGGCGCAGCACCGCACCGAGCAGGCCGGGCGCGCGCTGGTCAATGACCTGGCCCACGAATTGCGCACCCCGCTGGCGACCATCCTCACGCACCTGGAAATTCTGGGGCTGAGCGATATCGGCCAGGACGTGCGCGGGCAATCGTTGTCATTGGCGCAAGACGAGGCGCAGCGGATGGGGCGCTTGCTTCAGGATATGCTCGAACTTGGCCGGCTGGAGACGTCTTCAGACCTGCCCCGTCGCCCGGTCAATCTGGCGGACCTGGTCGAAGAGGTGGTGTTGCAGGCCACGCCGCAGGCCGCCGAGCGCCAGATGACGTTGTCGTTGGAGGCGGCGTCGCCGCTGCCGCTGGTCAACGGCAATCCCGACCGGTTACGCCAGGTATTTCTCAACTTGCTCGACAATGCCTTCAAGTACGCGCGCCCCGGCGATTCCGTCACCCTTGCGCTGCAATGCCCCTCCGGCGAACCCGGCGTCGCCTGTTCGGTCTGCGACTCCGGGCCGGGCATTCCCCCGGAACATTTGCCGTATATCACCCGCCGTTTCTATCGCGCTGCGCCCAAAAGCATCCCCGGAAGCGGGCTGGGATTGTCCCTGGTTTCCGAAATTTTGCGCCGCCACGACAGCGCGTTGGCCGTCGAAAGCCCGGCGGCGGATGGGCAGGGAACCTGCGTCCGATTTGTTCTGCCGCCTGCCGGCGGCGCGGTAAATCAGGAGGCGCTTGAGCTATGAACAAGCGTTGGCTCTGGGGGATCGTTCCGCTGGTGCTGGCGGCCTACTGGCTTCTGCCCATTCGCGGGCAGGTGATCCTGGCGCCGGGCGGGGTCACCGAATTGACCTGGCCGCGCTTCGCCCTGGAATCGGCGGCGGCGCCCGGCGATGCCGTAACGATCGAGGTGACCGACGTCACGCCGTGGGTTTTTGTGGCGCTGACCGTGAACGGTTCCACGGCGCAGCCGTTGGGGCAGGCCGTTCGCCACGGCGACGTCTGGACGTGGCGCTGGACGTTCACCGTCCCGGAGACGTCCGGCTATGAATTGCGCTTCTATTATAATTGTCATACCGGCTGCATGGAGCGCGCCCGCTGGACGGTGGGGGATTTTGCCATACCCACTCCGCCGTCATTGTCGCCGACCAAATTGGGCGTCGTCTTGCCCGATCCGGCCCGCGACTGGCATGGGCGGAGCGGATGGGGCGTCGAAGTGGCCTACGCGCGGCGCGCCGGCGAGCCGTATTGGGGCGTTGACGACCTGGCGGCGCGGGTAGCGGCGCATCAGGCGCAGGGATTGCGCGTGATGGTGCGGGTGGATTACGATCAGGGGCAGAGCGTCCCGCCGGCTGATGACTACGTGGCGCTCACCGAATACCTCGAATTCCTGCGACGCCTGGCGCGGGATGCGCGCTTGCGCTCCGTCTACGGTTACGTGTTGGGGGCGGACTACAATACGGTGGATGCCAATGCATTGTCGCCAGATCGTCCGGTGACGCCGGCGTGGTATGCGCGCATGTTCAACGGCTACGGCGAGGACGTGTCTCACAGCGACAACGCCGTGCAGATTGTGCGCGCCGAAAATCCGCAGGCGCGGATCATTGTGGGGCCGTTGCGCCCGTGGAGTCGCGATCAGGATGGCGCGTTGCCGTATGTCATTGACGCGCCCTGGCTGAACACGATGAACACCCTGGTGGCGTTGTTGGACGAGGGCACGCGCGCTAAAGCGGCGGCGGGTATCGCGCTCGCCGCTCCAGACGGCTTCGATATTCAGGCGCCGGGGATGCCCGACGCGGCTGAGATGGCCGGCACGCTGCGCTCGGACGAACCGCGTCAGGATTCACGCCGCGAAGCGTGGGGCGGGGCGCGCATTGGCTTTGGCGTCTATCGGGATTGGCTGGACATCATCAACGCCTATACGACGACGCGCGGCCTGCCGATCTACATCATTTCCACCAACACCTACGACCGCGAGGCCAACATCCCGCCGGCGCAAAACTATCCCAAGGGCTGGCTGACCTCGGCGTTGGCCGTGATCAACGCCGAGCCGCAGGTCGAGGCCCTGTGTTGGTTTCTCGATGATTTTCCTCACAGCGACCAGTGGGATTGGTTCAGCCTCAGCCAGCATCCGGGGCGGATGGTGGATGCCGCTGAAGAGTTTGACGCTCTGCTGCAATGGCCGTAACTTTTCATGTATCATCACAATAAAAAGGTGGAAAGTGGGGGGGGCGAGTGCCCCCCACCCCCCACCCCCAGATTTTTGAGAAGATTTTCCTGATCTGGAGGAAGTATGCGCATTGACTCTGTGACGTTGATCTATTTCTCGCCCACGCGAACGACGAAACGTATTTTGGAAGAGATCGCCGCAGGGGTGGGGTGCGACTTGGCGACGCATCTGGATTTGACGCCGCCGGCCATTGGTGGACGCAGGTTGGCGGTGGCCGGTGCGTCGCTGGCGATCATCGGCGCGCCGGTTTACGGGGGGCGGTTGCCGGCGATTGCGGTGGAACGATTGCGCCAGTTGCAGGGCAACGGCGCCCTGGCCGTGCCGGTGGTGCTCTACGGCAACCGCCTGTTTGAAGACGCCCTGCTCGAATTGTGCGATGTAGTCGCCGGTCGCGGGTTCCGTCCGGTGGCCGGGGGGGCGTTTATCGGCGAGCATTCCTATTCGACGGCGGCGCTGCCGTTGTCTTCCGGTCGTCCTGACGCTCAGGATTTGGAGCAGGCGTGCGATTTCGGACGGCAGATTCGCGAGAAACTGTTGGCGCTGTCATCATCTCGTTCCCTGACGGCGTTAGCCGTTCCCGGGAATTTCCCCTATCGCGAATGGCGCAAGCCGATGGACATCGCGCCGGCCACCGACATGACGCTTTGTACCCGTTGCGGTGCATGCGTCGAAGTTTGCCCGACGGCGGCTATCACACCGGAGGATGTATCTCAAACCGATCCGGTATCCTGTTTGCTTTGCTGCGCCTGCGTCCGTGCATGCCCCGCCGGCGCGCGCGTTCTGGATCACCCTGTTATTCAGCAGACGCAGAAGTGGTTGTCAACCGGTTGCGCCGAGCGCAAAGAACCGGAGGTATGGCTGTAGCCGGGCAATGGCCGATCCTATTCGCGTTCTGTTAGCCGACGATCATCCTGCGTTGCGGTTTGGATTGCGGGTGTTGCTGGATCGCGAGCCCGACATCGTGGTGGTGGGCGAGGCGGATGACGGCGCGCAAGCGCTGTCGCTGGTCGAAAGTTGTGGCCCGGCGGTGGCCGTGCTGGATTGCCAGTTGCCGGGCGTGGACGGCGTGGCGGTGGCTCAAGCCTTGCAGCAGCGCGCGACGCCGGTGCGCGTGGTTGCGCTTTCCGCTTACGACGATGACCGTTACCTGGCGGGAATGGCCGGGGCCGGCGCGCTGGCTTACCTGCTCAAGAACGAAGCTCCCGGACAAATCGCCGCCGCTGTGCGCTCTGCCGCGTCCGGGCAATCGCAGTGGACGGCGAATCAGCAGGCGCGCATTGTGCGTTGGAAAGCCGAGGTCGCCCGTGTGCGTGACAGCCTCACCGAACGTGAGCGCGAGGTGCTGCGCCTGATCACGACCGGCCTGAGCAACAAGGAGATTGCCCAGGCTTTAACCATCACCGTGCGCACCAGCGATTTTCACGTTAGCAACATCTTGCGCAAACTGGATGTCATCTCGCGGGTAGAAGCGGCCGTCTGGGCCAAGGAACACCTGCGCGAGGATCTGTTTTGATTAAAATTGGAGCGTGTTTTTTTTGTGCGGGTACCCCCGCACGAAAAATGCCCCCTTGTATGTCAAAGGTATGAGGAAGTGTTTGCGCGGACGGGTGTACCCGCCCGCGCA
>DAOUFX010000440.1:0-12728 GCA_034429675.1 Anaerolineae bacterium | reverse complement strand
CCGCGCAAACACCCCCTTTAACCCATCCGCGTTCAGCGGTAATTCTTGGCTACCAGCCAAGAGCTATTTTCAAAGAAGGAGTCATGAAATGAAGAGCCACGAGATTGATTATACGATTCACGGTGACGATTTGCAGTTTGTCGAGGTCGAGCTGGATCCGGGCGAGACGGTCATCGCCGAAGCCGGTGTGATGATGTACATGGAGTCCGGCGTTACCTTCGAGACCAAGATGGGCGATGGCTCGAAGCCGCAGTCGGGATTTTTGGATAAGCTGGTCAGCGTTGGCAAGCGCGTCATCACGGGCGAGTCGCTGTTCATGACGCATTTCACCAACACGGGCGGCGCCGGCAAGAAGCATGTCGCGTTCGCCGCGCCGTATCCGGGCCGGATCGTCGCGATTGACCTGGACGAGACGCACGGCGAGATGCTCTGCCAGAAAGATTCTTTCCTGTGCGCTGCGCTGGGCACCGAGATCAGCATTGCGTTCACCAAGAAGCTCGGCGCGGGCCTGTTCGGCGGCGAGGGGTTCATTTTGCAGCGCTTGCGGGGCGATGGAATGGTTTTCATCCACGCCGGCGGAACGATCATCGAGAAACGGCTGGAAAACGACAAATTGATGATTGACACCGGCTGTATCGTCGCTTTTGAGACCCAGATTGATTACAGCATCGAGCGCGCCGGCAACCTCAAGTCCATGATTTTCGGCGGCGAAGGTCTCTTCCTGGCGACGTTGCAGGGCACCGGTCGCGTGTGGTTGCAATCGCTGCCGCTCTCGCGCCTGGCCGACCGCATTACTCAGGCGTCCCCGTCGCACGGCGGGCAGTCGGTGGACGAAGGCTCGGTGATCAAGGGCCTGACGAAGTTGATGGGATCATAGTTGATGAAAGTCTTAGTCACCGGCGGCGGCGGACACATCGGCAGTTTTACGGCGGCGCACCTGCTGGCCTGCGGGCACAGCGTGCGCATCGTAGATCGCACCGCGGCGGACGCTATGCCGCCGGAGGCTGTTGCGCTGATTCGCGGCGCGGAGTACGTGCAGGCAGACATCACCGACTATGCCGCAATGCGCGCCCAGGTCGAGGGCATGGACGCGGTGGCGCATTTGGCGGCCATTCCGCATCCTATTCCTGAAAAAGACGCCGAGATCTTCCACATCAACTGTGGCGGAACCTTCAACATCTACCAGGCGGCGGCCGACGCCGGAATCAAGCGGGTGGTCAGCGCCAGCTCGATCAATGCGCTGGGCAACGGGTATGGAATCCGCAACATCGAAGTGCAGCATTTCCCCATTGACGAGGAGCATCCCGGTTCGACGACGGACGTCTACTCGTTCTCCAAGCAGCTTTTGGAAGAAACCGCCGCGTATTTCTGGCGGCGTAATGAGATTTCCGGCGCGTGCCTGCGTTTTCCCTTTGTGTACAACCCGCAGTGGTTCTTGCATTGGCGCGGGCACGGCGACCATGCTGCATTCCGGCAACGCTTGCAGTCCGACTTTGATGCCGTCATGGCCCTGCCTGAGGATCAACGTCGCGAGCAGATTGTAACGATGATGGCGCAGCTGGCCGCCCTGCGCGATAAACACGCGCGTGGTGAGATAACTCCTGAGGAAATGCGGGAAGAATTTCAGTCCATACCCTGTGCGATTCTGGCCTTTGGCCGGAACGACTTCTGGACCGACCTTGACGTGCGCGATGCGGCGCAGGCTATCGAGAAGGCGTTGGTTGCCGGATACACGGGTTGTCATCCGCTCTGGGTGGTGGGCAGCCACAATAACCTGGGGTTGCCGTCGCAGGGTCTGGCTGCTCTGATGTACCCGGATGTGAAGACGTGGAAGCGCCCTGTCATTGGCGATGAGAGTCTGGTCAGCATTGATAAAGCTCGCGCACTGATCGGGTTCGAGCCGGAGCATTCGCGCAACGACGAGTAATGGGCATCTCAACGATCGTTCGAGGGGGCGGATAGTCTTATCCGCCCCTTTTTATTAAGAAATCCAAGTTGCTCAATGGGCTTGTAGTAACGGCTTCAGCCGTCTCCTAAGGCGCGGAACGACTAAAGTCGTTACTACGAACCTCAGGTGGCAACTTGCGTTAAGAAAAAAGGAGCTGCGATGCGCGCACTATTGCTCGATCAAACCTTACAGTGGGTGGATTGCCCGTCGCCGGAACTCCAACCC
The DNA here is from genome assembly GCA_034429675.1 of Anaerolineae bacterium. Lineage (GTDB taxonomy): Bacteria > Chloroflexota > Anaerolineae > B4-G1 > SLSP01 > JAKQHY01. Next base: position 10,555 of record DAOUFX010000440.1, on the reverse strand, counting down.
GGCGCTGCGTTGATTCGGGTGCGGTTGGCCGGCATCTGCAACACCGACCTGGAGCTACTGCGCGGGTACGCGCAATTCCGGGGTATTCCGGGACACGAGTTCGTCGGCGAGGTAGTACGCGCGCCGGATGCGCTTGAATGGGAAGGGCGGCGCGTGGTGGGCGAGATCAACGTGGCGTGCGGCGAATGCCGTATGTGCCGGGCCGGACACCCTACGCATTGCTTCAGCCGCGAGACGTTGGGAATTCGCGGTCGGGATGGCGCTTTTGCCGGGTATCTCACGCTGCCGGTGCGTAATTTGCATGCTGTGCCGGAGATTCTTCCCGATGACGCGGCTGTCTTCACCGAGCCGCTGGCCGCCGCCTGCGAAATCCTGGAGCAGGTTCACGTCCGCCCTTCCGACCGCGTGGTGGTGATCGGCGACGGTAAGTTGGGGCTGCTTTGCGCTCAGGTGTTGGCGTTGACCGGCTGCGATTTAACGCTGCTGGGACATCATCGCGAAAAATTGGACATTGTTGCGCGGAGGGGAATCGCGACGGCGCTGGGCGCCGATGATCTTGCCCCCGGCGCCGACGTGGTGGTGGAGGCTACCGGCCATCCCGGCGGCTACGCCGTGGCGCGGCGCCTGGTCCGCCCGCGCGGCGTCATTGTGCTAAAGTCTACCTATCACGGCGATTTCCCTGCCGATCTGACATCGGTCGTTGTGGGCGAAGTAACCCTGATCGGATCGCGCTGCGGCCCGTTCGCACCGGCGCTGCGATTGTTGGAGCTGGCTTTGGTGGACGTGCGCGCGCTTATCTCTGCGTGCTATGCGTTCGGCGATGCTTTGGCGGCTTTCGACTGTGCTGCGCGTCCCGGCGTGTTGAAAGTATTGCTTGATTTTGAGAAGGTGGAATGAACGGGCGTTCTGGCCTCAAACAGAAACGCCGGGATGGTGCAAACCATCCCGGCGTTTGTTAGATGAGTCTAGGGGGTTGTGTCGGAGTAGCGTAGCACTATGGGCAGGTAGAGGAAGGTGATGTCGGCGTTCAGCGGAATGTAATCGCCTTTGAGTGCGGCGACACCAACATTCCCGGAATTATCTACCGCTTGCAGAATGTATCTGGCGTCCGGTGGCACATTCTCTGCTATTCCGTTCCAACTTTGCCCGGATGGATCGTTCATGTCGCGTTCCAGGGGGATGCTCCAGATCCGGTCAGCCGTGATGAAGGTGAAGTAAAACTGGGTGACGGCGCCTTCTTCGTCGCTGGCCTCGGCCCGCAGTTCGGCGGCGCCATCTCTGTTCCGCAAGGCTTCGGCGGCGAGAATTCGGGGCGGTTTGCGGTCGTGGGCATACGGCGTGTACAGCACGCTGATCTCAACGTCACTGAGCAACCGCGTTTCTTGAGTGCGAGCGTTGAACAGGGCGAAGGTCGCGGACAATGTAGGCAGGCTGTCTTCATCGAAGTGGTTGACGGTGAAAAGTTGCGGTGAAAGCCAACCCAGATCAGGGTTCAGCGCCGGCTCGGGCCTGGTCGTGTCGGTGACGGGGCGTGTGACGACGGGGTTGCGACCGGTTTCGGTCTGCAAGGCTGCGGAAAGCAGGATGACGCCCTGAGGGTTGAAGTAATCCGGGATACCCGGCGGCAGGACGCCGAGCGCGATAGAAGCTGATGGTAACAGCGGCCGTCCTACCACGCCGTGGGACCATCCCAGTTCTGCCGGCCCGATTCCGTAAAAGTCGCCGTTCTTCCCGGTGTGTAATTCCAACTGGGGTTGCAGGCGCAGGCGCGTGGCGTACAGGGAATCATTGATTTCGCCGGTCAGGACTCGTGTGATCGTGATGGGCGGATTGAAAGCGGCCATCCCCAGGTTCCGCGGCGTCTGGACGGTGTACATCGGCAGACCGTAGAGGGTTGCTTCCATGATGGATTTAGCGTCATAAGGCGTCAGGCCGCCTACCGGCAGCCCCTGGAGGTAACGCAGTTTGGCGTTGCGCAGCGCTTGTCCGATCGGAATGTCGGTGACGCGGCCAAGCTCTTGGGTGAAGTACAGCATCAGGCGTTCGGAGCCGGCGATGCCGTCGTCGGTGCCGTAGCCGTAGCCGGTGTTGGCGACCCAGGCGGCGCCTTTTCCGACGAGTATTTGAGGGAAGTCAGGAGTGGTCTCTGGGTGGATGGGATTGACCGATGCATCCGGCACGCTGTACCCGGCGTGGCAGCCCATAGACCAGGCCACCGTTCCGCTGAGCGGTGCCGAGGCGTTGATCAGGTCGGTGTTGAAGAACAGGTCGGCGGTGGTGGTAGCGCTGGCCGGGAGGGCCGCCCAATGCTCGAAATGGGCGTTGACGGCGACCAGGTCCGGCGCGTTGGGAATCGTTGCCGGGCTCTCCCGATTGGGCCATGCCGCGATCAGATCGTCGGATGTCCACGTTTCGCCGATCAGGGCGTTGACCGGAATGGGCGCGTGCATCAGGCTCAACAGGCCGTGAATAGCCTGTGCGGAGTCGCTCAGGAAGTCGTAGCCGGTGACCAGGGCGTCCTGCGAGATCAGTTGGCCGTTGACCGAAAGGAAGTGATCAACGGTGTTGCCGATGTCTCCCGGCGTTTCCACCAGACGCCCGGTCGCGAGCCGGGGCCGCCAGAAATACTGTCCGCGCCAGCCCAATTCCTGGTTGATCCGGGTGCCGTAGGCGTCGTCGCTGAGATAGAATCCCAATCGTGTCGCAGCGCCGATGGCTGATCCGGCGTAATCGGCGCGTGCAAATTCGCGTTCGTTGGCAATCTCGGTGAAGTCTCGCTGGCGGTAAAGCGGGATTTGCTCGTCGCTGCCGATGACTACGATGTAGCGGATGGTGGGGGAGCCAACCAGCTGTGGCGCAATAACGGAGCGCCGGATTTCGTTGACCAACTGGTTGGCGGTATTCACATCGCAATAGGCAGCGTTCCACTCCGCATAGAGTGTGGCTACGTCTGGGTTCGTTTCAATCGGATACAGGACGCCACGCACGCTGGGGCTGTCGGCCAGCGCTCGCAGGCTTTGGGTTAGCGCGTTGACAGGAGTTATGGCGTAGGTTTGCGCCAGGCGGGTGGGATTGTAGAGAATGAGCGTGAGCGTTGGGGAGACCGCGGTCACCGAGGCGCCGATGTATACTTCATGAATGACGCCTGGCGGCGCGTAGGTGGGGGTCCAGGTGCAGGCCGGCATATTCAGGGGCTTCAGGTCGAGGGTAAGCGTGTACGGTTTTTCTGAGAAGGCGGCGAGGTCTTTGGGCACGACGATGGCGTAGTATGTGCCGGGGTACATCGCGGTGACCCGGAGTTGTTCGCTTTGTGTGCCGGGATTGGCCGAAACCGATGACCACCCGCCGGTACTGGATAAATTGCCCTGGTCGTCGCTCTGGGCCGTATCGTCCAGGTACGACAGATCGCTGTTGTAAGGCAGTTGTGGCAGCAGCGCGGGGTCCGGCGCCAGAATCAATTCGTAGTCTGCCGGTGGATTGAGCAGGGTGGCGGTGACAATGGAGGGTTGCGCTACGGTAAAGGAATACCAATCGCGGTCTCCCGACCATCCGATGTAGGCCGTGATGGCGGTCGGAATGGGCAATGGCGTGGCTGTGTCGTAGGAGTCGTTGAATTCGTAGGGATCGTCAACGTCGCTGGTTTCCGGTCGAGTGAATAATCGCTCGCCGCCTACGACGAGAATCGGCATGCCACTGCTAGAGATGTACCCGGATCCTTCAAAATCTGCACCGAGTTCCGGCATGTTGGCTTGATCAAGGACGATGCTTCCCTGGGCCGGTATGTCTTGCTCAAGGTGGCGATATTCGCCGTTCGCGTCGTAGATGTAGAGGTAGACGGGTGTATCGTATTGGCCGTCATTGTAAAGCACGTAGTATGTGGCGCGGTCCAGGTGGCGTTGAACGCTGGGCAGGTAGTACGAGGTCGAGGCATATTCTTGATGAATATAACTTACGCTGTATCCGGCCAAATCCTTGCCGGGTGCATCTCCCGGCAGGCGTTCCAGGACACTGCCTGCCAGGGCCGGGGTGACTGCCGATGTCGCAGTCATGGCGATGCTGCCGGCCCACGGCGCGTCCGGCAGGGGCACTTGTTGCGGGCTCATGTAGGCGACCTCGGACAAAATATCCGTCGTGATGGGCGTTCCGTTCACCAGGCGATAATAGTCAAGCGCGATATTGCTCGCCGTATCGGTCCCGAACTGTGTTATCCAAACCTGATCGAGGGAACGTTCTGCGACGTTGACCGCCCTGGGGATTCTCAGGGCTTCGCTGGTCAGGTCGGGCGAAATGCCCTCGAAGATTTCAACGATGGCGCCGAGGGGGTCAACCAGGGCCAGATAGCCGGCCAGGGCGCCATCTGTAACATTAACGGTTATGGCGCCGTTTTCGCCTGGCGCTAACACCGAGTTGTGGGTATAGACGAGCGATGCTTGGGGAGCCACAAGGTATGATTCATTGCTTTCTATCTGGCCGTTGACGTAGAAAGCAAGATAGAATGTTTGTGAGTAAGACTGTGGATTCTTTAAGTACAGGATGGGAGTCAGGTCGCTGCGAGGAGACGCGACCCAGGGAAAGACCATGACGTTGTCTATAAGCTGTGGGGTGTATGCGGCCAGGTAATCCGGCTGTGTTTCGGCGGACTGGTATTCGACCAGGCAGGCGATGTTCTCTGTTCCGGTAATTATGCCGGTTCCTGTGCGATACCCTGCTTGCGTGATTGCGTCCAGAATTTCGCTCGACCGGAAGGCGCCGCTTCCATTGAGTGAAAGCATCATAGAGAGTTGCGCCGTCGGCGTAATGCCTCCGGTAGGATCCCACAGGGACAGCACGATGGTATTGGTGGCTCCTGCCGTTGACATCACACGGATCGTCGGAATCGCCGGGCCGTTGTCGAAGGAGTAATATGGTATTGGGCAGTAAGTTTTAGGGGCCGTGACGGCTGAATATTGCGCGATCGCAGTGACTTCTCTGTTGGGCGCCGTCGGCGCGGGCACGGTGGCCGTCTGAGCGGGCGATGGAACGCCGAAAAACAACAGCAGACCCATCAACCCTCCTGCTACAACCAACGACAGGGTCCATAGACCGATTCTATTTTTCATTTTTAACCTCCCTATTTCGTTAATTTTCTGTTTTCCACGACTCCAGTAGCGCTTGCGTCTGGGCGATATCGTAGAGCGCGCCCAGTGCAGTGAATTCTTGAAGAGCCTCATCCAGGGTTTGTTTTGCCAGATCCGGTTGCCCGCAGGCTTTGCGCCAACGCGCCTGGGTTAGTGTGGCCTGCGCTTGCCGGTAGCGATCCCGGTTGGTGCGTGCAACGCTCATCGCCTGTTCAACGGCATACGCTGCCTTTTCGCAATCTCCTTGCGCCAGATAAATTTCGGCCAGCAGTTGTTGGGTTTGTCCAACCTCCGAATTTGCTCCCTGCGCCATGGCCGTGTCCAATGAGCGCTGCGCCAGGTTCAGGGCTGCCTCCATATCTTTGCGCGCCAGGGCCAGGGCGCTGCGATGGCGAGCGGTTTCGGGGATCATTGTTTCTGATTCGATTTGTTGGAAAAGCGTTTCTGCGCGGTCCAGCCTTTCTTGCGCTTCATCGTAATGGTTTTCGCACAGCGCCAACGCAGCGAGGTTGTTTTCCATCAGGGCGACACCGTAGGTGATGCCTGCGTCTTGCGTCAGTTTGAGGGCTAGATTGTAGGCCAGTCGCGCCTCTTGAATGCGTCCCTGGTAACGGTAGACCTCGCCGAGGTTGGCGGCCAGTCGCGCTTCGCCTTCGGTGTGGTGGATCCGTTGGGCCAGTTTAAGGCCGCGTTCTCCATGTTCAACGGCCATTTGCCAATCGCTCAAAGTCAAGCTGATGAGCACCAGGTTGTTGCGCGCGTTCATTTCGCCGACAAGGTCTTGTAACTTTTGGCAAACCTCCAAACTTTGATTCCCTAATTCCGAAGCTCTGTTGGACTCACCGCGTACCAGGGCCAGATAGGCCAAATGGTATAGCGCCCGCGCTTTTACTTTGAGTGCTTCTTCGCCGGAAAGGTTACCCGCAATTTCAACACTGTTGCGCACCCAGCTTTCTTCCTCGTCGTAGTTCCCGCGCCGGTGCAGGATGCTGGCTTTTTGTAGTTGAAGTTGCGCTCCTACGAGGCTTTGCTTGATGTTGGGTAATTGCAGCCCGTGTTCGATATGTTCCAGCGCTTCTGTATACATCCCTTGATTAGCCAGGCCTTCGGCGATGTCGTATTCCATCCGTCCCAGGTTCTCGATGTCCTGCGGCGTGTTGGGCACCACCGGCAGGAGTTGCCGCGCCTGTTGCAGGGATTGCAAGGCTTCATCGTAACGTCCGAACAGGGTCAGGGTTTGCCCCAATCGTTGCAGAGCCTCCATGCGGGCTTCTGCGGCGGTTATGCCGCCGGCGTCGGCGGCTTCGGTGACATGCCGGTAGGCTTGCGCCGCCTGATCCAACAGGTAGTTGTGCTGGTTGCGTTTGCCCAGCTCCAGATTCGAGCTTACGGCCAGTTCCCATTCCTGCCCTTCGCGGGCGTGGTAGGCAAGCAGCGCCAGCCAGTTCGAGGTGGCGCGTTCGCGGTATTGGTCCAGGTACACGGCAAGGCGTTGGTGTACCAGCCGCCGGACGCGGAAGGGCAGGCCGTGATACGCTACTTCGCGGATGAGCGGTTGGCGGAAGATGAGGGTTTCGCCCTGGGCGTCGCCGGCGACCAGGCCGAGCGGGGCGAGCCGGGGCAGCCGGCGTTGCACGACCGGCCGCGACTCTTCGCCGTAACCGGCCACCAGCATCGGCACGGTCATCTGCTCGCCGACGACGGTGGCCGCGCGCAGTAAATGGCGGCTGGGCGGTTCCAGCTGATCAATGCGGCTCTGGATCATTCCGTAGGCTGTATCCGGCAAGGGCGCCTCTTCGAGCGGCTGTGTCAGGCGCCATTCTCCTTCGCTTTGCGCCAAGATGCCGGAGGTGAGCAGGGTGCGCATGGCTTCGACGGTGAAGAGCGGAATGCCGCCGCCGCGTTTGACCAGCCAGCGTTCCACTTCGACCGGGAGGCGCGTCGCCTGCGCGACCTGCCGGGCCAGAGCGATGGTCATCGCGCGCGGGAGCGGTTCCACCAGGATGGTTTGCGCGTGGGGATGCTCTTGCAAGCGATGTTTTTGCGCCTGGGTTTCTTCGTCGCGTTGGGTGATCAGCAACAGCAGCGAGCGCTGTGGGAGGCGTTCGATGAGGACATCCAGCAGCTTCATGGAGGGTTCCGGCATCCAGTGGGCGTTTTCCAGAATTAGCAGGGTGGGGGTCTGGCCCGCAATCTGTTCCCACAGCGCAACCAGGGTCTCCTGGCGCTGTTTGTCGCGTTGTTCCGGCGTGAGCGCCATAATTTCGGGGGAGGCGGGCACGTCCAGACCGATCAGCGGCGCTAGCAGTCCGCCCCAGGGGGCCAGGTCGTAGCGGGCCAGTGCTGCTTCGAATTCGTGTGGGCGCTGGTTTTGCAGGGTGTTTTCCAGACCCAGGCAGGTCAGCAGTGGGCGTTCCCAGGCGGCGTAAGGCAGATGCTCGCCATAAGAGGGTGCGACTCCCTCGTAGACCCGCATTCCCTGGTCGCGGGCGCGGGCAACGATTTCGTAAATCAGACGGCTCTTGCCCACTCCTGCCGCCCCGGACAGGATGACCGCTTGCGATTGGTCATTGGACGCCGTTTGTAGGAGCGCTTCGAGTTGTTGCACTTCGGCCTCGCGCCCGACCAGCGCCTGCTCTTCGATCTCGGCGCTGTTGCCCATGCGGTGGACGCTCTGCGCGATGAAGGGCGTAATCAGATCGCTTTTTCCCTTGAACTTGTGCGGTTCGCCGTTCATGCCGTTGACCCGGTGTTGGATGATGGGATGCCGGGCGGTGTTGGGCCCAAGCCAGATTTGCCCCGGCTCGCTGGAAGACATCAGCCGGTAGGTCAGGTTGACCTCGTCGCCCATCACGGTGTACTCGCGCCGCGCCACGGCTCCGACGTTCCCCGCGAAGACAAAGCCGCTGTTGATGCCGATGCGCAGCGGCAAATCCGACCGCTCCTGCAATTCCAGCGCGGCCAGCACCGCGCGCAGCGGATCGTCTTCGTGGGCCAGCGGCGCGCCGAAGAGCGCCATCAGATACGCGCCCTGCGGCGATGCTCCGATTTTATTTACGATGCCGTCGTATTGTTGGATGACGTCGCGGGCGCGGATGAAGATGTCGTTGGGCTCGTGGACGGCGCGTTGCAGGGCGTCGGGGTTGCCCCAGTGGATGCTCAGATCGGGGAAATTCGCCAGGGACATCATCAGGATGGTGATCTGACGGTGTTCGCTCCATTGCCCGATCTGTTTGGGATCGTTGGTGGTCGTCAGCCGTTCCAGCAGGCTCGGCGCGAGGTAGGGCGTCAGCGCGTCCAGCCGCGAAAGCAGCCAGTCCAGGTATTCCGGCGGGTCAACCTTCGGGGGCAAGGGCAGGGGGGCGAGCGGGCGTTGTTTGACCGGAACTTGCAATCCGGCGATGCGATAGCACCGTTCTTCGACCTTCTCGTACAGGACAGTGGGATCGCATTCCTGCTCGGAGGCGATTTCGATGACGACCTCGCCGGGCGGCGCGATCTCCTGGGCATGCCCCATCGCTTTGAGCGGGCTGCCGGTTAACAACCATTCGCGCCCGGCTTGATTTCCCAATCCCATGCCCACCATCCGCCCCGATCCCAACCCGATGGAGATGCGCAGCGGGAAGTTGCCCAGCGACGTTTCCACTTCGCCCATCTGCGCCGCCATCTCCTTCTGGACTTCCAGGGAGGCGGCAATAGCGCGCGCGGCATGGTTCTCGCCCTGGAACAGCAACATTCCCGCGTCCCCGCCGAATTTCTGAATGTCGCCGCCGTAGGGCAGCGTGTGCTCAATGAGGATTTCGAGAAAGCGGTTGATCAGCTCGGTCAGCTCTTCGGCGCCTTCTTCGGAGGCCGTGCGCGCGAAGCTCTCCGACAATTGCGTGAAGCCGTCAATGTCGGCAAACATCACCGTGCCTTCCACCGGCATGGCCAGCGGCCCGCTCACCGGCGCTTCGACGATGCGCCGGGCGATGACCCTCGGCATGTGGGAAGCGACTGCGTCGAGCAGGTCTTCCATGCGGGCGATGATGTCCGGTTGGTAGCGCAACATCTGCCGGATGGTTTTGCGGCCGGCGGCGTTGTTTCCTTCTGCGAGGCTTTGGGACATTGCCGGGTCTCCTTGTCCCTGCGAATAAGTGAGATAAAGTCTTTGCTTTATTGTACAGGATTTGTGGGTTTGCGATAGTGGGAAACGGCTATTTGTGAAAGTTGCGTGTGGATTTAGCCGGTCAGCCCGCCGACCAGGGCGGCCCACTGTCGCGCGGCGGCTTCCCAGGTGAATTGCCGCGCGCGTTGGAGCCCATCCCGGCGCAATTGCGCCCGCAAGTCCTGGTCGTTCATTAACCGTTCCAGCGCCGTGGTCCATGCGGATATATTTTGGGGATCGGCCAACAGTCCGGCGTTTCCGACGACTTCGGGGACGCTGGACGCCGTCGAGGCGACGACCGGGGCGCCGCAGGCCATGGCCTCCAGCGGCGGGATGCCGAACCCTTCGTAGAGACTGGGGAAGGCCAGAATGTGCGCCTGCCGATAGAGCGCGGGCAGGTCGTCGTCGTCGAAGAAACCCATCAGGCGAACGTAGTCGCACGCTTTAACCGCCTCCAGCGTCGGCTCGGCCAGCCACGCCGGTCTGCCGGCGATGACCACTTCGATGTTATACGTTTTTGCCAGCGGCGCGCAAGCGGCAATCAGGTGCGGGTAATTTTTGCGCGGTTGGATTGTTCCGACGGCGAGAACGTACGGGCGCTCACCGATGCCGTATCTGGCCCGCAGGCGTTCGCGCTCGCCGGGCGCCGGTTCGGGGGTGAACCGCGACGCGACCCCGCAGTAGAGCGTGGTGACTTTTGCGGGCGGGACGCGCAGCAGCTCGATCAGGTCTTGCCGGGTGGCTTCGGAGTCGGCCAGGATGGCGTCGCTGCGGGCGACGCTGCGCGGCACGGCGTTTTCGAGGTACGTCCGCAGGGCAGGGGGGAATGTCTCAGGATAGCGCAGGAACGACAGGTCGTGGACGGTGAGCACGGCGCGGGTGCGGCGCAACAACGGCGGCAGCACGAAGTCCGGCGAGTAGAATACGTCCGCGCGCCCGGTGATCCATTCCGCCGGCAGCGGCAGGCGCAAGCGCTGCCACAGCCGGGCCATCCAGTCGTCGGTGAGCGGGATGTCGCGGAACGTCAGTGGGTGGTTCCCGGCGATCTGGCGCAGCCGTTCCTTCTCGGCGGCCCAGCTCTGACCCAAGCCGGCGCTGGCCGTCATCAGCACGTAGTCGGCGGCGTCCGCGCCAGCCAGAATCGCCGTGACCAGTTCCCGCGCGTACCGCCCGATCCCCGCGCCCTGCCGGGCCGCCGCCGTGTAATCTATCGCAATGCGCATGGAGGTTTCCTTTTACACGTCAGAGATATAAGGAAGTGTTTGCGCGGGCGGGGGTACCCGCCCGCGCA
>DAOUFX010000439.1:0-10808 GCA_034429675.1 Anaerolineae bacterium | reverse complement strand
CCTCACTTCTCCCCTTTTTTATTGAGAGGATACCAAAAACCCCCTACTTTTGTAGGGGGTTTTTGTTTGCTGCTTAAGGGTTCACAAAACATGCTCCGGAGAAAACTCTCACGGAGTGCGGCAAAGGCCGCCGGAGTATTTAACTATCGCCGAGTATACCGCACTTATGAGTTTTTGCAATGTGGTTCGGGATATGGGTGCGTTTTAGTTTATAGGTGAAACCCGACTGTCGCCGTGAAACGTCAGCCGATTTTTGGACACGGATGAAACGGATTTTACGGATAAAAGAAGGAAAAATCCGTACGATCCGTGCAATCCGTGTTCTATTCTTTCTTAGGCCGGATGTGTCGCTTGAGCGCATTTACAGTTCCCAATCCGGGATAGCCGGCATCGCCTCTTCGTACAGCCACTCGTCGAAGAAATCACCCAGGTCCTCCCCACTGATCTCTTCCGCTACGGCGATGAAGTCGTCAGTGCGGGCGTTGCCGCCGGCAAAGCGCGCGTAGTACGTCCCCAGAATGTCAAAAAAGGCGTCGTCGCCGACCTCCAGCCGCAGCGCGTGCAGGGTCAGCCCGCCCCGGCAGTAAATGCCCTCGTTGAACAAATCGCGGCTTTGCGGTTCGCCCGGCGGAAGCATCTCCTCGTCGGACTCTGTCACATAGTCGTAAGTGTCCACAACCCATTCGTCCAGCGCTGCGGCGCCTTCGGTCTCTTCGATCCACAACCCCTCCGCGTAGGTGGCAAATCCTTCGTTCAACCAGATGTCGCCCCAGTCCGCCACGCTGACGCTGTCGCCAAACCATTGATGGGCCAGCTCGTGCGCGACGAGTTGCTCCGCGGCGGCCACATCCTCCAGGTCGAGCTGGTCAACGCCGTAAACGGACAGGGTTTGCGCTTCGAGCGCGGTGCCGGTTTCCGTGTCCAGCACGATCGAACCGTAAACCTCAAAGGGGTAAGGGCCAAAAATCTCGCTGTACAGATCCAGCATCTCACCCTGGCGGGCAAAAGGCTCGCGAACGTCCTCGTCCAACCCGGCGTCGTAATAGTTGCGAATCGGAATCCCACCCGGGCTCTCGTCCGTTTCGAGATCGTACTCGCCAATCACGACCGTCGTTAGGTAGCTCGCCATAGGCTCGCGCTCTTCCCACACAAAAGTCGTCGTGTCGCCGTCGTCAGTCGTGGATTCCAACACACCGTTCGCCGCCACCACGTAAGGCTGCGGCGCGGTGACGCGGAACGTGTACGACGCCTTATCCAGCGGGTGATCGTTGACCGGATAGTAGCTCGCCGCGCCGTCCGGTTCGCTCAACACGAAGCTCCCGCCGTCGGCCACGACCCACCCGATGGCCTCGTCCACCGACGCCGACTCGAAAACGTCGGGCGCGCCGTGGTAAGTCACCTGGACGGTAAAATCTTCGCCGCTTTCGAGCGGCTGCGCCGGCTTGACGGTCAACTCCTGCTCGTCCCGCTCGAACCCAGCCGGTTCTCCATTGACGGTGACGCCGTCCAGGTCGAACCCGGCAAAATCCAGATTGAACCCGCCCATATCCTGCGTTGCTTTTGCGTCAATCGTCACGACTGCGCTCATATCACTTGTCGCAACGTCGTGGATGGTCAAGTCGAGCGTGTAATGCCGGACATCGTACCCGGCGTTACCAAAGCCGGGGTACAGTGAATCGCCAAGTCCGGGAGATGCCGTGGGGACCACCTTCGACCCCCTCACCGGCTCCGCTGTCGCTGCCGGCTCCACCGTCTGCGTTTCCGGCCCCTTCGTCGCCAGCTGCGTCTCCGAGATACGGGGCGCTTCAGCACCACCGCATCCGGCCAGCGAAACCACCATGGCCAGCAACGCCCATCGGAAAATCCGCCAACAGTCCATGGTCACCTCCCGGTCGAAACGAACGCAAGGAACTACCTTACGCCCCAAATAGGCTTGTAGTAACGGCTTCAGCCGTCTCCTCAAGCGCGGAACGACTGAAGTCGTTACTACGAACCTCAGACGGCAACTTGCATGAACTACAATCCCAACGCTTTCGCGATGCGCCCGCCGTAGTCCTTGTCCGCGCGGGTGAAATGCTCCACCATCTTCTTCTGCAGCTCCTTCGATACATTCTTCAAGCTGCGCACAATGTTCTGGACCAGCCGTTCCTGCTCGTCCGGCGGCATCAGCCGGTAGAGGTTGCCCGGCTGGACATAATCGTCATCCACGCCGCGCTTCTGCTCGTAGCGATCCGCATTGCCCGAAATCTTGAGCGGGGGCTCGGCGTAAGCCGGATTCTCCACCGGCCCGCCGAAGCTGTTCGGTTCGTAGTTGGGGGCGGAACCGCCGTTGTCGTCGAAGCGCATGGCGCCGTCGCGTTGATAGCTGTTCACCGTCGCGGCGTGCGGCGCATTCACCGGCAACCGCTCAAAGTTCGCACCCAGACGATAGCGATGGGCATCGGCGTAGGCGAACAGCCGTCCCTGGAGCATCTTGCACGGCGAGAAGGAAATGCCCGGCGGCACGTTCGCCGGCGAGAACGCGGCCTGCTCGATGTCGGCGAAGTAGTTGGCCGGATTGCGGTTCATCTCCAACACGCCCACCTCGATCAACGGATAATCCGCGTGCGGCCAGACCTTGGTCAGATCGAACGGGTTCCAGCGGTAGGTTTCCGCCTCAAGTTCCGGCATGATCTGCACGTAGAAAGTCCAGCGCGGGTACTCGCCGCGCTCGATCGCCTCGAAGAGCATCCGCGTGTGATAATCCGGGTCCTTGCCGGCGAGGACATCCGCCTCTTCCTGCATCATACACTGGATTCCCTGCTGGGTCTTGAAGTGAAACTTGACCCAGAAGCGCTCGTTGGCCGCGTTGATGAAGCTAAAGGTGTGGCTGCCGTACCCATTCATGTAAGGCAGCCCCTTGGGAATCCCGCGATCCGAGAAGAGAATGGTCACCTGGTGCAAAGCCTCCGGCACCTTCGACCAGAAATCCCACTGCGGCGTGTCGTCGTGGAGGTTGGTCTGCGGCTTGCGCTTCTGGGTGTGGATGAAATCGGGGAATTTGATGATGTCGCGGATGAAGAACACCGGGGTGTTGTTGCCCACCATGTCCCAGTTGCCCTCTTCGGTGTAAAACTTGAGCGCAAATCCGCGCACATCCCGCACAGTGTCGGACGATCCTTTTTCGCCGGCGACCGTCGAAAAACGGCCCAGGACTTCGGTCTTTTTTCCAATTTCCGAGAAAATCTTGGCTTTGGTGTAACGGGTGATGTCGTGCGTTACGGTAAAAACGCCGAACGCCCCGGCCGCTTTCGCGTGAACCACCCGCTCTGGGATGCGCTCACGGTTGAAATGCGCCAGTTTCTCGATCACGTAGTGATCCTGGAGCAGCATCGGGCCGCGCTCGCCGGCCGTCTGCGTGGTCTGATTGTCGGGCACCGGAATACCGGCAGCGGTCGTCAAAGTCTTTTTATCGCTCATAGCTCTCCTTTGAAAATAGTTAAAAGTTGAAAGTTAAAGAACTTTGGAGGTTTTTCGCGAGCGGGTACCCCCGCTCGCGAAAAAACCGAAAACTATTTCACCGTCTTCAACAGCAACAAATGCGCCGTCACCCCGACGGCGATCGCGCCCAGCAGCGCGCGCACCCACCAGGCGGTCACGAAAAACGCCGCCGTGGCGCCGATGCCGCCCCACAACAACAGCAACGTGATCAACCGGTGGCGCACGGTGATCGCGCCGCGTTCGCGATAATTGCGAATGTACTCCCCCAACCAACGATGGTGGATCAGCCAGTTGTAGAATCGCGGTGAGCTGCGCACAAAACAGCCGGCCGCCAGCAACAGCAGCGGTGTCGTGGGCAACACCGGCACGAACACACCGATCATTCCCAAACAAACCGCCAGGACGCCGACAACGACCAGCAACCACGCGGGGAATGTGATTCTGTTCATACGCCCCGCCTAGATTTCAACGCCTAAAAACCTTCGCACCAACAGCCCCACCACAAAACTCAGACCCGCCACACCCAGGCTCAGGCCCGCCATCTCAAAAAACCGCCGCTTGAACGGTTCGTCTTTGGCAATAGCGATGTAGTAATTGAACACCGCAATGATCAGCACCGCCGTCGTCAGCGTGATCGCCAGGCTGACGTAGTAATTCTGCAACAACAGATAGGGCAGAACCAGGAGCAGCACCGTCACGATGTATGCCACGCCGGTGTACAGCGACGCCTTCAACGGATTCTTCTCGGTCTGCTCCGACTTGGTGGACAGGTACTCCGACGCCGCCATCGAAAGCGCCGCGGCAATTCCCGTGATCGAACCACTCAACGCGATCAGGCGCGTATTCTGGAACGCCAGCGTCAGTCCCGCCAGCGCTCCGGTCAGTTCGACCAGGGCATCGCTCAGCCCCAACACGATCGAACCGGCGTAGCGTAGCAGTTCTTCGTCCAACAGCTCCAACAATGCAGTCTCGTGCGTTTTTTCCTCCGCAGCGATGGACGCCGCTTCGGCGGCCCACTCGCCCAAATGCGCGTAGGTCTCCTGCGCTACCTGCTCGCCCCGCTCCATCAGCTTGACCGCAAACGTGAAACCCAAAATGCGCCCGATCAGAAAGTAAAACCAGATTTTCAGGCGGTCAGGTTGGACGTCCTGACCCGTGTAGGCTTTCCAGCGATGGTAATGCGCCAGCTCCTCGTCGGCGATCTTTTCCAGAACGCCCCGGTTCTCCGGTGACTTGAGCGTCTGCGCCAGTTGGCGGTAGATGTGATATTCGGTGATCTCGTTGCGTTGGTATCCCAACACTTCCTCGCGTGTTTTCTGGTTGATGGCCGTCATTTCTGTCGTTTACTCCTCGTCATGGTGTTGACAATCAGGGCAGATACCGTAGAACGTCACCTGATATTGCCGGATCCGGTATCCCGCCGCTTCCTCCGCCGCCAGAGAGACGCCCTCGAATTCGCGCTCAACGTCAAGCAGCGTGTGACAGCGCACACAAAACAGATGGTGGTGCGGGTGCGGGTTCATGTCGTAGCGACCGCCGCCCTCGCTCAAGTCTTGTACCTGCGAGGCGACGCCCAACTCCTCCAGATCGTGCAACGTGTTGTAGATGGTCGTGCGCGACACGTCCGGCATCACCGCCAGCACGCGCCGATAAAGCGCGTCAATCGTCAAATGGCGCCGGTCCTGAACCAACGACTCCAAAATGACACGCCGCTGCGGGGTAATCTTTTTCCCGTTCTGGCGAAATAGCTCAAGAAGCGTTTCTACTGTATGCATGGCATTCACCCAATTTATATCAGTTACTAATTTGTAATCATTATAAAATAGAAAAATAAAAATTCAAGCCCCCGCCGGCCAGCGAAAACCATCGCGGCGCCTCCTACCAGGCTGCATTCCAAGATGGGGGCAAAACCTGTATCTTCGTCGAGACGCAAAATTTTGCGTCTTCTCCTGCGCGCAGACCGCACCCCCCCCCATCAGAATACGCCCTTCCACTATTGACAAATTGACAATAGCGCATACAATGGCAGTGAAGTGTGGGGATTCTGTTGAGCATAGCACTGGTCAATGATGCAAAATCGCTGGAAACAATGTAACGGGCGTGGTTGCAATCGCCGGATGGGGCAAAGCCTCGACCCGGCGCTCCTGCTATTGCTCAAGCAAGCCCCCGCCCACGGCTACACGCTGCTCAACCGGCTGGCCGAGTTCAAACTGGATTTTCTGGCCCCCACGGTTGTCTATCGCGCGTTGCGCGAGATGGAAATGCAGGGTTGGGTCGCCTCGACCTGGGACGGCGAAGAGACTCACGGCCCGCCGCGCCGCATCTATGCGCTCACCCCACTCGGCAACGAGGTCTTGCGCTGCTGTGCGGCGCAATTACGCGACGCCCAGAAAATCACGGAGTACATTCTGGCGCTCCACGATGAACTTGCTGCGCAAGACGCGCCGGACGCCGCTCACCCTGACCACAAAGAGGTTACTATGAAAATCGCCATTCCCGCCGACGGCGCAGACCTGGACGCGCCCGCCGGTTCCGTCTTTGGACGTTGTCCAACCTTCATTCTCGTTGATCCGCAAACCCTCGCCTTCGAGACTCTATCCAATCCAGCGCAAGATGCCCACGGCGGCGCCGGCGTGCAAGCCGCGCAGCTGGTGGCGCAACACGGCGCGAACGTCGTCATCGCGCCGCACCTGGGGCCGAATGCTTTCCGCGTCCTCGACGCCGCCGGCATCCGCGCTTACATACTCGCCGGCGCGACCGTGCGCGATGTCGTCGCCGCCTTCAACGCCGGCCAGCTCGAACCGCTGGAAACCCCAGCCGCCGACCACGCCGGGCGCTAGGAATTTCACCACGGAGACGCTGAGAGCACAGAGCTTTCCTTAACCGGCGGTTCACCAACGGTTGGATGAAAATCGCATTGCGATGGCAGAGATCAATAAGGAAGGTGTTTTTCGCACACGGGGTACCGTGTGCGAAAACATCCCCTTTACCCTGACCGTCAAAGGCAACTCCGGACTTTCGACTTTCTAACTTTTGACTTTCGACTATTTTCAAAGGAGACACTCAATGACCAAAATCGTAATTTCCGCAGAAACGGCAGACGGCCTGGACGCGCCGGTCTGCGCGCATTTCGGACATGCCCCCTACTTCGCCGTGGTCGAACTCGAAGGCGCCGAGCCGCGCGCAGTTGAGGCCGTCGCCAACCCGTACCTCCTCGGCCACGAGCCGGGACAGATCCCCGCGTTTATCCACGGTCTGGGCGCGGAGGTCATGCTCAGCGGTGGAATGGGCGGGCGCGCCGTGGGCTTCTTCCAGCAGTACGGCATCGCCGTGGGCACCGGCGCCACCGGCTCGGTGCGCGAGACGTTGTCCCGCTACCTCAACGGCGAACTGAACGGCGCCGCGCCCTGCGCCGAAAGCGTCGAGCATGGCCACGGGTAAATCGGTGGAGCGATGAAACTCGCCATCGCCAGCGGCAAGGGAGGAACCGGCAAGACGACGGTCGCCGTCAGTCTGGCGCTCAGTCTGGCCGCGGAAAACCTCCCCGCCCCGCTCCTGCTGGACTGCGACGTGGAAGAACCCAACGCCGCGCTTTTTCTGCACCCGCAAATTGTAGAACACTGCGACGTTGACCAACCCATTCCCGAAGTTGACCCGGCCCACTGCACGCTCTGCGGGCGTTGCGCCGAGGTGTGCCAGTACCACGCCATCGCCGTCATCGGCAGCCAGACGCTCGTCTTCCCCGAGCTCTGCCACAGTTGTGGCAGTTGCGCGCGGCAGTGCCCCGCCGGCGCCATCCGCGAGATCGCCAACGTCATCGGCAGCCTGGAGCGCGGAACCGCCGCGCCGCCCGCCGATCTGAAAAAGGCAAAGGAGATCTCCTTCGCGCAGGGAACGCTCAACGTGGGCCAGGCGACCGCCGTCCCGGTCATCCGGCAGCTCAAACAGTGGGTTCTGCCGGAGGCCGGCGCAGCAACCGATCAAGATCGGCCCATCATCCTCGATGCCCCGCCGGGCGCTTCCTGCCCCGTCGTCGAAACCCTGCGCAGCGCCGACGTCGCGCTGCTCGTCACCGAGCCGACGCCCTTCGGCTTGCACGATTTGCAGATCGCGGTGCAGGTCGCCCGCGACGAACTCGGCCTGCCCGTCGCCATCCTCGTCAACCGCGATAGCGATGGTTACACCGGCGTAGACGACTACTGCGCCGCCCAGAACCTTCCCATCCTCATGCGCATCCCACTGCGGCGCTCCGTCGCCGAGGGCATCGCCAACGGCAGGGCGCTCGTCACCATCCGTCCCAAATACCAGAGGCGGTTCGTCGCCCTGTGGGAAAAACTAAAAACCCTGAACCATGAATCATGAATGCAACCATAATCTGATTCATGATTCATGATTCATGATTCATGATTCATGATTCTCGATTCATAGAAACTGGACAAACCATACAATGAAACAACTGGTCATTCTCAGCGGCAAAGGCGGAACCGGCAAGACGACGGTAGCGGCGGCGCTGGCGCATCTGGCGGCGCGGGACTGCCGGCTCGTCCTGGCCGACGCCGACGTGGACGCCGCTAATCTGGGGCTGCTGCTCAACCCGGTTCCACAGGAGGTTCACGATTTCATCGGCGGCGCGGTCGCCGTGGTGGAGCCGGCGCGCTGCACCGTCTGCGGGCGCTGCGTCGAGGTGTGCCGGTTTGACGCGCTGCGCCTCATCAACACCTACTACGTAGACCCGATCGCCTGCGAGGGGTGCGCCGCCTGCATCTACGAGTGCCCCACCGCCACGATCTCGCTGCAGCCGCAGCGCGCCGGCCAATGGTTCGCCGCCAACACCGCCTACGGGCCGCTCTTCCACGCCCACCTCTTCGCCGGACAGGAAAATTCCGGCAAGCTCGTGACGCTGGTCAGAAGGATGGCGCAACTGCGCGCCCGCGACGATCGCGCCG
This sequence comes from Anaerolineae bacterium, assembly GCA_034429675.1. Lineage (GTDB taxonomy): Bacteria > Chloroflexota > Anaerolineae > B4-G1 > SLSP01 > JAKQHY01. The sequence continues at coordinate 2,382 of DAOUFX010000439.1, read as the reverse complement.
ACCTGCTGCTGATTGACGGCCCGCCCGGCATCGGCTGCCCCGTCATCGCCGCGCTCTCCGGGGCCGACAAAACCCTCATCGTCACCGAGCCGACCGTCGCCGGCGTCCACGACCTGAAGCGCATTCTGGACCTCGCCGCGCACTTCCGTGTCCCCACCGCCGCGCTGATCAACAAGTACGATCTGAGCCCGGAACAGTCCGAGGAGATCGTCGCCCGCTGCGCCGCGCGCAACATCCCGGTGGTGGGTCGCCTGCCCTACGACCCGGAGGTCATCGCAGCGCTGGTGCGCGGCGAACCCATCACGATGCGAGAAGGCCCCATCACGTCCATCCTGCAGGACGTGTGGGCGGCATTGAAACCTTCTTTAGGCTACTAAAAAAACTAAATCACGTGTAGCCCGCTCTTCTTGGCCTGCTGTTCGGCCTTCCCCAGCAAATAGCGCGAGGCCAGCGTAAACCCGATGGCAAAAGCGACGATGATGACCCACTCTTGCCACACCGGCAACAACGTCTGCCAGTCTCCCCCAAAGCTGTAATAACGGATGAGATCGTAGCCCCAGGTGTGCGGCAACGGGTAAGCCAGGTAGCGCACCAGAGTGGGATAGGCCGTCACGGGCAGATACGCGCCCCCGATCATCTCGAACATGATCCCCAAAACCTGGACAATCGAATCCACCTGCCGCCACAGCAGGGCCAGCAGCGCCACCATCACGCCCATCGCCGTCAACGCGACCAGGATCACGGCGCACGCCAGCAGCACCATCAGCATGCTGGGAAGGCTCGCCCGCGAGTAGACGGCCAGGAAAATGTAGAGCGGCAGAAACAACACCAATTCGATCATCACTTTCGCCAGCACGCTGCCGACGTAGTAGGCGTAACGCGAACCCGGGTTGCTGTACAGGAATTCAAGCGTGCCGTTGTACAGATCGTTCCGCACGGTGTTGATCGGCCCCCACAACGTGACGCCGATGAAAAGGGTCAACAGCAACCCGCTCTGAAACGAGATAAACAGATCGTGGCCGGTCAAGGCCTGGCCGGCCACACCGACGCCGTTAACGGAAATCGCCGACGACAGCAGCAGGAAAAAGAGCACCCTGACGCCCTGGTTCACCAGCGACCCGGCCAGGTTGGGCAGGTAGCGCGTCGCCGTGCGCAGTTCTTTGCTCACCGTCGCCCGGATGATGCGCCAGGCGGAGGTAGGCCGGGATAGGGTCTGGGCGGCGGCAGATTGGGCAACGGATTGAATTGGGGCGGATAAAGCTGAAACGGTTTGCATGGTTCTCTCCTATTGATCGAAGCGTTCACTCAACTCGCCGATGTGATGCACGAACGCATCTTCCAGCGAGACGGCGTGATGCCGGAAGCGGGCGTGGACGTTGTCCTCCCGCAGCACACGAATGATGGTTTCGGCGCCGAGCATGGCGTCGGCCACCCCGAAAGCAACCCAGTGATCGTTGCGCTCCTGGGCGAACAGCACGGTCTCCAGTTGCTCGATCCGCGCCCGCGTGGCCGGCGGCAGCGCGGCTTTTTCGATTTCGATGGAGTCGGCGGCGCCGACGGAGGCCTTGAGATCGTCGGGGGTGCTCGCCGCGGTGATCTTGCCGCGATGGATGAGCGCGACGCGGTCGGCCAGCTCGTCCACCTCCGAGAGCACGTGGGAGGTGAGCAGGAGCGATTTGCTCTCCTTCTGTACGAACTGCTTCAAGAAAGCGCGAATCTTCTTGGCCACGATCGGGTCGAGCCCCTTGGTCGGCTCGTCCAGGTAGATCAACGGCGGATTGTGCAACAGGGCGCGCATGATGACCACCGTCTGTTTCTGCCCGCCGGAAAGCTGCACGAACTGCTTGCCGAGGCACTCGTGAAAATCGAAGTAGGCCGCCAGTTTCTCGATCTGCTGCTGGATCTGCCCGTCGCTCATCCCGCGCAGCGCGCCGAAAAAGCGCAGGTTCTCGACGACGGTCAGCCGGGCGTAGGCGGAACGTTCCGTGTCCTGCCCGACGTAGCCGAACAAATGGCGAATCTCTTGGGTGTTCCGGTCCAGGTCGTAGCCGAGAATCTCCACGCGCCCGGCGTCCTTCGTGAGCACCGTCGCCAGGATTTTGATCAACGTCGTCTTGCCCGCGCCGTTGGGACCGAGCAAGGCCAGGATCTCGCCCCGGCGCAACTCCAACGAACCGTCTTGCAACGCCAGCGTGCTGCCATAACGCTTCTGCACGTGGCTCGCCGAAAGATAAACACTTTGCATATCGCCTCCATCATTGAGAAAGGGATTGGTAACTGGGGGATTGGGGGATTGGGAGATTGGGGGAAGAAAGCTCCAATCCCAAATCCCCTAATCCCCTAATCCCCTAATCCCCAAAACCCCAAAACCCAAAAACCAAA
>DAOUFX010000438.1:0-7105 GCA_034429675.1 Anaerolineae bacterium | reverse complement strand
GGCTGCGCCCGCCCCCCTACCCCACTTATCCCCTCTTTTTTTAGAACTATCGAGGTGATTGATGAACAAGAAAACCATTCGTGACGTGAATTTGAAAGGCAAGCGCGTTCTGATGCGCGCCGATTTCAACGTCCCCCTCCAGAACGGCGCCATCAGCGACGACAAACGTATCAAGGCGACGCTTCCCACCATTAACTACATTTTGGAACAGGGCGCCGCCCTGGTGCTGATGTCGCATCTGGGCCGCCCCGCCGGAACCGGCTACGAAGCCGAGTTCAGCCTGAAGCCGGTGGCCGAGCGCTTGAGCGAACTGCTGGGCAAGCCGGTCCAGTTCGCGCCCGATTGCATCGGCGCCGAAGTTGAAGCGATGGCCGCCGCCCTCAAACCGGGCGAGGTCATGCTGCTGGAAAACGTGCGCTTCTACAAGGCCGAAACCAAAAACGACGCCAAGATCTCCGAACAACTGGCAAAGTTGGGCGAGCTCTTTGTAATGGATGCTTTTGGCACCGCCCACCGCGCGCAGTCGAGCACCGAGGGCGTGGCGCACTACCTGCCGGCAATCGCCGGATTCTTGATGGAGAAAGAAGTCGAGTTCCTGGGCAAAGCCACCGAAAACCCGGAACATCCCTACGTCGTCATCCTGGGTGGTGCGAAAGTCTCGGACAAAATCGCTGTCATCCAGAATATGGTCGCAGTCGCCGACAAGGTTCTCATCGGCGGCGGGATGGCCAACACGTTCTTCAAGGCGCAAGGCCTGGAAATGGGCGATTCGCTGGTCGAAAACGAAGTCCTCGACATTGCGCGGGAACTGTTGGCGAAAAGCGGCGACAAGCTGGTGCTCCCTGTAGACGGCGTCGTCGCCAATGCGTTTGACAACGAGGCGCCCCACAAAATCGTCGCGGTGGATGCCGTCGAACCCGGCTGGCGCCTCCTCGACATCGGGCCGGAGACGATCGCCAAATACGGCGAGATTCTCTCTTCTGCCAAAACCGTAGCCTGGAACGGCCCCATGGGCGTGTTCGAGATGGCTAACTTCGCCAAGGGCACCTTCGCCATCGCCGAAATTATGGCCGGACTGAAGGCCGTCACCATCATCGGCGGCGGCGATTCCGCTTCTGCCGTCAAGAAAGCCGGCGTCGCCGGCAAGATGAGCCACGTCTCGACCGGCGGCGGCGCCAGCCTGGAATTCCTCGAAGGCAAAGTCCTGCCCGGTGTGGCAGCGTTGCAAGACAAGTAATTGGGGATTGAGGGATTGGGGACTGGGGATTAGGGATTAGGAAAATCTCCCCAATCCCCTACTCCCCCAATCCCTAATCACATAATCCCCTTCATTGGAGATATCATGCGAAAACCATTCATAGCAGGCAACTGGAAAATGTACAAGACCGTGGCCGAGGGCGTCGCGCTGGCGCAGGGGTTGCGGCAATCGTTGGCAGATGCGACGGCGATGGAACTGGCCGTCTGCACGCCGGCGACGGCGCTGGCAGCGGTAAGCCAGGCGCTCGCCGGATCGAACATCGGCGTGGGCGCGCAAAATATGTACTGGAAAGACGAAGGCGCGTTCACCGGTGAGATTTCGCCGGTGATGGTCAAGGAGCTGGCGCAGTACGTCATCCTCGGCCACTCGGAACGCCGCCAATACTTCGGCGAGACCGATGCGACCGTCAATTTGAAGCTCAAAGCCGCCCTGGCCCACGGGATCACCCCCATCGTCTGCATCGGCGAGAGCCTGGAGCAGAACAAGGCCGGTGAGACGGTGCCCTTTGTCACGAGCCAGATTCACGGCGCATTCGCGGACATTTCTGCGGGCGACGCCGCCAAAGTCGTGCTGGCCTACGAACCCATCTGGGCCATCGGCACCGGTCTGACCGCGACCCCCGACGATGCCAACGGCATCATCAAGGCCGCCATCCGCGACGTGCTGACCGCGCTCTACGGCGCAGCCGTCGCCGAGGCCATCCGCATCCAATACGGCGGCAGCGTCAAGCCCGACAACATGGCCGAGTTCATCGCCATGCCGGACATTGACGGGGCCCTCGTCGGCGGCGCCAGCCTCAAAGTGGATTCGTTCACCGCGATTGTGAAAAACGCGCTATCCGTGTTGAAATAACTGGCGCATGGCCGACCAACATACCCTGCCGCCCTATCTGACCAGAATCGAAGCCGAGTTGCGCGACAACATCCTGCCGTTTTGGATCAAGTACACCAAAGATGCAGAACACGGCGGATTCTACGGCGAAATCAGCAGCGAGCTGGTGGTGAAGCGGGATGCCGCGAAAGGTGCGCTGCTTGCTTCACGCATCCTGTGGACCTACGCGGCGGCTTACCGCCAGTATCAGGCGCCGGAATATCTGGAGATGGCGCACTACGCTTACGATACTTTGATCAGATTCTTTTGGGATCGTGAGCACGAGGGTTTGTATTGGGAAATCGCTGCCGACGGAACGCCAACCAAAACCCGCAAGCAAATCTACGGGCAGTCGTTTGGAATCTACGCGCTTTCGGAATACTACGCCGCCACAGGCAAGCAGGAAGCGTTGGACAAAGCTATCGCGCTCTTTAAGCGCATCGAGCAACACAGCTACGATCCCCAACATCGCGGCTACCTGGAAGCCTGCACCCGCGATTGGCAGCTCGAAACCGATCTGCGCCTCAGCGCCATAGACATGAACGAGGCCAAGTCGCAGAACACGCACCTGCACATCATGGAAGCTTACACCAATCTGCTGCGCGTCTGGGACGACGCCGAACTGCGACGCAAACAGACGGAGCTGGTGGACGTGATGGTCACGCACGTCATCCACCCGACCTCCTACCACGCGCAACTCTTCTTCGACGAGCGCTGGGAACCCAAATCCGACCACATCTCCTACGGCCACGACATCGAGGCAAGCTGGTTGTTGGTCGAAGCCGCCGGAGTCCTGGGCGACCCGGCATTGCTGCAACGCATCAAGGAGCTGGCGCTCAAGATGGCTCAAGTCACCTACGACGAAAGTCTGGACGACGATGGAGCCATCCTTTACGAAGCCGATCCCCACGGATTCACCAACACCGACAAAGAATGGTGGCCCCAGGCCGAGGCCACGGTCGGATTTATGAACGCCTACCAACTGTCGGGGCAAGCGCATTTCCTGGAGGCAGCGCTACGATGCTGGGATTTTATCGAGGCGCATCTGGTGGATCGGCCACACGGGGAATGGTTCCGCTACGTCACCCGCGACCACCGGATCGGGGACCATGACGCGGCTAAGGTCAGCTTCTGGAAATGTCCCTATCACAATGGACGCGCCTGTATGGAGCTCGCCCGGCGCCTGAAAACTTTACAATAACAGAAAAGTCGCCGGTCGGGATGCCCGGCCGGCGACTTTTTATCATCAAAAGACAAAAACCTCGCCTGACTCTGTTATCTCGCGCAACGGGCAACGTTAAGCCCGACACCCTTCGCTATTCCTCTTCAAGCAACCCGTCAAGAACCTTCAATAGATCATCAGGGTTTGCCAGCTTGTTCATAAACGCAGTGGCTCCGGCATCTACTGCCGCCTGGCGCACCTGCGAATGCGTGTTAGCCGTCAACATCACAATCGGCAACTCTTTGTATTCCGGCATCGCCCGCAACTGCGTTAAAAATGCAATCCCGTCTATATCCGGCATGGCAATATCCAACAAAACCAAATCCACCGGCTTCTTTTTGAGATGAACCAGGGCCTCGCTGGCATTGCCGGCCATCAACGGTGTGTGTCCCTCGCGCTGCAAGATGTAACTCAACATGCGTTGAATGGAGAATTCATCGTCAACAATCAATACATTCGCCATATCCCACCTCGCCTTTCTAATTCCTTTAAGATACCTCAAGATTGGTCAAAAAGCAAACGGCAGTGTGACCCACACTGCCGTTTGCGTCAATGCTTGGGGAAGGCGGGACTTGAACCCGCACGCTTTGCAGCACATGATCCTAAGTCATGCTCGTCTGCCCGTTCCGACACTTCCCCGGACGCCTGTCATTATACGCGAGAATAACCGTTGAGCAAGTCCGTTCTCCAAAACTTATGCAAATCCAGGTAAGGCCTAAACTGCGGTTTGGTTCCTGCTTCGCCGAGGTCTGCCGGTTCAGAACCGGACTTACAGCCTCTCCGCAGGCGTGACTTCCCGTGGAACTCACGGTAGTTGCCAGTTGCGCCAGGTTGCGCGCCGCGTTCAGGTCGCGGTCGTGCACCGCGCGCGACGGGGCTATACCTCAGCCACCTCTTGCCCGAATGCCAACAATGCCTTGACCTCATCGTCCGAAACCCCTTCCGCATAGACGCGCAGAACCGGCTCGGTGCCAGAAGGCCGAATCAGCAGCCAGGAGTCGTCTGCCAGGATGTACTTCACGCCGTCCAAAGTGCTAACCTCGGCCACGGTCTGGCCGGCCAGTTGAGCGGGCGCCTGATCGGTCAAGCGCGCCGTCATCTCCTTCTTGGGCACCGGACGCTTGAGGGGGATATCGCAACGCGCATAGCGCGCCGGGCCTACCTCACGCTGAATATCCTGGATCAAATCATACAGGGGAGCTTTCGCCTCGGCCATAATTTCCAACAACAACATCCCCATCAAAATGCCATCGCCCTCAGGAATGTGCCCTTTGATCGAGAGACCGCCCGACTCCTCGCCGCCGATCAACACATCCTCGGCCAGCATGTGGTCGGCAATGTAGTTGAAGCCCACCGGCGTCTCGTGAAGCGTCAACCCGTAACGCTTGCACAGACGATCTACCATCCGCGTGGTAGAGACTGACTTGATCACCGATCCGGTCCAACCGCGCTTCTCCACCAGATAGCGCAACGACAGGGCAAAAATGTGATGCGGGTCCACAAAATTTCCCTGGGCGTCCATCGCACCGATGCGATCAGCGTCGCCGTCCGTAGCCAGACCGACGTCGGCGTGGTGATTCTGGATTTCCGCCGCCAACGCTTGCAGGAAGTGACCCAACGGCTCTGGATGAATGCCGCCAAAACCGGGATTCATCTCACAGCGGATCTGGTGAACCGGGCAGCGCGTCCGGCTCAACAAATCGCGGAATGCGCCGCGTCCGGAGCCGTACATGCCATCGGCGACCACTTGCAATTCGCCTGTAGAAATGATATCCAGATTTACCAACGTGGACACATGCTGATAATAGGCCCAGGCCGGGTCAAAACGCCGGATCATGTCTTGCTGAAGCGCCTGATCATAATCCATCAAATTGGGGCCGCGCCCCTCGCGCTGATTGCGATCCAGCAACGCCTCGACCTCGCGCGCCTGCTCCGGCAACGCCGATCCGCCAAAGGCCGCCTTGAGTTTGACGCCATTGTAACGCGGCGGGTTGTGGCTGGCCGTGATCATCACACCGGCCTCGGCCTTCTTTTCCACGATGGCATACGAGACCGCCGGAGTCGGCGCATCGGCACGGGTGAAATGCGCCACGATCCCGTTCCCGGCCATCACCCGCGTCACCTCGCGCGCATAACGATCCGACAAAAAACGGGTATCGAAACCGACCACCACCTCTGGACGATCGCGCTTGCTCAACTCGCGCACATAGTCGGCGATGGCCTGGGCAACCAGCCGCACATTCTCAAAGGTGAAGGTGTCACTAATAACGGCACGCCAACCGTCAGTTCCAAACCGAATAGTCATCGCACTCTCTCCTTATGTATAATTTGTCCGCTCAAGGTTTTTCCATGGCCTTCAAAGCATCATAGGCCGGGCGCACAGCGGAGCCCGGCCACAATTTGTAGTCGCCTTCCAAACCCCACCAGAAGGGATCGGCAATGCCCCACCAGAATTCCTCGTTGTCGGGCGTCCATTGCGGGTCGGGAATATTCCACACAAACATCGGACCGATCCAGGGGGACCAGTTCTCCTGCGCGTACTGAAATGCCCGCACCAGATACTCCCCCTGCTGCTCCGGCGTTACCGCGAACCAGGCATAATCGGGGTGGTTGGTCCGAGCATCCGTATGCCAACCGAACTCCAGAATGGCGACTTGCTTGCCGGCGTCCCCCTGACTTTCCATAATCGCGCGCATATTCTCCACGTGACGGAAACAGAAAAATGAATGCCCGCCATAGCCGCTATCGGGATCGGCAACAACGTCAGGCGCAATCTCCGGCGGCGCCTTATACCCTGGTGCATTTAGTCCCAACAGGTCAAAATAGGGAGCAGCCCCCGCTTCATACATCCCGACCAGGTAAGTTTCGTCCGGCAATGCATCCGGCAAGCCGGAACCGGTGGGAGAAAGCCCGGCAGAGATGACCAGAGCTTCAGGGTCCGCCGTTTTGATGCCGACGTAGCACGCGCGCAACAACTTCACGTACCCGGCAGGATCTGGCGGGCTGCCACGCCATTCGCGCGCCAGATTCGGTTCGTTCCAGACCTGATAGCCGCGCACACGCCCCCGGTAACGCGCCGCCAGCATGTGACAGAAATCGCCAAGCTTGGCTACATCCACCGGCGGCGAGCCGGCCTCTGCCGGAAGCAAGGCCCAACCCGGCGCATAATCAATCCGAAAAACCAACGATACGCCGGCCTTCTCGGCGCCCTCCACAATCTGGTCGGCAGCTTCCCACGCATAAATACCGGGACCGGCGCCCTCCACATCCTGCCAGGCAAGACGTTGTTTGGCCCAGGTGAAACCGGCGTCCTTCACCAAAGACCAATCGCGGCGCACACCCGCCCACGGGTCCCACCACAAATGAACGTTCACACCATATTCGGGAGAGTCCAGGCGCTCCGCAAGCGGCCAGGATGTCGGAGTGGGCAACAAGGAAAGCGTGGGAGTAACCGAAGCGTTATTCCAGGAATGAGAAAATGTCAGACTCAAGCCAATAGCGGCGGTCACACAAAAAAACACAATGAGGATAAGAAAATTTCGCTTGCGATCAGAATAATGCAGGCTCAGTGAACACCTCGAAAATAGGGGACCAGGTCCTGTTCCTGGAATTCCACTTCCATTTTCTGGCCGCAATCCGCGTTGCCGCAGGCCATCGTGACGTCCAAAGGCCTGGGCCGGGTCAGGAAAGCGATCCGCAGCAGCAACTCCGTCCGAAACCCAACCGGCCATTCCCACAGGATGCCGGAATCCAGG
>DAOUFX010000437.1:0-18618 GCA_034429675.1 Anaerolineae bacterium | reverse complement strand
CACACGGGGTACCGTGTGCGAAAAACACCTTCCTTTTAGCCTCTGCCGTCGCATTGCAATTTTCATTCAACCGTCGGTTAATGATAGATTCCTCGTAGCAAACTATACCACAAGGGGAAAGAGTCACAAGTATCTTAATCCACCGTGAGCGCATCCGCCAGGGGCCAGGCGTCGCGCCCGTCCGCCCAAAGCACACGCGCGCCGCTGTTTGGATCGTAAAACCCCACGCGCAGGGTCGCCGGGCCGCGGTAGTCGCGCTGCCAGACGAGAACGTGGCGGTCTTCGATGATTTCACCGGGAATCCAGCCGGTGGTGGCGCGGGTTCCCTCGGAGGGTTTGCCGTCGTGTTGAGCGACGATGGCGCCGTCCTGCCCCACCAGATGCACAAAGATGGTCAGGTCGTCCTGCACGCCCGCGCCGGCCTGCCAGAACAACGTCAGCGTGACCGGCGCGCCGTTGCGCAACGACGGCGCCGGCGCGAGGTCGTATCCCAACAGTGTCGCCACATCGCCCACGGCGACGTCGAGTGGATGGGCAATCGCCGGCGCGGCGAACAGATGCTCGCCAACGCTCAGTTCCACCGCGCCCAACGCGACATCCGCTTCCCCTGCCCGCAACACGACGGCGGCGTCCCCATCTTCCGCATCCGCCGGCACGGTCAGAGCCAGATGCTCCAACACCAGACGGTCCTCAGGCAGCGCCGGCAGCTCCGCCAATACCGGGGTCGCGACCAACACCCGCTCGCCCTGTCGTAGTTGCAACGTCGGTTCACCGGAAATCTGTTGCGATCCCATCTGCCAGCGCAGCGTCACGAAGAGCGGTTGCCCGGCATAGACCAACGCGCGATCCAGCGCCGCGCCCAACAGGACGGGGCCCGGCGCGCTCAACCCCTCCGGCCCCGCCGGCCCGTCGGACAGGCCATACACCGACGTCGCCAGCGCCGATGCCAGCGTCGGTGTGACCGCGCCCAGGGACAGATGGGGGGTCGGCGGGGCGCCGGCGCGGGTCAGCGCGAGGGGTGTCGCCGGCGCATCCGTGGCGTACACGCCCACCTCGACACGATACGGGCGCGGCGGCAACCCTACCGGAAGCGGGATCAGATGATAAGTAGTGACAGGGGCGCTGCTCCACAACGCAGTAGGACGCAGCGCCGCATCCAGCAACGGATCATCTTTGGCCGCGATCAGCGCGCCGCTTGGAGCATAAACCCGCAGCCCGACCGAATAGCGGGCTGCGGCGGGTCCCTCCCAGCGCAGCAACACCGGCAGCGCCGCGCCGCCGTCGGGATGCGGCTCCAACGCCGCCCCCGTCAGACACGGCGAGGTCGCCCTGACGCACGCCGGGAACAGCGCCGGATCGGTGTTGAAAACGATGACAGTAGACGTGTACCGCGCGTAAGCTCCCAGAGTGACGCCGGAAAAGCGCTGCTGCGTCGCCAGATAGCCGCCCCACTCCAGCAGCGTGCGCACCTGTCCGCGCGGATCCAGCGCCGCACGCCCATAGTCGAGCGCGAACACCTGTCGCCCGGGCGGCGCGACGCGCGACAGAAGCCCGGCTACCGCCGCGTCGTCTGACGATGGCGGCAACATCACCGGCGTGGCGTCGCCCAACGCATACTGCGCCAACGACCAATCCGTGTATGGCGCCAGCGCCACATCGCCGGGGCGGGCAACGTCCCGCACGTAAGTTGCCGCCGCGCGGACGTCGCTGCGAGCATAGACGGGATTCGTCAAATAGGCGCGCAGGCCCAACAAACTCGTCACCAGCAACGCCGCCAACAGAGCGCCGCGCAACCATGAGGGCAACGCCTTGATCGCGACCAGCGTCGCCGCCAACAGCCACCCCATCGGGACAAATGCCAACAAGTAACGTGGGTGAGATTGCGGGCTGAGCGTCCAAATCAGCGGGGCCGCGCACAGAGGTAAGAGCCACGCCAGGAAAAACCGGGGGATCGGGCGAAACCCGGGGAAATCGGCGCGCGCCCGGCGCGCCAGAGAAAACGCCAGGGCCAAAACCAGCAACCCGCCAACAAGCAAAGCCGGGCGGAAGAGCGCGGCGTCTGTCATCGCTCCCGGCAGCCCCACCGCGTGGAAAATCGCGATCAGGCGAAGGAAATAATCCACCGGCAGCGGCTTGTCCAGAACATTGCTCAGACCGGCGTCGCCGCGAGGCGTCAGCGAGCGCGCCGCCAACACGGCCACGGCCCAGGGCAACGCCAGCAGCGCCGTCAGCCCGGCGCTCAACAGCCAGCGCCGCCACGGGCCGCGCTCGCGCGCGCGCAGACAACGCGCGAGGAAAACCAGGTTGGCCCATCCCACGGCGATGATCCCCGCGTAATGGGTCAGCGCAAATGCGGCCTGAGCCAACGCCACCGGCCAGATACGTCCCTGCGCCGGGAACGCCCGCCGGCCCTCAGGCGGCCAGACCTGCGCCAACAACGCCAGCGCCGCCAACGGCAAAAACGCATAGGCGCGCACTTCCTGCCCATAGATGAACAAAGGCGGGCACAGCGCCAGAAGCAGCGCCGCTGCCCGCCCGGTTCGAGCATCCACACGCCGGCGGACAAAAGTGTAAGCCGCCGCCGGCAACAAGGTCAACGCCAACGCCGAGAAATAGCGCGCCGCGAAGGGCGTCCGCCCTGCCGCCGCCGTCCAGAGCTTGAGCGCAAAAAAGTACAACGGCGGGTGAATATTCGCAGCGCGATCGGCCACCACCTCCGGCCAGGACACGGCGGCCAGGTGCAGGCTGATGCCCTCATCCCACCACAACGATTGCGCGTCGAGGGTCAGAGTCAGCAGCGCAAACAGCAGCCAACAACAGCAGAGCGGCCGCAAGAAACGCGCCGTAAAACGCGCCGAGCCGTCACGCATCATGCCGCAGGTTTGTTCTCAAGACGCGCCAATTCTTCCTCGATCACACTCTCGTCCAACTTTTTGAAAAGCGGCGCGGGTTTTTCCAGAGGCTGGCCGGCCGGCAATGTCTCGTACACCCAACGGCCCGTAGCGCCGGAAGCGTCGTAGCGCAAGACCGGATACTCGCGCCCGCCATCCTGCACCGTTTCGATAGTTTGCTGCCCAAACAATGGCGCCGTGTACCCCAGCGTCTTGTGCAACGCCTCGGACGAGAACGGCAGGAAAGGCGCGAACAACACTTTCAGCGCGTTGATCGCCTGCAACGCCACGTAGAGGCTGGTTCCGGCGGCCTGGCGATCCTGCTTGATCGCCGACCAGGGCGATGTCACTTCCAGGTAGCGGTTGGCCTCGCGGGCTAAAGCCAGCGCCTCCTGGAGCGCCGCCCGGAACCGGCGAGCCGCCAGGTGTTCCCCGACGAGCGCGAAAGCAGATTCGGCCCGGGACAACAACTCGCGGTCCACATCCGAGAACGGCCCCGGCTCCGGTACGCTCGCAAAGTGTTTGTGCGTGAAAGAAAGCACCCGGTGGGCCAGATTGCCCCAGACTCCGACCAACTCGCCGTTGTTGCGCTGGACAAAGTCATCCCAGTAGAAGTCGCTGTCGCTGGTTTCGGGCAGAACCACCGTCACGTAGTAACGGATGGCGTCTGCGTCGTAGCGCGACAAGACATCGGGAACGGTGATCGTATGGCCGCGGCTCTTGGAGAACTGCGACCCGGAGAGGTTCATGAACTCGTTGGAGGGGACATCGAAGGGCAAATTGAGCTTTTTCTGTGGATCCGACTCGTACAGACGCTCTACGCCGATAAGCTCCGCCGGCCAGATGATCGTGTGGAAGGGGATGTTGTCCTTGCCGATGAAATAGAGCGTTTGGGCGTCGGGAGCATACCACCAATCGCGCCAGGCGTCGCGGTTCCCCACCAGTTTGGCCCACTCGATGCTGGCTGAAAGATAACCGATCACCGCCTCGAACCAGACGTAAAGACGTTTGCCGGCGTAGCCTTCCAACGGCACCGGAATGCCCCACTCGATGTCGCGGGTGATTGCGCGACTCTTCAGGCCGCCCTTGACGTAATTCCGCGCGAACTTGATCACGTTGGGACGCCAGTCCTCCTTGCCCTCTTCCAGATAAGCCAGCACCGCCGGCGCCAGCTTGGGCAGATCAAGGAAAAAGTGCTCGGTGTCGCGAATCACCGGCGTCGAACCGTCAATTTTGCTACGCGGGTTCTTCAGCTCCAGCGCATCCAGAAGACGGCCGCACTCGTCGCACTGATCGCCGCGTGCGTCGGCGTAGCCACAGAAGGGGCAGGTTCCCTCGACGTAACGATCCGGCAAGAATTGCTGCGACGCCTCGGAATAGAACTGCTGCTGGGTCTCGACGCGCAAGTAGCCGTGTTCGTACAGTGCCAGGAAGACATCTTGCGAAACCTTGTAGTGATTGGGCGTATCGGTATGGGTAAACAAATCGTAAGAAATGCCCAGGTCGCGCTGCGTGTCCAGGAAACGGCGGTGGTAGCGCTCGAAAATGTCGCGGGGGCTCACACCATCGGCGTCGGCGCGCACCGTGATGGGCGTCCCGTGCGAATCGGAACCGGATACCATCAACACGTCATTGCCGCACAAGCGGTGATACCGCGCATAAATATCCGCCGGCAAATAAGCTCCGGCGATATGTCCAATATGTAAGTCGCCATTCGCGTAAGGCCAACCCACTGCAACCAGAATCTTCTTAGCCATGTTTCTCCTCCAGAAAAGTTTCAAGTTGAAAGTTTCAAGTTAAAAGTTGAAGATTAAGTTCGGCAACACATCAATATGTCAACAAAAAACCCCACCAGCGAGGCTGGTGGGGTTTATGCCGTTTTCCGTGCATCACGGACCGGGCGCTTACAGGACCTCGCTCCCTGTGCGCCACGGCGCGCTATGCATTGTCATCCCATTGAAAAAATACCGGTTCATCGTTTGTTCTCACGGTAGATTTAAGCTTGATTTTCGTATTATAGCGGACAACCCAAATTTAGCAAAAAACTTGTTTAGCGCAAATAGTCGCGCAAATCACGGCTACGGCTGGGATGACGCAGTCGGCGTAAAGCTTGCCCCTCGATCTGGCGAATACGCTCACGGGTCAGTCCGAATTTTTGCCCGACCTCTTCCAGCGTGTAGCTTCTCCCGTTTTGCAACCCGAACCGCATGCGTAGAATACGCACCTCGCGGGGGCTGAGTGTCTTCAACACTTCCTCGATACGATCACGCAACATCGTGCGGTAGGCCGTGTCAGGCGGAGTGGGTGTGTGTTCATCTTCGATGAAATTGCTCAACTCGCTATCCTCGTCCTCCCCCACCGGGTGTTCCAGGCTGAGAGGCTGCCAGGATACCCGCAACATCCACTGCACCTTTCGCGGTTCCAACCCCATCTCCGCCGCCAACTCTTCGGGCGTTGGGCGGGTTCCACGCTCTTGCTCGATCTCCTGCGCCCGGCGATAGAGCCGCCGGATGCGGTCGCTCATGTGAACCGGAACGCGAATGGTGCGGCCCTGGTCGGCAATGGCGCGGGTGATCGTCTGGCGAATCCACCAGGTGGCATACGTACTAAAGCGATAGCCACGCTGATACTCGAACTTCTCCACCGCCTTCATCAGGCCCAGATTGCCCTCCTGAATCAAATCCAGAAAAGGCACCCCCCGTCCGATGTATTTCTTAGCGATGCTCACCACCAGACGGGTGTTGGCGCGAATCAGATGGTCGCGCGCGTCTAACCCATCGTCAACGGCCTCCCGCAAATCAATCAGCTCATCCGAAGAATGGTGGCCGTTGTTTTGTAAAAGATGCTGCGTTTCACGGCCCTTCTCAATCTTCTTCGCCAGCGTTACTTCCTCTTCCGTGGTCAGCAGCGGGACTCGCGCCATCTCCCGCAAGTAAAGCGCCACCGTGTCGTCCACCCCAATGCCGTCGAGGTCGTAGACATTGTCATCCCAAGGCTCAAGGTTTTCCTCAAGCTCGTCAATGGAAGGCTCTTCGTCAATCACCTCGACGTCCTCATCCTCATCATCTACGTCAAATTCGACGCCGGCCCGCCGCAAATTTGCCATCACCGACTCGACCGACTGCTCTTCGCCCAACGATGATAAGGTCTCTACAACATCTTCCATGGTAAGATATCCCTGGCCGTCTGCCTTTTCTAAAAGCTCCGAAACGATGTCCATAGGCCTCCTTACTTATGCCCCTGCCTCTTCGTCTCCTCCCGCCAACAAGCCGCGCAGTGCTTCCCAACGAGGATCTACCGTCGTTGAACCCTCACAAGTGCACTCACCCGCTGCAATATCTCCCCCGCAATTTGGGCAGATCCCACGACAATCAGGGGAACAAAGGGGCTTCACGGGTATGTTCAACCAAACGTACTCACGCACCAACGGAGCCAGATCCACCCACCCATTTTCCGAGATGCGCACAGGACGTTCAGGTGTCAGGTCGGCAGTGGGAAGACTTAACACATCCTCAAGCTCAATGCGGATGGATTCATAGAACTGCTTCAAACAGCGCGTACATTCAACGGCAACTTGCGTTTCAAGCGCACCTTCACACAAAATCCCACTGGCTATTCGGGTAAAGTGTAAGGTTCCGTTCAGATGATCCAGATGTAGATCAGCAATGGTGAGGTTCCCATGCCGTAGGGTTGCAGTTTGACGATGACCGACTTCCGTGTGGATCAGTGGTGAAAGGTTTACTTTAATCATCGCAGGTACCTCCGATCGCCCGCCAACATTGCAATTATAGCACAGCTCAAAACGCTCGTCAAGATTTTTTAAACCAACCTTTTACCAAAACGGGCATGATTATTGACTTTCGCCCAACAACAAAGGCCATCCTCAGCGGATGGCCTTTGTAACTGCCCTGTCAAATGGCGCGCTTACGCCCCGGACTGCATACGGGAGCCGATATACTCGACGGCTTGCTCCACGCTGGTGATGCTCCGCGCGTCGTCGTCGGAAATGCGCCCGCCGAATTCCTCTTCAAATGCCATGATCAACTCGACCAGGTCCAGAGAATCTGCCCCCAGATCCTCGCGGAATTTGGAAGTCGGCGTGACAGCCGCTTCGTCAACCGCCAGGATATCCACGATGATGCCCTTGATCTGTTCGTATAGCTTTGCGTTCAGTTCACCCATGATCTAACCTCCCGAGGTTCCGTAGAAACCATCCATGATGAAATAAAATGTAGCACCAGGCTATTTTAGCGTCTGCAAGGCAAATGTCAAGGTGCGCATTGACTCAGGACTTCCTTTAAGGTATAGTACAAACGGTGTTTCAAAAATATCGCGCAAAGGTCTGCGGCTTTCGACCTTTGACTTTGGACCACTTCCGAGGAGCGTTATGTCCGACCAGACTACCATCCATCGCAAAGACGAGCATCTCCGCATTACCTTTGAAGAAGATGTCTCTTTCGATGTTTTGACAACCGGCTTCGAATTCTACCGGTTTGCGCACCAGGCGTTGCCGGACCTGGATATGGACGCGGTGAGCACCGCGACCACATTCATGGGACGCAAGCTCGCGCTGCCGCTGCTGATTTCTTCGGCGACCGGTGGAACGCCGCGCGCCGGACAGATCAACCGGATGTTGGCCGAGGCAGCGCAAGCAGCCGGGATCGGGATGGGGCTCGGTTCAATGCGCGCGGCGCTGGAAAATCCCGGCATTCACTGGACTTTCCAGGTCCGCCGGTATGCCCCGGACGTTTTATTGCTGGCGAATCTGGGGGCGATCCAGTTAAACTACGGCTATGGACCGGACGACTGCCAACGCCTTGTAGATCTGGTGGAAGCGGATGGATTGTACTTGCACCTCAACCCGCTGCAAGAGGCGCTCCAACCCGAAGGGGACACCCGGTTTGCCGGGCTGTTGCGACGTATCGAGGCCGTCTGCAAAGCGCTGAAAGTTCCGGTCATTGTAAAAGAAGTGGGCTGGGGACTGTCAAAACGCGCCGTGCGACAGTTACTTGAAGCCGGTGTCGCAGTGCTGGATGTCGCCGGCGCCGGCGGGACGTCGTGGAGTCAGGTGGAAATGCACCGTAGCCAGAATGTGGTGCAACGGGAAGTGGCCGCGGCCTTTCGCGATTGGGGCATTCCCACGGCAACGGCCTTGCGCATAGCCCACGAAATCGCGCCCGATACCCCGCTCATCGCCAGCGGCGGGCTGCGCACCGGCATTGAGATCGCCAAAGCGTTGGCCCTGGGCGCAGACCTGGCCGCCATCGCCGGGCCGCTCATCAAAGCCGCCGATATCTCAGCGCAGGCGCTGTATGATTGTATCGAGATCATCCGCCGCCAGCTTCAGGTGGCGATGTTCGCCGTCGCCGCCGGGGACATTCCCACCCTCAAACAAACGCCGCTGGCGCAGGCGCCGGGCGGCATTTCGGGTTGCAAATCACAAGGTCTGGATTAACCAATCAACAACAGGAAGGATTCCACCATGCGTTCGAACCTCAAAATTGCGATGTTCACGTCCGAATGTGTGCCTTACGCCAAGACGGGCGGATTGGCGGATGTCGTGGGGGCGCTGCCGCAAGCGTTGCGCGCGCTGGGGCACGAAGTTATCGTGGTGATGCCCAGGTATGCGTCCATTGACGCGCGCAAGTATGACCTGCGCCCCGCGCTGGCTCCGTTGGGAGTATGGATGGGCAACGCCGAGGAGTGGTGCGCCGCTCACGTGGCCGATAACGGCGGGGTTCCGGTCTATTTCATCGAATCCAACCGCTACTTTGATCGCTCCGGGCTGTACCACGACGCTGATTTTAACGACTACGGCGATAATCCGCGGCGCTTTGCGTTTTTCACCCGCGCCGCGTTGCAACTCTGCCACGATCTGGGCTTTGCGCCCGACATCGTTCACGCGCACGACTGGCAAACGGCGCTGGCCGCGGCGTACCTCAAGGTGTGGCACTGGAACGATCCCCTGCTGGGCGGAGCGGCGAGCGTCCTGACCATCCACAACATCGGGTATCAGGGGGTCTACGGAGCGGAGCATTACGATTACATCGGCCTGCAGTGGGGTAACTTCACCGCCGACAAATTTGAAGATCACGGCTCGGTCAACTTCCTCAAGGGCGGCATCCACTACGCCGATCTGGTCAACACGGTCAGCCCGACCTACGCCAACGAGACCCGCACGCCAGAATACGCCTACGGGATGGCGCCGTATCTCAACGACAAGGGAGCGGACTACATCGGAATTCTCAACGGCGTGGACTACAACGAGTGGAACCCGGCAGTGGATCGCCTGATCCCGGCTCGCTACACGCCGGAAGACCTGGCGGGGAAAGCGGTTTGCAAGCGCGAGCTCCAACGCCGTTTCAATCTGGCCGAAGACCCGCACACCCCTATCATCGGCATCGTCAGCCGCCTGGTAGAACAGAAAGGGTTGGATGTGCTGGTGGGCGCGATCGAGAGCGCCGTCCGCGACATGCAGGTACAGTTTGCCATTCTCGGCTCCGGGGACAAAGCGCTGGAGTGGTATTATGGCGGTCTGCCCCAACGGTTTCCGGGGCGCGTCGGCAGTTTCATCGGCTACAACAACGAGGTGGCGCACTGGGTCGAGGCGGGCAGCGATTTTTTCATTATGCCCTCCGTCTACGAGCCGTGCGGCCTGAACCAGATCTACTCGCTCAAGTACGGCACATTGCCCATCGTGCGCGCTACCGGCGGGTTGGAAGACACGGTGCAGCAATACGACGAGGCGACCGGCGCCGGCACCGGCTTCAAATTCTACGAGCTCAGCCCGCGAGCGATCTACTACGCGATCGGCTGGGCAGTGAGTACCTACTTTGACCGTCCCCGGCATATGCAGCAGATGATACAGACGGCGATGACGCAGGACTACTCCTGGGAAAACAGCGCCAAAGCATACGAGGCAGCCTACCGCCGGGCGTTGCACAACAAGGAAAATGTCCAATAACCTACAATCCCTGAAACACATCCTGAGCGAAATGGAAAGCGCCCTGGTGGCCTTTTCCGGCGGCGTGGATAGCACGTTGTTGCTCAAAGTCGCCCACGAGGTGCTCGGCGAGCGAGTGCTGGCCGTCACCGCCGTCTCGCCGACCATGCCGTCCTGGGAGTTGGAAGAAGCGCAAGCGCTGGCGCGACAGATCGGCGCGCGACACGTGCTTCTCGACAAACACGACATGGATGACGCGCGCTTCCTCGAAAACACCCCTGACAAATGCTACTTTTGCAAAGCCGGCGTCTGTGAGCAGTTGAGCGAATATGCCCGGCAGCACGGCTACCGCTTTGTCCTCGACGGCTCCAATGTGGATGATCTGAGCGACTATCGTCCGGGAGCCCGCGCGCTTCGGGAATTCGGGGTGCGCAGCCCACTGCAAGAAGCCGGCCTGACCAAATCCGCTGTGCGCACTCTTTCGCGTGAACTAGGACTGCCCAACTGGGACGCCCCGGCAGCGGCGTGCCTGGCGACGCGCATCTCCTACGGGATTCCTATCACCCGGGCCGCGTTGAATCAAATCGAACGAGCCGAACAATGTCTGCGCGGCCTCGGTCTGCGCCAACTGCGCGTGCGTCACCACGAAGGCAGCCTGGCGCGGATCGAAACGCCGCCGGAAGATTTCGCCGCCATCCTGGCTCACCGCGAGCGCATCGTCGCCGAACTCAAAGCGCTCGACTACCTCTACGTTGCACTGGACCTGGCCGGCTTCCGTTCCGGCAGCATGAACGCCGTGTTGGGAAAGGAGTCAACGGACAAGCCGCGCGACCGAAAAAATGAAACGTGAAACGTGAAGCGTGAAACGTGAAACGTGAAAAAACATCTTCAACTTTCCAACTTGAAACTTGCAACTCCCCGACCTTCGACTTTCGACTTTCGACCATCTTAGGAGCCTATGGACACGGAAAAACTACGACAATTACTGTTGGCCGTTCAAACGGGGGAAACGGACGTTGAGGCGGCGCTGGCGCGATTGCGCACGTTGCCTTACGACGATCTGGGAGATTTCGCGCGGCTGGATATGCACCGGGCATTGCGTCACGGGATGCCGGAAGTGGTTTTCTGCGAGAGCAAAACCGCAGCGCAGGCCACGGCAATCCTGGAACGCCTGTGGCAGGCTCATGACCGGGTGTTGGGAACGCGCGTGCCCGCGGCGATGGCCGTCGAAATTCAAGCCAGTCTGCCGGACGCGCACTACGACCCGATCTCGCGCCTGTTGACGCTGACGCGAACGGCGCTGCCGGCGCCGGCAGCGCCCGCGCCCTACGCGATGGTCGTCTGCGGCGGCACATCCGACCTGCCGGTGGCCGAGGAGGCCGCGCAAGTGCTCGAATTCCTCGGCCACCGGGTCGAGCGCGCTTACGATGTGGGTGTGGCAGGATTACACCGCCTGTTGGGCGAGCTGGAGCGGCTGATGAATGCCGCCGTGGTCATCGCTGTCGCCGGGATGGAGGGCGCGCTCACCAGCGTCGTAGCCGGACTGGTGTCGGCGCCGGTCATCGGCGTGCCGACCAGCGTGGGGTATGGCGTCAATTTCAAAGGGGTAGCGCCGTTGCTCACGATGCTTAATTCGTGCGCGTCGGGCGTCGCCGTGGTGAACATTGACAACGGCTACGGCGCCGCGGTCTTTGCGCACCTGTTGCTACGCCAGATCGCGAACAAGGAGTGAAACTGTGGTGAAAACGCTCTACTTTGACTGTATCGCCGGCGCCAGCGGCGACATGATTTTGGGCGCTCTGGTGGATGTCGGATTGCCCGTGGAAACCCTGCGCGAACGTCTGGCGGCGCTGCGCCTGGACGACTTTGAGCTCAGGACGCGCAGTGTGGCTAAAAATGCGTTCGCAGCTACCAAAGTGGACGTCATCGTGAAAGACGACGTACCCGAACGCCACGTGGCCGACCTCGTGCATATCGTAGAAGCCAGCGAGCTTTCACCGGCCATCAAAGAGCGGGCCGCCGCCATCTTCAATAAAATGGGCGAAGCCGAAGCGCACATCCACGGCGCGCCGCTGGATCACGTTCACCTGCACGAATTGGGCGGCGTGGACACCATTGTAGATGTGGTCGGCGCGCTGGTGGGATTGGACGCGCTGGGCGTCGAGCGCGTCGTCGTATCGCCGGTGCCGCTGGGACGCGGCTTCATTCGCGGCGCACACGGACAAATCCCGCTGCCGGCCCCCGCAACGGCCGCGCTCCTCAAAGGCGTGCCGGTGACGGGCAGCCCGCTGGAAATGGAAACGGTCACGCCGACGGGCGCCGTCCTGCTTGCCACGCTCGCCGACGACTTCGGCCCAATCCCGGCGATGACGCTGGAGGCGGTGGGCTACGGCGCGGGATCGCGCGACCTGCCGATCCCCAACGTCCTGCGCGTCCTGCTCGGCGAATCCACCCCCGGCGCCCCAAAGCCGCACCGGACGAAATCGCCTGACTCACACAATCACGACCACCCGCACGATCACGACCACGATCACCCTCACGACCACGATCACAACCACCCTCACGACCACGATCACGATCACCCGCACGATCACGGCCACCCGCACAATCACGATCAAGCCGTCGCGCCGGCCTGCGCCGCATCCGAGCTGGCCGTGCTCGAAACCAACATTGACGATCTCAACCCGGAAATTTACGAGTACGTGATGGGAAGGCTGTTTGCCGCCGGCGCGCTGGACGTATTCTTCGCGCCGATCCAGATGAAAAAGAACCGCCCGGCAACGCTGTTGCGGGCGCTCTGCCGCCCCGACGACGTGCCCGCGCTGAACGCCATCCTTTTCGCCGAAACCAGCACGTTGGGAGTGCGCGAACAGCGTGTGCAGCGGCACGCGCTTCCGCGCGAAAGCCGCTCTGTGGAGACCCCCTACGGCCCCGTGCGCGTCAAGATCGCGCAGCTGGAAGACGGGCAGACGAAATCCGCGCCGGAGTACGAAGACTGCCGCCGCCTGGCCGAGCAACACAACGCGCCGCTGCGCGAAGTTTACCTCGCGGCAATGACAGCCCTCCACAAATAGCTGCGAACATGGAAGGATTGTTAAACTATGTTATACTTGCGTTTGCCTTTGCCGGACGTGCGCCGGCAGAGGTGATTCACGGACTTCTTCGCTTAAGGTGTTTGTATGGTTAAATTGGTTTTGCGATTCTTTGCGTTGGTACGCCTGGCCTTCAACCGCTTGTGGAATCACCCCGGACTCACCTTCCTGGCTCTGCTGGGCATCGTTCTGGCCGTAGGATTGGTCGGGAACGGTTCGTTCTTCGCTCAGGCGATGGATCAGGTACTGCTGAACCAGGAGCTGCAAGAGTTCAGCGAAATGACCAAACGCCCCCCCTTCTCTACCAGCATCTACAGTTTCCCCTCCGCGCGCGCGCCAATTTCGTTGGAGAGCGCCGAAACATTGGCGGATCACGTTTCAGATGCGCTTGCCGGTGAAGTAGGATTGCCCAAACGCCACGTAGGCATTCAGGTGCACAGCGGCAACATGATGCTTCAGCCCCCGGCAAACTCAGAGAAATATGGCGGCAAGAATTTTCTGGGAGCGGTTGACGTCGTCTACATCGCAGACGTTACCGATCAATTGGACTACGTTCTGGGCAACCCGATAGACCTTGAGGGGGCGTCTTCTGGAGAAGTGCTGGACGTGTGGATGCACGCAAGCCTGGCCGAGGAAATGGGGATCAACATTGGCGAAGAATTCAAAATCGGGCAAACGACGGCATCCCCGGCGGTTCCCATCCGCGTTCAAGGCATCTGGAAAGCCACCGATGTTGAGGCCGACTTCTGGTTCGAGAACCCCGACGCCACGTTGAAAAACGCAATGCTGATACGTCGCAGCGATTACATCCAATACATCGAACCCCTGGTGCCCTCAAAAAGTTGGTACCTGACCTGGCACGTGATCCTGGAAGATGCCCACGTCTACCCCGACAAAGCGCAGGATTACCTGACCGGCTTTCAACGCGCCAGCGTCATCATTGACAAGTTCCTGCCCGGCGCCAAGATCAATACACCGCCGTTGGACCCGTTGACCTCATTTGTAGAACGCGGCAACCTTTTGACGATTCTGCTGCTGAGCTTCAATCTCCCGGCCTTCGGTTTTTTGCTGTACTTCCTGTTTCTAACTTCGGCCATCATCGCGACCTGGCAACAGCGCGAAACGGCCACATTGGTCGGGCGCGGCCTGCGCGTTTCCAGCATCCTGACCCTGACGATTATTGAGGAATTCCTCCTCTTTATCGTCGGGACGCCGCTGGGTATTTTGTCGGGAATGGCGCTGGCCCGCCTGATGGGGAATACCGCCAGTTTCCTTTCCTTTGTCACGCGGGACCCCTTGCCGGTTTCGCTGCGCGGGTTCAACCTGACCCTGACCCTGGTGGCGCTGAGCGTCTCGTTGCTGGCGCGGCTGATCCCGGCGGTTCGCGCGACCCGATTGACGGCAATTGATGTGGATCGGGAGTTGGCGCGCCCGCAGAGCAAACCTTTCTGGCAGCGCTTCTACCTGGATTTCATCCTGGCCCTGCCGACGATTTACGCTTACCAGCAACTATCGCGTCGCGGCACTTTGGCGATGCTGGTTCAAGACCGCCCTGAGGACTTGTACCAGGATCCCCTGTTGATCCTGGTGCCGGCGATCTTCATTCTTACCGCCGGTCTGTTGACATTGCGCATCTTCCCTCTGGCGATGCGCGCGCTAGACATCATCGCCAGCGTCATTCCCTGGTCTACGCCGCACCTGGCGCTGCGCCAATTGGGACGGCAAAGCCAGGTTTACGTCAACCCCCTGTTGCTGGTGATCGTCTCGCTGGCGCTGGGCGTCTACATGCTCTCGATGGCAGCCAGCCTGGACAAATGGCTGGTGGATCGCACCTACTACAATGTCGGCTCGGACATGGCTTTCACGCCCATGCCTTCTTCAACGAATGACAGCGCATCGGGACCAGAAGGCGCTGTCCCCACCGACATCAGCGATCTGACCGGCGAGTGGATCCCCTTCCCGGTGGAATTTGAAGAGCTGCCGGGGGTGGCCCAGGCGGCGCGCGTCGGCGACTATGGCATGAGCGCCACGCTCATCGAAACCGGTGAAGCGCGCGGACGCTTCATTGCCGTTGACCGCGCCGACTTTGGGGATGTTGCCTGGTTTCGCCCCGACTTTGCCAAAGACCCCCTGATGGGTGTGCTCAACCGCCTGGCCGTCTCAGACGACGCCATCCTGGTTTCGGAGAAGGTATTTGAGGAAAACCACCTGCAAGTCGGCGACACCATCGAGGTGCGCATCGGCATCAACTACGCGCTGAACGTGTACTCCACCTTCACCGTCGCCGGCGCCTTCAAATATTTCCCGACCGTCTACGAAAATGGAAGGGAAGTGACGTTCATCGGAAATCTGGAATATTTGACTTTCTACTTTGGCATCATCCCGCCGCACAACATCTGGCTGCGCCTCGACGACGACGCCAACAATAAGGAAGTGCTGAAAGCCATTCGTGGGCTGGGCCTCACTGTCAATAAAGTGAATAACGCGCGCGAGCTCATCGCCGAAGAGCAGGCCAAACAAGAGCGGGTTGGTGTCTTTGGGACGCTGTCCGTCGGCTTTATGGCCGCCGTCGCGATGGCCGTCATGGGGCTGCTGGTCTACACTTATGCGTCTTTGCGCGACCGGCTCAAGCGATTCACCATCCTGCGGGCGATCGGCCTGTTGCGACGGCAAATCATGGGGCAGGTGGTGATGGAATACGCCGTATTGACGGCTTTCGGCGGGACGGCCGGCGCGCTGGTCGGCAAATGGGCCTCCGACCTGTTCATACCGTTCTTCAGAATTACCGGGGGAGCCGATCAGGTTGTGCCGCTTCCGCCGCTGATTCCCATCATTGCCCGTTCCCAAGTGGTGCAGTTAGTGACAGCGTTCGTGCTCTTCATCGTGCTGTTGGAAGTGATGGTCATCGCGCAGGCGCTCTCGCGCCGGGCCTTCAGTATGCTCAAAAACCTGTGGGGCTAAAATGCACACAAAAAAAACGGGGACGGCCAAGGCCGTCCCCGTTTTTTTGTGCATTCACTAGAAAGGCCGCTTATCCACGCCCATCAAGTACCCGTATTTCGCCATAAATTCGGGCAACGTGAGCTTGGTTTGAGCCGCCATCTTGGTCAGCATAATCTCGTCCTGCGCGTCTTCCTCTTCCAGACGGATCATAAACTTGCGCGCAGACTTGTAAATGAACGAGTCAATATTCACCTTGCGCACTTCAGTACGTCCGGTCTGCGGATCCATCATCTTCTCGAAGGGGATGGGCACAGCCTGATTCTGTTGAATCGTGACGGTGGCATTGGATTTATCGGCGAGCAGGAAATCCACAGCGGCTTCACCCAGACTGCGGGTGTAGTCAATGTCATAGGCGATGGGATCCGCGCAGCGTAATTCGTATCCCAAATCCATATTGACGATGCCGGCCTTCACACCGATCTTGTCCAGCTCAACCCGCAAAGCTTTCTTGAGAATGTCCGAGAAATTAATCTCAGAGAGGCGAATGTGGCCGTGCTCGTCGCGCTCGACGTTGTCCAACGCATCCAAATCCTCCGCCGTCATCTGCTCCACAACGCCTTCCGCAACCACGGCGACACCGTGGAACTTATCGTCGGCCATGCGCTTGATGATGGAAGTGCTCAGGATATCCACCACCTCCTGCAGCCGTATCTGCTGATTGCCCCACTCCTCAGGAATCAGCGTGATGGTCGCGCCGGAGCTCTTGCCGATTCCGAGCGCCAGATGCCCGGCCTTGCGGCCCATCGCGACCACCAGATACCAGCGTTGCGTGGTCAGTGCATCTTCCATCAGGTTCATCACCAGCCGCGTGCCGACCTCGCGAGCCGTCTCGAAGCCAAACGTGGGCAGGCCCTCCGGGATGGGCAAGTCGTTGTCAATGGTCTTGGGTGCATGAACCACCTGAATCCGAATTCCCATAGTTTCATTGACATACTTGGCGACACTGTAAGCCGAAAAAGCCGTGTCGTCGCCGCCGATGGCCAGCAAGCAATTGATGCCGGCGTCCACCAACGCGCGTCCGCAGTTCTCCAGATATTTCTCGGACTTGGTCGGATTAGCGCGAGAAGTGCGCAGAATGGACCCGCCGTCCCGGTGAATGCGGCTGATGTCGTTGATGGTCAACTGCTTGCCCTGCACCCGTCCTTCCATAAGGTGTCTGAACCCTTCATAAATGCCGATCACTTCGATGCCGTTATTGATCGCTTCGATGGTAGCGGAATGAATCACGCCATTCAGGCCTGGCGCCGGGCCACCCCCTACCAAAATTCCCAATTTCCGGTTGCTTCGCTTCTCTGCCATACCATAACTCCGTTCCGTTGGAATAATTTAACCATCCCCCATCATACTCAAAAGCGAGCGTATGTCAATGCACGATGAGAAGCCATGATTTCTTGCCCTTTGATGTATCAGTGTTATCATTGTGGCTAAGACTATGGAAAATAACGAAGAGATCATTCAACCACTATCCAACCGCCCGCCACGACATTGCCCTGTTTGTGGTGTACGCGTAGCGGAGGGGGCAAAAAGCTGCTTAATGTGTGGAGCTTCGCTGACGGAATCGGCGGAGCCGGCGACGCCAGGCGACACCCCGGCGCGACGACTGGGATGGGTGCGCATTGTGATTTTGGCCGTCGTCGCCATAGCCATTCTAGCAGGTTCGATTATCGTTGGCTGGAACCTTTCGCAGGGCAAACTTGGGCCGGAATTGCCAACGTTCACCCCAACCATCACCAGGACGCCCACCGTCACGCCTACTTTTACAGCTACCCCCACCCCCACCATGACGCCGACGCCCACCATGACGCCGACGCCACTGCCGCCCATTGTCTACGTCGTCCAGAACAATGACAACTTGCTGAGCATTGCCATCGCCCACGACCTGACCGTGGACGAATTAAAAGTGTACAACAACATGGATTCTGATATGATTGTGGCAGGCGACCAATTGCTGATTCCCCCGCCCACCGCAACACCCGGACCGACGGCGACATCCGAGCCGGGGGAAGCCACAGCGACGCCCGCACCTTACATCTTGTACACGGTCAAACAGGGCGATGCCCTTTCAACCATCGCCGAGGAACATCACGTAAGCATAGATGACATTCGCAAGGTCAACAACATGGCGCCGGATTCAACCAACATCGTCGAGGGGCGGGTGCTGACCATCCCCCTATACACACCGACGCCAGAAACGGCAACCCTTTCATTTGGCGGAACCCCCACGCCACGAGCCGCCTACTCGCCGCCGCAGATGCTTTATCCGCCGGATAAGGCGGTTTTTTCGGGGAACGACGCAGAAATTGTGTTGCAATGGCTCTCGGTCGGCCTTCTTGACGAGCGCGAATATTACCAGGTTGAATTTATTGTGCCGACAGCAACCGGAGAAGACGTGGTCACGGCCTATGTGCGCTCAACCATTTGGCGCGTCCCATCCGATTTTTATCCCACCGAACAGGTCCGTAACCGGGTATTTTCCTGGCGTGTCAACGTTGCGCGCATAATCACAGAGAGCAACGAGACTCCGAATTACAAAGTAATCAGCCGCTTAGATGTTCGCCGGCGCACTTTTACCTGGAATTTTTCACAACCTTGACCTGCCCATATCTAACCATTCGACGAACGACCATCTGACTCAAACACCTTCGACTTTTGACCTTAAATCATTGTATCTTCTCAAAATCTGGAGGGT
>DAOUFX010000436.1:0-50918 GCA_034429675.1 Anaerolineae bacterium | reverse complement strand
TAACCCATCACGTTCGACGGTCATTCCTGGCTAAAGGCTAAACGCTATTTTCAAGGAGCTACAATGAAACATCAGGTCTGGTGCGGTCCGGTAGAATCCATTGCTCGTGACGCCGAGGGGGTGGAAGAATGTTTGCGCGCTTTGGATGCGCCGTGCTACGCTGTGCGCGACGAGCGCGGCGTCGGTTTGACGAATGCCGGCGCGTTGGCCCCGGCGGAAGACGGCGGCGGCTTGCCCGTGCTGGCCGTAGTCCCTCCGATGCCGGCCTCGCAATTGGGCGATGCAGGGTTCCGCGAGACCTACCACTTGCGCTATGCCTACGTCGCCGGTTCGATGGCCAATGCCATTTCGAGTGAGGAGATGGTGATTGCCCTGGGGCAGGTGGGGATGCTCGGTTCGTTTGGCGCCGGGGGACTGGCGCCCGACCGGTTGGAGGCAGCGATCCGGCGCGTGCAAGAGGCGCTGCCGGACGGGCCTTATGCCTTCAATTTGATCAACAGCCCTTACGAGCCGGCGCTGGAACGCGACGCTGTGGCGCTGTACCTTCGTTATGGAGTACGCGCCATCGAGGCGTCGGCGTATTTGACGCTGACACCCTACCTGGTTCAGTATCGCGTGGCGGGGCTGGAATCCGACCCGGCGGGCAACGTGCTCATTCGCAACCGCGTCCTGGCGAAAGTTTCGCGGCGCGAAGTGGCGACGCTGTTTATGCAGCCCGCGCCGGCCAAAGTGCTGGCGCAACTGCGCGAGCAGGGGCTCATCACCGAGGCGCAGGCAGCGCTGGCGGAGCGCGTCCCGATGGCGGATGACGTTACCGTCGAGGCCGATTCCGGCGGGCATACCGACAACCGTCCGTTGGTGTGTCTGATGCCGTCGTTGATTGCATTGCGGGATGCGTTCCAGGCACAATACCATTATGCGACGCCGGTGCGCATCGGCGCTGCCGGTGGCATTGGCACGCCGGTGGCGGCGCTGGGCGCGTTGATGATGGGCGCGGCTTACGTGCTCACCGGCTCCGTCAACCACAGCTGCGTGGAAGCCGGGACTTCGGCGCACGTGAAGGGGGTGTTGGCGAAGGCCGCGATGACCGACGTGATGATGGCCCCCGCCGCCGATATGTTCGAGATGGGCGTCAACTTACAGGTGCTCAAGCGCGGGACGATGTTCCCTATGCGCGCGCGGAAGCTGTACGAACTTTACCAGGCTTACGACAGCCTGGAGGCGATCCCGGCGGACGAGCGCCAGAAATTGGAGGATCAATTTTTCAAGCGCCCCCTCGACGATGTGTGGAACGAGTGCCTGACCTTTTTTACCAAACGCGATCCCGTGCAAATTGAAAAGGCGCAGCAGAATCCCAAGCGCAAGATGGCGCTGGTTTTTCGTTGGTACCTGGGGTTGGCGACGCGCTGGGCCGTCACGGGGGAGAAAGGGCGCGAGGTTGATTACCAGATCTGGTGCGGCCCGGCGATGGGCGCGTTCAACGACTGGGTGCGCGGCACGGCGCTGGAGCAACCCGAGAACCGCCACGTGGCCGACATCGGCCTGAAGATGATGGAAGAAGCGGCGTATTTGTACCGCGTGCAGACGTTGCGGATGCAGGGGGGGGGATTTTAGATTTTGGATTTTGGAGGGGGGTTGCGGGTGTGAGACGTGAAACGTGAAACGTGAAACGTGAAATCTGCCATTCGTAATCTGTAATCCGTATTCGTAATTCGCTGACTCGCTATTCGCTATTCGCTATTCGTGAGGGGGTTATTATGGCTACGATGCATGAAGGAATTTGTCCGAAGTGTCATTCCGGTGAGATTTTGCCGCACGCCGATGCAAGCGACGGCAGCAACCTGGCCATTCGTGTTTACGAACGGGCCGGGGTTACGTTGAAGGGGCTGCGCAATTACCCGCTCAAGGCGTGGGTTTGCACGCAGTGCGGCTATACCGAGTTTTACGTGAGCGAACCGCAAGAACTGGCGAAGTCGTACCGGCGATCGCTGGCAGGCTCCGGCGCGTAATTTCCGCTTTACTGAATGTCATACTGGCGGAAGTTGGCCAGGTAGGCGTCGGCTTCGGCAAACCGCCCGGCTAACACGCTGGTGCGGGCCTGATCCAGCACCCGGTAAGCGCTCATCTGGTCGGGCGCGCCGTTGAAGCCGTCGAAGAGGTCGGTGTATCCTTGCTGGACGGCTTCGACGTGGCTCACCAGCGCATCGGGATCGAGGGCTGCGGGCAGGACGGCGGCGTCAAGCGTCGCCAACCAGGCGTTTTGCAGCGCGGCCAACGTTTCGCCGTAGATGCCCGAATAGTCTGCCGTGGTATAGAGTTTGGTGAACTTCTCGGCGCCGTAAGTTTGGATTAGATACCTGACGAATCCGCCGGCGCTGTAATAGTTGGCCAGATCGTAGATGTGACCCAGAAATGCCGCGCCGTCCGTGGGCAGCGGCAGTTTTCCGGCCTTGTGGTAGGCCGCGCAGAAATTCTCCAGGCTGATGTAGCCGGCATTTTCGTAGTTGGGCATCCCCGTGAATACGGCCACGCCCTCGTGAAGCATGACCGACGCCGGCGCTCCTATTGCATTCCAGGTGAACGTGTGCGTGGATTCGTGCGTGATGATGTACTGCCGGTCCGCCGCATCCCCGGTGCCATCCCATAAAAAGAACAACCGCCGTTTGGACGAGAAACTGCGTCCGCGTAATGCGAGGTCCGGCGGCGCGAACAGGCTATCGGCCACATAGACATCAAAATGCCCCTGAAGGTTGATCCCCAGGGGCATTTCGATTTGTGTGAGGGTGGTATCTACCATCGCCAGGATCGCCCCCGACTCTTGCGCCGGCAGGCTGTCCGGTGGATAGTGGAGGGTGTACCGGGGACGCTCCACCGTCAGCGGGTAAGCCTCGGCCAGGTCTCCTTCGAGAATAGAGGGTGTCCAGGGTTTGGCGGCGGGTGCGGCGGCGGCGGGGGTGGGCGTGGGTGCGCCGGGGGCTGCTGGCGTCGTCGCGCCGGTGGGGATGATCAATTGTTGGCCTACCTGGATGAGGTCGGCGGATTCCAGGTTGTTGGCGGCCAGCAGCGCATCGGTGGTGACGCCGTAGCGCAGAGCGATCTCACCCAACGTCTCGTTTTGGGCGACGGTGTGAAGCGTGGTGCCGGTTGCCGGCGGGGGCGTCGCAGCGGGCGAGGCGCCGCCTTGAGCGGGGATGATGAGCGTATCGCCCGGATAGATCGTGTCGTCGTCGCCCATACCGTTGGCAGTTTTAATGGCGTCAACGGTGACGTTGTAGGTCAGGGCGATGTCCAGCAGTGTGTCGCCCCCTTTGACCGTGTGCGTCGTGGTCACGGACGGGGTAGGGGTGAGCTGCAGGGTGAGGATGACTTCCGGGGTAACGGTCGTTTCGAGCGTGGGCATTGGGGTGAACGTGGCCACGTTGGGGGTGTATTGCGGTATCGCGACCGCCGTTTCGATGGTCGCCGTCGGGGTGGGCGTCGCCTCACGGGGGCTTAGCACGGTGCCGATGATACCGACGATGGCCAGCACGACCACCAGAATGCCCATACCCATCAAGGTTTCAGGGCGGCGCAGCAGGTCAAGGAATTTTTCTTTCAAGTTTACCATAGCCAATCCGGAGCCCATCCGTCCAACGTGTTATTTAACTGATTGAAGTTGCCACTATTGATGTCCACTGTATACAAATACTCCTCGTGATTATATATAATGGAAGCGCCATCCGGTGACCAGTTGGGCCTCCCGTTGTTACCACCGCTGGTGAGCTGTTGCGGTCTGCCGTTGCCGTCGGCGCGGATGCGCCAGACCTCGTAGGTTTGCCCGGCCGGGGAACTGCCGAAGACCATAGTGTTGTAGGACAGCCACTCTCCGTCCGCCGACCAGGTTGGGAACCGGCAATGCTCGCCGGGGTGCGCGAGCTTGCGCTCCTGCCCATCTATGGCCGAGATGACGACGATAATCCAGTAGCCATTGCTTTCTTTGCGCATGACGGCGACCTGCGTGTTGTCGGGGGACCAGACCGGGGCGCGCCCGCTGATGGGACGTCCCAGGAATTGTTGTCTGCCGCTCCCATCGGTGCTGGCTACCCACAGTGTGCCGTTGTTGCTCCCGTCGCCGACTTCGTAGATGATTCGTTGGTCGTCGTTGGACCAATCGGGCAGGCGTTCGTCCTTGCCGGGCGTGTTGGTGAGATTGAAGGCTGAAGCGCCGGTCGCCTCGGCGATGAAGATGTCGTAACTGCCGTCGAGATTGGACTGGAAGGCGATGCGTTTGCCATTGGATGACCAATCCGGTTCGGTGTCATTTTTGTCGCTGCCGAAGATGACCTGCGACTGCCCGGTGTTCATGTTGAGCTGGCAGATGTCGGCGTTGCCGACGGCGCCGCAAGCGTACACCACGCGGTCGGCCCGTGGGCGCCGGGTCGGCTGTTCGGGTGGCGTTGTCGGCGGTATGGTTTTGGGCGGGCGCGTTTCCGTGGGCGTGTCGGCGACTTCTTGCGTTGCGACTTCCGTGGGCGTATCCGGTTCTGACGTGCGCGTGATTTCTTCCGTCGTCACTCCAGCGAGCGTTTCTTCCGGTTTGGGTGTGGGCGTGATGATCGCCGGCGCTGTCGGTGTGTCCGTCGGAGCGGGCGTTGCCGGATTTTGTCCCCAGCCGAACCACCAGATGAGGCCGGCGGCGACGACGCCCACGCAGACCAGCCCGGCGAGCCCTAACAGCGCCCAGAGCCAGATGGCGGCTTTTCTTCCGGTAGACTCTTTGCGGGTCGGCTGCGTCGGCGGCGGCGTCACTACGGTATGTCGTGAGACGGGCGGGACGACGTGAACTTTGGCGACCGTCCCCGTTTGCACGGTCAGTAGCGCCTGGCGTCCCAGGTGAATCTGCATCCCGGCCTGCAACGTTTGCGGGCGATGAGGCACGAGCTGTTGGCCGTTGACGAACGTCCCGTTGGCGCTGCCCAGGTCCATGATGGCACTGCTGTGTTCGTCGCTGCGAATTTCGGCGTGATAGCGTGAGACCAGGTCATCGTTGACGATGATATGGTTATCGGAGGCCCGGCCCAGCTTCAGGACGTTATTCTGGAGCGCAAACTCTGCTCCGTCGGGCGATACCAGTTTCAACGGTTGCGGGGGTTCTGGTCGGACTTCGCCGCGGATGGCGGCGCCCAACGCTTGCCCCAGTGTGGAGGCGGTGGCATAGCGCGCTTCGGGGCGTTTGGCCAGGCCGCGCAGCACGACCTGTTCGACGGCAGGCGGGATTTGCGGGTTGTAGAGAGTGGGAAGCGGCGGGGGTTGGTAGACGTGCCCGTGAGAGATGGCGACCGGCGTTTCCCCGGTGAAGGGCACGCGGCCGGTCAGCATCTCGTAGAGCACCACGCTCAGAGCGTAGACGTCGGATTGGATGTTCAGCTCTTCGCCGGTGAACTGTTCCGGCGCCATGTACTCCGGGGTGCCGATCATCGTGCCGGTGCGGGTGATCTTGCTGCCGACCAAGGCGCGGGCGATGCCGAAATCCATCAGCGTGACGTAATCGTCCGTGTCCACCATGATGTTGGCCGGTTTGATGTCGCGGTGGATGATCCCGCGTTGGTGGGCGTAATCCAGCGCGCTGGCCAGTTGCTCGATGATATGGAGGATGCGCGGCAGAGGCAGCGCGCCGGTGTTTCGAATCAAATGGTTCAGCGTCTGCCCGTGGAGCAGCCGCATGGCCAGATAATGCATCCCATCCTGCTCGCCGATGTTGTAAATGGCGACAATGTGGGGGTGTTCCAGGCTGGCGGCCGTGTTGGCCTCGCGCTGGAAGCGCTCAACGAATTCGCCGTCGCGGGCCAGCTCCGGCGGCAAGACCTTCAGGGCTACTTCACGGTTGAGTTGCGTATCACGCGCGCGGTACACGGCTCCCATTCCCCCGCTGCCGATGGCATCTACTACTTCATATTGCCCAAAACGCTTGCCGGTTAGATCGTTCATGGTTTTCTCGCTTGAGACTTGGGAGAGTCTTTTCCCTTCTGGGTCAGAGAATCTCGCTTTTCAGTATACACCGGATTTATGGGTGGGCCAATTTTATTAAATCGCGTAACTTTTGCGCCTTCTCCCCGTCGTAAGATGTGGAGCCCATTCTCTTGGGTTCAAATTTATGGTTAGCGGAGGAAAAGGCGCTATGCGATTGAGATGGTTCAATGTTCTGGTGTTGCTGTGTTTGTTGGTGGGGTTGTTGCCCTCGTCGCTGCCGGCGGCGATGGCGGCGCCGGTGAATGCGCCGCTGGCGCAGGATAAGCCCGACATCGAAGTCGAGCCGGGGCTGCGCGTGCAGTTGATGGCGGGGCAGACTGCCGGGTATCTGATCTACTTCCGCGAGACGCCGGATCTTTCGCCGGCGTACACGATGGAGTGGATCGAACGTGGCCGGTTCGTGGCCGGTGCGCTCCAGCGGGCGGCGGAACGCTCGCAGGCCGGGGTGCGGGCTTATCTGGAGAAAAACGGCGTGGCCTACCAATCCTTTTGGGTGGATAACATCATTCTGGTGGAGTCTTCGGATTACAACACCTTCACCGGGCTGTTGGATTTCTCCGAGATCGCGGCGTTGCGCCAGCGGCGCACGATGCACCTCATTGAGCCGCAGCAGACGGCGGCGCCTTCCGCGCCCCAGGGCGTCGAGCCGAACATCGCGCACGTCCAGGCCGATCAAGCATGGGCGCTGGGATACGATGGCGCCGGCATCGTGGTCGCCAACATAGACACCGGGGTGCGTTACACTCACGAGGCGTTGGTGGGACACTATCGTGGCAATCAAGGCGGCGGTGTGTTCGATCACAACTTCAATTGGTGGGATCCTTACGGTGCAAGTCCCTCCGAACCGAGCGATGGCGGCGCTCACGGCACACACACAATGGGCACAATGGTGGGCGATGACGGCAACGGCAATCAGATCGGGATGGCGCCCGGGGCGCAGTGGATGGCGTGTCGCGGTTGCGGCGACGGCGTCTGTTCGAATGAGGCGCTGCTGGAATGTGCGCAATTCATCGTTGCGCCGTGGAATTTGAGCAAGAATGCCGCCAATCCCGACATGCGCCCCAATGTGGTGAACAACTCCTGGGGCATTTGTTCTCAATCTTATGACCCCTGGTATCGGGATGTGGTAGACGTCTGGCAGGCCGCCGGCATCTATCCGGTCTTCTCCAACGGTAATGCCGGCAATTGCGGCTACTATTCGCCTCCCGGTCTGTACACTGTCGGCAATCCGGCGCGCTACGGCAACGTCACCGGCGTCGGTTCGACCGGGCGCGACGACGGGCAGTACGCCGATCATTCCAACTGGGGGCCGACGGATGATCCCGATACGGTCAACCCGAAGCCGGGCTGGGCGGATTTGAAACCGCAGGTGGTGGCGCCCGGCGTCAACATCCGTTCTGCGGTGGATGAAGGCGACGCGGTTTATCAAGGCGGTTGGACCGGCACCTCCATGTCTGCGCCGCACGTCACCGGATTGGTGGCGTTGATGTTCCAGGCAGGACCATGTCTGATCGGCGACTACGCCACGACCGAGAGGATCATTGAGGATACGGCGACGCCGATTCCCTACGACGACGGCAAAGGCGAGCGCACGCCGAACTATGCGACCGGCTGGGGTGAAATTAACGCTTTGGCGGCGATGCAGGCCGCCGTCGCATACTGCGGCGATAGCACGATTGCGGGTCAGGTGACGGACGCCGCAACGCTTACTCCCGTCTCCGGAGCTGTGGTCACGACCGTGAGCGGCGGCGCGCCGCGTAAGGCATTCACTGATGCGCGGGGGAACTACGCCTTGAGAGTGTTCGCCGGCGCGCATACAGTGCGAGCTGCGCGGTATGGTTACCAGACGGCGGTGATCCCCGACGTCGTCGCTGCCAGCGACATGACGGTGACGCGCAACATTGCATTGACGCCGGCGTCGCATTACGAGATCTCCGGGAAGGTGACGGACGCCGTCACCGGGTGGCCGCTCTATGCGCACATTGCCATCAGCGGCGATCCGGTGGACCCTCCGGCGCCCCAAAACTCGCTGTGGACCGACCGGTTGACCGGCGAATACCGTGTGATGTTGGCGGAAGGTGTCACTTACACGCTGAAGGTGACCGCGTGGGTGGCCGGCTACCACGAGATGACGCGCAGTGTTGGCCCGCTGACGCAAGATACGCCTGCCTTTCTTGCCTTGCAAGCGGATTTATTTACCTGTGAGGCGCCGGGATATACCCTGCACGTTGCCGAACTGTTTTCTGATTCGTTCGAATCTGCCGTGGACGGCACTTTCCCCGCCGGCGGCTGGGACCAGACGCACCTGGGTGATAACCAGTCTGGGAGTTGGATCGCCGACACCATTGGGTCGTGGGTGGATGCCCCTCCTCATAGCGGCAATCTTCTCGCTACGTACACCGGGATTGCGCGTCTTAACTCTGCGCGCTTATGGCGCTCGCTTGAGGGTGTGGATTTGACCGGCGCCGCTTTCCCGCGCGCAGAGGTTTGGCTCTTCCACGGAAATTGTGGCTGGACTACGAATGGCAAATTTAAGTTCCAAGCTTCGTCCGATGCCGGCGTCACCTGGAGCGATATCGGAGAGCCGGTCCAGCTGGGGCCTTCCGGTGGTTGGCAACCGCATTATTTCAATCTCGGGGCGTATGCCGGCAACCCTGACGTGCGCT
Source organism: Anaerolineae bacterium (assembly GCA_034429675.1). Classification (GTDB taxonomy): domain Bacteria; phylum Chloroflexota; class Anaerolineae; order B4-G1; family SLSP01; genus JAKQHY01. Next base: position 42,243 of record DAOUFX010000436.1, on the reverse strand, counting down.
TGGGTTTGGTGGGGATTAGCAATGCAAGTTGTCCTTTTCATGTGGATGACGTGCGCGTTTCCGACACCGTTTGTGAGCCTCCTGTACCCGGTGGATTGGTGGTCGGCAGCGTCTATGATGAGAATTATCCCACCGTGCTTCTGAGAGATGCGGACGTGGCGAATGCGGTCGGTGACAGGGCGGTGACGACGGCGCCCCCCAAAGACGCGGCGGTGAGCGATGCCTTCTATACTCTGTTTGCGCCGGCCGGCGCTCAAACGCTCACGGCCACACTGGCGAGCAAGGATTATCGGGCCGACGTGGTGCAGTTGACGGTCGCCGATGGCGCCGTGGTCGAACAGGACTTCTTTTTGCCGTCCGGCTTGTTGCGGGTGCCGCCCAGGGGCGTCGCCGCAACGGTAGGGTTTGGGCAGAAGGGGATGACACAATTTACTCTCAGCAACATGGGACGTGAATCCGCGGATTTCAGGCTTTTTGAGACGTTGGCTTACTCCGCGCCGCGTGTCGCGGTGAACGGGCATGGCGAATGGTTGCAGCGTTCGACCGACGGTGTTCCAATGCAGACGATCGGGGGTGAAACGGTTCTGGCGCACCCTTCTGCTTATCACTGGCGCCCCGACGTTCCTGACTCTGCGAATGTTTTGATCTACGCCGACGATTTTTTCGAGCTTGCGCCTGATACGTTGTTGGATTATGCCTTGCAGTCGTTGGGCGTCGCCTACACCGCTTACTACGATGGCAATTTTGAGGGTTTTGCCCGCGCCCTTGCCCATGATGGGCCGTGGGACCTGGTTATTTTCCGGGATGCGTATTTTGACCCGCACGGAGTATCTTTTCCTGAAATGTTAGCGTATGTGCGGGCCGGCGGTGTGTTGGTCGTTGATACCGGCACAATTTTCAGGGACTTTTCCGATCCGTTGTATGCCGAGATGGGGGTTCGTTACGTATCAACGTTGGACATGAAGACGGTTTATTGGTGGCAGCCATCCCATCGTCTTTTTGCCGTTCCAGAGGAAGCGCCGGGGCATGATGTGCATTGTATGCCGCAGTGGTGGCCATGCACGCATCTTTTGGACCCGGTAGATGGCGTTTCTACGGCTATGGTCGGTTACACCGCTTCTGGCTCCGTTGCGGGGCAGGCGGCGCTCATTTTGCGGAATGATGGGCGCACCCTTTATAAAGGATTTCCCGATTATTCATCTACACACGATGAGGATGCTGACAGCGATGGCCGCCTTGACGATATTGAGTTATGGCGAAACATCATCTACGGATCTTTGAATGGTTGGGAAGAGGCGGCGCCCTGGTTGGCGGCAAGGCCGGCAACCGGCAGCGCGCCGGCTATTACCGACCGCTATGTGACCCTGGATTTTGATGCATCTGTCGTGGACCAGCCCGGAGAGTATCGGACAACGTTGCTCGTCAGGAATGATACGCCCTATGGTGATCTACACGTTCCGGTGACGATGACGGTCACACCGCCCAATTCCTGGGGCAAAGTGAGCGGAGTCGTGACCGGCCTGGGCGTCTGCAATGCGGACCCGGCGCCGTTATCCAGGGCGGCGGTGCGGGTCGAGAGCGCGACGACCGGTAAGGTATGGACGCTTGAGACGGACCACAACGGCGTTTACACCCTGTGGCTCGACCCGGCGCAGAGTCCGCTGACCATCACCGTCTCTGCCCCCAGGGGGCGCTCTGTCCACGATTACTATGGCCAGGTCGGCGGCGTGACCGTGGCGGCGCAGCAAACCACGACGCGAAACTTCGATTTGCATCTGTTGCGGCCTTGTTTGCTTTTCGACCCTGCCGGCGCCGCCATGACGTTGGAAATCGGCGCCGCAGCGACCATGCCGTTCACTCTCACCAACGCCGGCGCCGCGGCGGCGACCTACGAGTTTGTCGAGTTGCGCGGCGCTATCGCGCCGGTCACGCGATTGCATATCCCCCCGATTCAACGCCCGTCTTCCGATAGCGACGGCCCATTCTCTATCGGCGTTGCGCCGTTGCCGGCTTCGGTGTCGTCGCCGGCGCAACCGGCCGAGTCTATGGCGTCGCTGTTGATGCCGGGAACCATCGCTTACTCTTCTGACCCTGACATGCTGCAGTTAGTGAGCGTGGATGTGGCGGCGCCGCAGGCCCTTACCGCTATCGGCCCGTTCACTCGGACGGCTTGGGCCGGCGACTTTGGCCCGGATGGCGCTCTCTACGTGATTGAGAATACACCCGGCGACGATGCCGACTTATTGTGGTCAATAGATACCGTCAACGGCGCCGAGACGCCGGTTGGGCCGATCCTGCCGGAGCCAAGCTTTGAATGGACGGGCATGGCGTTGGATTCGACTTCAGGAACGATGTACGCTGCGGCTACCAATGGCTATTCCTCGACGCTTTACCTGCTCGATTTGAATATCCCGGCCGTTACTCTCGTCGGCGAAATGACCCATGCGCAGATTGCGATAGCTTTGGGCGTAGACAATACCGGACGGCTCTACACTTATGACATTGTTTCTGATATGTTGGTGCAGGTAGATCAATCTACCGCCGCCGGCGTGGTTGTCGGTTATATCGGCTTTAACGCCGCTTATGCGCAGGGCATGGACTTTGATGAGGTTTCCGGCCAGATGTTGATGTCCGCCATCAACATGACCACCAATCAAAGTGAAATGCGTGTGGTAGATCTCGATACCGGCGCCACCGCTCTGATTGCTCCTATCGGCGAGAAAAGTTTGTCTCAGTTGGGGTGGTTGGCGCTGCCTAACCACAAGGAGATTCCCTGGTTGACCGCCGCGCCGGTCAGCGGCACAATCGCCGCGGACGGCGGTAACTCTGTGGTCGCTTTGGATTTCGACGCCGGTGTGTCGGGAATGCAACCCGGCACGCACTATGGCGCCTTGAGGGTAGAAAGCAACGCACAGAATGAGACGCCCAACATCCCTCTCACGTTGACGGTCCCGACGCCCGACGATTGGGGCAAAGTCGCCGGTGTGGTCACCGCTCTGGGGGTTTGCGATGCCGATCCGGCGCCATTGGCAAGAGCTGTGGTGCGGGCAGAGAGCGCTGTGTCCGGCGCTGTGTGGACGCAGGAAACGGATAGGAATGGCGCGTATCAGTTCTGGCTTGACCCCGCGCTCAATCCCTTTACTCTGACCGTATCCTTCCCGCAAGCCGCTCCTGCTCTGAGTTACTTCGGCGAGATGGGCGGCGTGACGGTGACGCAACGGCAGACTACGACCAGAGCCATTGATGTGCGTCTACAGAAGCCATGTCTGGCCTTCGATCTGTCAGAGGTTTCCGTAACACCGGGGTTGGGCGCAAGTGTGGTTGCGTCACTCACGCTCAGGAACACCGGCGCGGGTGTTGCGGACTATGAGTTGGTCGAATTCTATCGGGGTTCTCGTCTGGCAAATCCCCTGGATTTTTCCCGGCGGGAGCGCCTTCTCTCGAACAACGGTGAAGACCTCTTTGCGGAACCCGTTACGCTGCCCGGCGGAGCGGCTTTATCGCCCCGCGCCCCTTCTGCGATGGCATCCCGGGCCGGCGCTCTGGCTTATACCTCATCCTCTACCGAGTTCATCAGTATAGACCTGACCAATCCCGCGCTGGTCAACACGGTCGCTCCGTTTACGCATTTGATTACCGCCGGCGATTTTTGGTTGGATGGTATTCTCTACGCCATTGATCAAAATAATCAATGGATGACCATTGATACGGTGAGCGGAAAGCGGAAAGTTATCGCTACAATCAACGGTGATATCGCCGATGGCTGGGTGGGGATGGCCGCGGACCCTGTCAATGGGCTCATGTATGCCGTCGGGGTGACCTATTCGCTTGAGTTGCCAGGCTATCTCGCTAATCTTTATACCATTGATTTGGCGACTGCCACATCAACCTTTGTCGGCACAATTCATCACGGCCTGGATCTGAGAGCCTTAGCCATAGATGCCACCGGTCAGATGTACGCCTATGTTGTCCGCAATTCTATGTTGTTGAAGGTTGATAAGGCCACCGGCGTCAGTGCTCCTGTTGGCGCCAGCGGCCTCGGTGATCGTGTGTGGGCGATGGATTTTGATGAGACCTCCCAGCAGATGCTGAGCGTTGTTCCCACACGCGATCTTTCGCAGTCGTGGTTGTACACGGTGAATCTCGCCACCGGCGCAATGACCCCGATCGGCCCCATCGGTGATTCCGATCACCCTTCTCCGTTGCATTGGCTGGCCATTCCCAATTCTCCGGGAATTTCCTGGCTGGCCGGGACGCCGGCTAAGGGCGCGCTGGCTGCAGATTCCAGTGTCGTAGTCAGATTGGTTTTTGACGCAGGTGCGCCGGACATACAACCCGCCACGATGTACTATGGCACTCTGACGGTAGAAAGCAATGCCGCGAACCATTTCGCGGGCATTCCTATCACGATGACCGTCGGGTATCCGGCGTCGTGGGGCAAACTCGCAGGCGTGGTGACCGGTCCTGGCATCAACGAGACGACGCGGCCTTTGGGCGGCGCGCAGGTCTTTGTCCAGGGCGGCATGGGCATGACCTGGACGACGATGACCAATGCGCAGGGCGCCTACCAGGTTTGGTTCGACGAGAAGTACAGCCCCGTCAGCGTGACCATCTCCGGCGGGGCTTGTTACGGCGCGCGGACGGTCGGCGGCGTTGCAGTGACCGCCGGCAACGTCACGCCGCTGACCACCAGCCTGGATCAACTGTCTGCGTGCACCTTCACCCTCATGCCGGTGGTGTCGCGCAAAAACCCCTGAGAGTTCTGGTTCTCAGGAGATTTTCCGGGGGAGCGCATCGCTCCCCCGGATTTTTTTGTCCGCGTAACTTTTCGCTTCTTCTTCCGTCGTAACTTTTGAGTGCGGTATCATCTCAATAAAGAGGGGAGAAATGGGGGTTTGGGGGCGAGTTGCCCCGCCCCCACGCCCCCCCCCAGATTTTGAGAAGTTACTGAATTCGTTTCCTGGAATTCAATTTTACCTAATGATGGAGGAAATTTTCACAATGCGATCACGATGGTTCAACGTTCTGGTGTTGTTTTGTTTGTTGGTGGGGGTGTTGCCCTCGTCGTTGCCGGCGGCGCTGGCGGCGCCGGCGAACGCGCCGCTGACTCAGGATAAACCCAACATTGAAGTCGAGCCGGGGCTGCGCGCCCGGCTGATGGCCGGGCAGACTGCCGGGTATCTGATTTACTTTCGCGAGACGCCGGACCTTTCGCCGGCTTACGCAATGGAATGGATCGAGCGCGGCCGGTTCGTGGCCGACACACTGCGCCAGACGGCGGAGCGCTCGCAGGCGGAGGTGCGCGCCTATTTGGAGAAAAATGGCGTGACCTACCAGTCCTTTTGGGTGGATAATGTCATTCTGGTAGAGTCTTCGGATCGGAATGCCTTCACCGGCCTGTTGGATTTCTCCGAGATCGCGGCGTTGCGCCAGCGACGCGTGATGCAGCTTATCGAGCCGCAGCAGGCGGCGGCGCCCTCTGCGCCCCAGGGCGTCGAGCCGAACATTGCGCACGTTCAGGCCGATCAGGCGTGGAACCTGGGGTATACCGGGAAGGGTGTGGTGGTCGCCAACATAGATACCGGGGTGCGCTATACGCATGAGGCGTTGGTGGCGCACTATCGCGGCAATGAAAATGGTACATTCAATCATAACTACAACTGGTGGGATCCCAGCGGCGGCTACGCGACCGCACCGGGAGACACCATTGGCCACGGCACGCACACGATGGGGACGATGGTGGGCGACGACGGCGGTGAAAACCGGATCGGCATGGCGCCAGGCGCCGAGTGGATGGCTTGCCGTGGCTGCGCCGGGACATCCGGTTGTGCAGATAAGGATTTACTGGAGTGTGGGCAATTCATCGCTGCGCCGTGGGATTTGAACAAGAACAACCCCAATCCCGACATGCGCCCCAACGTCGTGAATAACTCCTGGGGCGATTGCTCCCAGTCTTACGATTCCTTTTATCAGGGTGTCGTAGACGCCTGGCAGGCCGCCGGGATCTACCCGGTTTTTGCCAACGGCAACGCCAGCAATTGCTCTTACCCCGCTCCTCCCGGTCCGCGCACCGTGGGCAACCCGGCGCGCTACGGCAACGTTACCGGCGTCGGCTCGACCGGACTTGACGATGGACAGTACGCCGTTCATTCCAACTGGGGGCCAACGGACAGTCCCGACACGATCAACCCGAAGCCGGGCTGGGCGGATTTGAAGCCGCAGGTCATGGCGCCCGGCGTCAATGTTCGCTCTTCGCAGAATTGGAGCGATACAGATTATATGGGGGCCAGCGGCACTTCGATGTCCGCGCCGCACGTCGTCGGGTTGATTGCGTTGATGTGGGAGGCCGCGCCTTGTTTGATCGGCGACTATGCCGCGACCGAAACGCTCATCGAGGAGACGGCGACGCCGATTCCCTATAATGACGGTCCCGACAACGGCGAGCGCTCGCCGAACTACGCCACGGGCTGGGGCGAGATCAACGCCCTGGCGGCAGTTCTGGCGGCCGGCGGTTATTGCGGCGACAGCGCCATCGCCGGGCGGGTGACGGATGCCGCAACGCAAGCGCCTATTGCTGGAGCTGTTGTGACGGCGATAGGCAGTGTGGCGCAGCGTAGGGTCTTCAGCGCTGCGTCGGGCAACTATTCGGTGAAGGTGTTTGCCGGCGCTCACACGTTGCAGGCGGCCCATTACGGCTACCGGACGACGACGGTTCCCGGCGTGGTGGCCGCGACCGGCTTGACGACGACGCGTGACATCGCTTTGCCGCCGGCATCGCTTTATGAAGTCTCGGGGCAGGTGACGGACGCGGCGACCGGCTGGCCGCTCTACGCACAGATCGCCATTGAAGGCTGGCCAGCGTCTCCGTCGGCGCCGGATAACCTGGTGTGGACCGACCCAGCCACCGGACGCTACAGCGTGATGCTGGCCGAGAGCGTCACCTACACGCTGAAGGTGACGGCATGGGTGTCCGGATACCACGGAATGGCGCGGACGGTCGCCCCCTTGACTCAGGATACGACCGAGTCCTTTGCCCTGCAGGCGGACTTGTTGGCCTGTAGCGCGCCGGGTTACGTTGCGCGCCCAACCGAGGCGTTTTCCGATTCGTTTGAGGCTGCCGTTAGCGGCAATGTGGATTTGCACGTGGATGATGTGCGCGTTCTCGGCGCCGTTTGCGAGGCTCCGTCTGGTGGCGGATTATTGGTCGGCAACGTTTACGATGGGAACTACCCAGCTCTGGCGTTGACCGGCGCAACGGTAACCCATGCCAGCGGCGCCGCGGCGCTGGCGGCGGCGACTCCTGACGACGCCGCGGTGGATGACGGTTTCTACACCTTGTTTGCGCCTGCCGGAGCGCAGTCTTTTAGCGCAACGCGGGCGGTTTCCCATTATGGAACCATTGCGGCGCAATTGACGATTGCCGACGGCGCCGTCACGCTTCATGATTTTTCGCTGCCTGCCGGGGCGCTGCGGGCTACTGCTGCGGGGATTGCGGTGGCGTTGCCGTTGGGGCAGACCGGAATGTCGCAGTTGTGGATCGGCAACGACGGCAGACAGCCGGTGGACTTTGAGCTATTTGAGACATCGGCAGATTCCACGCCGTGCGTCACGGCCAACGGCCGCGGCGAGTGGCTCTACCGCTCTGCCGAGGGCGTCTCGCTGCGCCGCGTCAGCGGAGAAACGACGGTGGCTTATCCTTCCGCCTATCGCTGGACCCCGGATGCTCCCGCTGCTGCGAATGTGTTGATCTACACCGAAGACTCTTCTCATCTGGCTCCGCGCACCTTCTTGGATCAGGCGTTGCAATCGCTGGGCGTCGCTTACACCGCCCATTACAACGGCGACCTGGCCGGTTTTGTCGACGATCTTGACCGGGGCGGCCCGTGGGATCTGGTTATCTTCCAGTCCATCAATTATTACTCGGATGAGCGGGTTTTCCCGCTGATGACGGCCTATCTGCAAAACGGCGGCCTGCTGGCGGTTGAGACTACAATCATGGAAGAAAGCTCCAATAACCCGCTGCATGCGGAAATGGGAATCGTCTACGTTGATAGCTCTGCCTCTGGGCCGATTCATTGGTGGAATTCCTCTCATCGCCTTTTTCAGGTTCTCGATGCAGTTCCTGAGCTGTTCGTTCGTGGTTGTCTGATGGATTGGATGTGCGGACATTCGTTGAACGCTATCCCCGGAGTTTCCACGGCTCTGGCCGGCTATACGGATGCCCAAAGTCCAGACCGGGCGGCGCTCGTTTTGCGGAACGACGGGCGGGCTCTTTTCAAAGGTTTTTATGACCCCTCTATTCTATGGGATGTGGATCAGGACGGCGATGGCGTCCTCGACGATATCGAATTGTGGCGAAACATTGTCTATGGCTTATTGCATGGCTGGGAGAACGAAGCTGTCTGGCTGGCAGAAGCGCCGGCTGCCGGCAGCATCCCGGCCTTGGCCAATCAATCGGTCACCCTGAACTTTGACGCTGCGGCGGTGGATCAGCCGGGGGAATACGGTACGACGCTGCTCGTCAGGAATGACACCCCCTACGGCGATCTGCATATCCCGGTGACGCTGACGGTTACGCCGCCCGATACGTGGGGAAAAGTGACGGGGACGGTCGTCGGTCTGGGCGTTTGCGACGCCGACCCGGCGCCGCTGGCCGGGGCGCCGGTGCAGGTCGAGAGCGCCGCGACCGGCCAGCAGTGGACGCTAGAGACGGACGAGAATGGCGTCTACGTCCTGTGGCTCGACCCGGCGCAAAGCCCGCTGACGGTGACAGTGTCCGTCACAGAGACGGTATCCGTCACCGGGACCGCGTCCGTTTCCGACTACTTTGGCGCGACCGGCGGGGTCGTGATTACCAACGGGCAGACGACCACGGTGGACTTCGATCTGCGCCTGTTGCAGCCATGCCTGGCGCGCGATGCGTCGGGATTGGCTATGACGCTGGTGTCCGGGGAAACGGCTACGGCCTCACTGACGCTCAGCAACACCGGCGCCGCTGCGGCGGCGGAGTACGCATTCGTCGAGTTGAACGGCGCCTTTGCGCCGGCAGCGCGCTTGCGCCTCCCGCGCCGCCGGCCCCCGCTCCTGACGGGCGACGCTGCGCCGGCGTTGGGCGTCGCGCCGTTGACGGCCCCGCCGGCGTCAGCGCTGCCGTCCGCGACCCCGCTGGCGCGCCGGGCGGTGCCGGGAACGATCGCTTACGGCTCGGATCCTAACATGAGCGAGTTCGTGAGCCTGGATGTGGCTGCGGTGGAAGGGGTGAACGTCATCAGCAAGTTCGCTGGCGACGTTTGGGCCGGCGATTTTGGCCCGGATGGCGTTCTCTATGCCATTTTGGACACGTTTGCTTCCGACTCCGATGTCCTGGTCTCCGTGGATCTGGCTACCGGCGCTCAGACGCCGCTTGGCAATATCTCGCTGGATTTCGATTTTGCGTGGACCGGGATGGCGCTGGACCCAACCACGCTGACGATGTACGCTTCCGCCTCGAATGAATCCACATCGAATCTCTATGTCATTGATCTGGTCACCCCTGCCGCCCGCCTGATCGGCGAGATCACGAATGCGCCCGTTGCCATTGCGCTGGCCGCAGACGACACCGGACAGCTCTACACTTACGACATTGATTCCGACATGTTGGTGCGCGTGGATAAGACTACCGGCGCCGGCGCCGTCGTCGGTTACATCGGGTTTGACTCTTACTCTGCTCAGGGCATGGATTTTGACGAGGTTTCCGGCCAGATGTTGATGGCCGCTGTCAATATGAGTTCGCGGCGGAGCGAGCTGCGCGCAGTGGATCTTGATACCGGCGCGACGGCGCTGGTCGGCCTTATCAACGGCGGTTGGACGCAGTTGGGCTGGTTGGCGTTGCCCAACGTTGCGCCGATCCCCTGGCTGAGCGCAGCCCCATCCAGCGGCGCGATCGCCGCGGGCGCCGCGGCCGTCGTTGATCTGACTTTCGCCGCTGCGCCGGATATGCAGCCCGGCGTGTACCATGGCGCTTTGCGACTGCGCCACAATGCGCCGAACGACCTCGCCAATATGCCGCTTACCCTGACCGTCGCGCCGCCTGATTCCTGGGGCAAAGTCGCCGGCGTGGTCGCCGGGCTGGGCGTTTGCGACGTTGATCCGGCGCCGTTGGCCGAAGCTGCCGTGCAGGTGAAAAGCGCTGCGTCAGGCAAGGTGGTATGGAGCGGTGCGACGGACAAGAATGGCGCCTACCAGTTTTGGTACGACCCGGCGTATAACCCGGTGACGATCACAGTGTCTGCGACGAACTACTTCAGCGCGGTCGGCGGGGTGACGGCGACGCCGCAGCAGACCACCACGGTCAACCTCGACCTGCGCCTGTTGCAGCCCTGTTTAACCTTCGACCCGGTGGGGGTTTCGACGACGGTGCAGCTGGGCGCCGGCGCGGTCGCGTCGTTCACCCTGCGCAACAGCGGCGCGGGCGCGACCGGCTATAAGCTGGTTGAATCGGACCTGGGTTCAATGGCGGCGCCCGACCTGCAACTTTCCGGGGCCGCTCCCGCGCCCCTGTCTCCGGCGCTGTCGCCGCAAGCCAGGTCCATTGCCTATGGCGCAACTTATGGAGAGTTTGTGAGCCTGGATCTCACCAACCCCATTTTCCCTCAGGTCATCAGCGCTTTTACTCGCACCATCCGGGGCGCCGATTTTGGCCCGGATGGAATGATCTATGCCGTTGAAGCTATCCAGGATGGCAGTGACCGCCTGATCTCTATTGATCCGAAAACCGGCGCGCAGAAAGTCATTGCTCCCATCACCTATAAAAATCCAGGCGGACACCCGGATTGGGCGGACATGGCGTTGGATACCACTACCGGGAGGATGTATATCATAGGCAATAACTTTGAAGCTCCCGACCTCAGCTTTGGCGCAACCGAACTCTACACCCTTGACCTGAAGACCGGCGCGGCGACCTATGTGGGAAGAGTCCAGGATAATCCTGGCGTAACCATTCTGGCCGTGGATCATACCGGTCAGCTGTATGCGGGCGACGATTCGGCGTTCTTGCGGGTTGATAAAGCCACCGGCGCCGGCGTCGTGGTGCATACCGGTTTCCTTTCTGGGCCCGTCGTAGGGATGGATTTTGACGAAGCCTTTCATCAGATGTATATCATCGTATGGGGCTACCCTGAGGGGCAGCTCTATACCGTGGACTGCGCCACCGGCGTCAGAACTCTGGTCGGTCCTATCGGTAGTTTGGGGCTATCTCACGCTTTGATCTGGTTCGCGTTGCCCAATCCGCTGAAGATTCCCTGGTTAACCGAGGCCCCGTTTGAGGGCGTCTTGCCCGCGGATTCCGCCGTTGTGGTTACGTTGAACTTCGATGCGAGCGAGTCTGTGGGCGCACGCCCCGGCGTGCGCTACTACGGCTCTCTGAACATCGGAAGTGACGCGGCGAATGAGGTTGCCGGCATCCCGGTCACGATGACGGTGGGATATCCGGCGTCGTGGGGCAAACTCGAAGGCGTGGTGACCGGCCCCGGGCTCAACGGGACGACGCAGCCTTTGGGCGGCGCGAAGGTTTTTGTCCAGGGCGGCATGGGCATGACCTGGACGACGACGACCGATGCGCAGGGCGCTTACAAGGTCTGGTTTGACGAGAAGTACAGCCCCGTCAGCGTGACCATCTCCGGCGGGGCTTGTTACGGCGCGCGGACGGTCGGCGGCGTTGCCGTGACCGCCGGCAACGTCACGCCGCTGACCACCAGCCTGGATCAACTGCCTGCGTGCACCTTCACCCTCATGCCGGTGGTGTCGCGCGAAAACCCCTGAGAGTTGTTGTTCTCAGGAGATTTTTCCGGGGGAGCGTTTTGCTCCCCCGGATTTTTTTGTCCGCGTAACTTTTCGCTGCTTCCTCCGTCGTAACTTTTGAATGCGTTTCCTGGAAGTAACTACACAGGGCGCCACCTTCCGGGAAGCTACGTCGTGCCTTTTTGAACAAGTTACGCCAATTCCAAACAGTTTTGGTTTTGCAGTTGCCTTATAGCTTCCCGGAAGGTTCGGTTATCCCTGTATAGTTACTCCTGGAATTCATTTCTACCTGATCATGGAGGAAATTCTAAAATGCGATCGCGATGGTTCAATGTTCTGGTGTTACTGTGTTTGTTGGCGGGGGGGTTGCCCGCGTCGCTGCCGGCGGCGATGGCGGCGCCGCCATCGGCGCAGGACAAGCCCGACATCGAAGTCGAGCCGGAGCTGCGCGTGCAGTTGATGGCGGGGCAGACTGCCGGGTATTTGATTTACTTCCGCGAGACGCCGGACCTTTCGCCGGCGTACGCGATGGAATGGGTCGAGCGCGGCCGGTTCGTGGCCGACACGCTGCGCCAGACGGCGGAGCGTTCACAAGCGGAGGTGCGCGCTTATCTGGATGGGCAGGGCGTCGCCTACCAATCGTTCTGGGTTGACAACGTCATTTTGGTGGAATCCTCAAGCCGCCCCACTTTCACCGGGCTGTTGGATTTCTCCGAGATCGCGGCGTTGCGCCAGCGACGCACGCTGGCGTTGATTGAGCCGCAGTACGCAAACGCTCCGGCGGCGCCGCAGGGCGTCGAGCCGAACATCGCGCACGTTCAGGCCGATCAGGTGTGGAGCCTGGGGTATACCGGGAAGGGTGTGGTGGTCGCCAACGTGGATACCGGGGTGCGTTACACGCATGAGACGTTGGTGACGCACTATCGCGGCAATGAAAACGGTACGTTCAATCACAACTACAACTGGTGGGATCCCAGCGGCGATCTCGCGACGGAACCGGGAGACGGCAATAGCCACGGCACGCACACGATGGGCACGATGGTGGGCGACGACGGCGGCGAAAACCGGATCGGCATGGCGCCGGGCGCCAAATGGATGGCCTGCCGTGGCTGCGCCGAATCAGCCGGTTGTACGGAAAGGGATTTACTGGAGTGCGGGCAATTCATCGCCGCGCCGTGGGATTTGAACAAGAACAACTCCAATCCCGACATGCGCCCCAACGTCGTGAATAACTCCTGGGGCGATTGCGACCAGTCTTACGATTCCTTTTATCAGGGTGTCGTAGACGCCTGGCAGGCCGCCGGAATCTACCCGGTTTTCTCCAACGGCAACGCCGGCAATTGTTCTTATCCCACGCCTCCCGGTCCGCACACCGTGGGCAACCCGGCGCGTTACGGCAACGTCACCGGCGTCGGCTCGACCGGCCTCGACAATGGGCAGTACGCCGTGCACTCCAACTGGGGGCCGACGGACGATCCCGATACGATCAACCCGAAGCCGGGCTGGGCGGATTTGAAACCGCAGGTCATGGCGCCCGGCGTCGGTATTCGCTCTTCGGTGAATGGGAGCGATATAGATTATATGCGGGCCAGCGGCACTTCGATGTCCGCGCCGCACGTCGTCGGGTTGATTGCGTTGATGTGGGAGGCCGCGCCTTGTTTGATCGGCGATTACGCTACGACCGAAACGATCATCGAGGAGACGGCGACGCCGATTCCCTACGATGACCGGACCGGCAACGGCGAGCGCTCGCCCAACTATGTCACGGGCTGGGGCGAGATCAACGCTCTGGAGGCAGTCATGACGGCCGCCGGCTATTGCGGCGACAGCGCCATCGCCGGGCGGGTGACGGATGCCGCAACGCAAGCGCCTATCGCCGGGGCTGTTGTGACCACGGTAGGCGGTGTGGCGCGGCGCAAGGTTTCCACCGCTGCGTCGGGCGACTATTCGATGAAGGTGTTTGCCGGCGCTCACACGTTGCAGGCGGCCCATTACGGCTACCGGACGACGACGGTTTCCGGCGTGATCGCCGCAACCGGCGTGACGACGACGCGTGACATCGCTTTGCCGCCGGCGGCGCTTTATGAAGTCTCCGGGCAGGTGACGGACGCAGCGACCGGCTGGCCGCTCTATGCCCACATCGCCATTGATGGCAAGCCCTTGGACCCGCTTGCGCCTGCCAACTCGCTGTGGACCGATCCGGTCACCGGACGCTACAGCGTGATGCTGGCCGAAGGCGTCACCTACACGCTGAAGGTGACGGCATGGGTGGCCGGATACCACGGAATGGCGCGGACGGTCGCCCCCTTGACTCAGGATACGACCGAGTCCTTTGCCCTACAGGCCGATGGTTTTGCCTGTAGCGCGCCGGGCTACACTTTGCGCGCAACCGCGTTGTTCTCCGATTCATTTGAGGCTGCCGTTAGCGGGACTTTCCCTGCCGGCGGGTGGGATCAGGTGAACGTGAGTTCCTCAGCCAACGGATTCTGGCTCGCGCCGACCCTGGGGACCGATCCTCCCGCAGCTCCGCGTACTGGCAACCGCTTCGCATCGTTCGGCCGGGGAGGCTCCAGCGAGAAGACCCGCCTGTGGCGTGCGGCGGCCGGGGTGGATTTGACCGGCGTCGCTTTCCCGCGCGCGGCGCTTTGGTTTCTCCAGCGCTCCCAGTGGTATGGCGGCAGTGCGTTAAGGTTCCAGGTCTCGACCGACGCCGGCGGTACCTGGGATAGCGTGGGAGAGCCGCTTACGCTTCATGCCGACCAAGACGGTTGGCAGCGTTATGAGTTCGATCTTGGCGCTTATGCCGGCGAAAGCGATGTGCGCATCGGGCTTTTGGGCATAGGCGGCAATGTGAATTTGCACGTGGATGATGTGCGCGTTCTCGACGCCGTTTGTGAGGCTCCGTCCGCCGGCGGGTTATTGGTCGGCAACGTTTACGACGGGAACTACCCGACCCTGGCGTTGAACGGCGCAACGGTGACCCATGCCAACGGCGCTGCGGCGCTGGCGGCGGCGACCCCTGACGACGCCGCGGTGGCTGACGGTTTCTACACCTTGTTCGCGCCTGCCGGCGCCCAGTCTTTCACGGTTACGCCGGCGTCTGACCATTACGGAACCGCGGCGGCGCAGTTGACGATGGCCGACGGCGCCGTCACGCTTCATGATTTCTCACTGCCTGCCGGGGCGCTGCGGGCTACTGCCACAGGGATTGCGGTGGCGGCGCCGTTGGGGCAGACCGGGACGTCGCAGTTGTGGATCGGCAACGACGGCAGAAGGGCGGCGAATTTTGAGCTATTTGAGATATTGGCCGACTTCACGCCGCGCGTCGCCGTCAACGGGCGCGGCGAGTGGCTCTACCGTTCTGCCGAGGGCGTCTCGCTGCGCCGCGCCAGCGGGGAAACGACGGTGGCCTATCCTTCCGCCTATCGCTGGACCCCGGCGGCTCTTGCGGCTGCGAATGTGTTGATCTACACCGATGACGAACTTCATCTTGCTCCGCGCACGTTGCTGGATCAGGCGTTGCAATCGCTGGGCGTCGCTTACACCGCCCATTACGACGGCGACCTGGTCGGTTTTGCCGCCGATCTTGACCGGGGCGGCCCGTGGGATCTGGTCATCTTCCAGTCCATCAGTTATTACTCGGATGAGCGGGCTTTCTCGGCGATGATGGCCTATCTGCAAAACGGCGGCGCGTTGGCGGTTGAAAATCTAATCATGCGCGAAGACCCCGATAACCCGCTGTATGCGGAAATGGGGGTCGCCTACGTTGACAGCTCTGCCTCTGGGCTGCTTCATTGGTGGAATCCCTCTCATCGCCTTTTCCAGGTCCTCGACGCAGTTCCTGAGATGCTCGTTCGTAGTTGTCCGGTGTATTGGATGTGCGGGCACTCGTTGAATGCTATGCCCGGAGTTTCCACGGCTCTGGCCGGCTATACGGATGCCCAAAGTCCGGACCGGGCGGCGCTCGTTTTGCGGAACGACGGGCGGGCTCTTTTCAAAGGCTTTTATGATGTTTCTGCTCTCTGGGATGTGGATCAAGACAGCGATGGCGTCCTCGACGATATCGAATTGTGGCGAAACATCGCCTATGGCTTGTTGCATGGCTGGGAGAACGAATCCGCCTGGCTGGCAGCAGCGCCGGCTGCCGGCAGCATCCCGGCCTTGACCAACCAATCGGTCACCCTGAACTTTGACGCTGCGGCGGTGGATCAGCCGGGAGAATACGGTACGACGCTGCTCGTCAGGAATGACACCCCCTACGGCGATCTGCATGTCCCGGTGACGTTGACGGTCACGCCGCCCACTACGTGGGGAAAAGTGACGGGGACGGTCGTCGGTCTGGGCGTTTGCGACGCCGACCCGGCGCCGCTGGCCGGCGCGCCGGTGCAGGTCGAGAGCGCCGCGACCGGCCAGAAGTGGACGCTGGCGACGGACGAGAATGGCGTCTACGCCCTGTGGCTCGACCGGGCGCAAAGCCCGCTGACGGTGACGGTGTCCGTCATCGGGACCGCGTCCGTTCCCGACTACTTTGGCGCGACCGGCGGGGTCGTGATTGTTCAGGGACAGACGACCACGGTGGACTTCGATCTCCGTCTGTTGCAGCCATGCCTGGCGCGCGCTGCGTCGGGATTGGCCATGACGCTGGCGGTCGGGGAAGCGGCCACGGCCTCACTGACGCTCAGCAACACCGGCGCCGCTGCGGCGGAGTACGAGTTCGTCGCGTTGAACGGCGCCTTTGCGCCGGTCGCGCGCTTGCGCATCCCGCGCAGCCGGCCCCCGCTCCTGGCGGACGGCGCAGCGCCGGCGTTGGGCGTCGCGCCGTTGACGGACCCGCCGGCGTCAGCGGCGCCGTCCGCGACCCCGCCGGCGCGCCGGGCGGCGCCGGGAACGATCGCTTACGGCTCGGATCCTAACTTTAGCGAGTTCGTGAGCCTGGAGGTGGCGGCGGCGGAAGTGGTGAACGTCATCGGCAAGTTCTCCGGCGACGTCTGGGCCGGCGATTTTGGCCCGGATGGCGTTCTCTATGCCATTGTGAACACGGTCGGGTCCGATTCCGACATCCTGGTCTCCGTGGATCCGGCTACCGGCGCTCAGACGCCGCTCGGCCTGATCTCGCTGGATTCCGGTTTCGCGTGGACCGGGATGGCGTTGGACCCGACCTCGCTGACGATGTACGCTTCCGCCTCGGGTGCGTCCACGTCGAATCTCTATGTCATTGATCTGACCGCCCCTGCTGCCCGGCTGATCGGCGAGATCACGAATGCGCCCGTCGCCATTGCGCTGGCCGCGGACGATACCGGACAGCTCTACACTTACGACACGGATTCCGATATGTTGGTGCGTGTGGATAAAGCCACCGGCGCCGGCGCCGTCGTCGGTTATATCGGTTTTGACGCCAGATTCGGGCAAGGCATGGATTTTGACGAGACTTCCGGCCAGATGTTGATGGCCGCTATCAATATGAGTTCGCGGCGGAGCGAGTTGCGCGCAGTGGATCTCGCTACCGGCGCGACGGCGCTGGTCGGCTTTATCAACGGCGGCAGTACGCAGTTGGGCTGGTTGGCGTTGCCCAATGTTGCGCCGATTCCCTGGCTGAGCGCAGCCCCGTCCGGCGGCGCGATCGCTGCGGACGCCGCTGCCGTCGTTGATCTGACGTTCGCCGCTGCGCCGGATATGCAGCCCGGCGTGTACCATGGCGCTTTGCGACTGCGCCACAATGCGCCGAACGACTTCGCCAATATGCCGCTTACCCTGACCGTCTCTCCGCCTGATTCCTGGGGCAAAGTCGCTGGCGTAGTCGCCGGGCTGGGCGTCTGTGACGCTGATCCGGCGCCGTTGGCCGAAGCCGCCGTGCAGGTGAAAAGCGCTGCGTCAGGCAAGGTGGTATGGAGTGGTGCGACGGACAAGAATGGCGCCTACCAGTTCTGGTACGATCCGGCCGATAACCCGGTGACGATCACGGTGTCTGCGCCGGACTACTTCGGCGCGGTCGGCGGGGTGACGGCGACGCCGCAGCAGACCACCACGGTCAACCTGGACCTGCGCCTGTTGCAGCCCTGTTTGACCTTCGACCCGGTGGGGATTTCGACGACGGTGCGGATGGGCGCCGGCGCGGTTGCGTCGTTCACCCTGCGCAACACCGGCGCGGTCGCGGCCGGCTATAGGCTGGTTGAATCGGACCTGGGTTCAATGGCGGCGCCCGACCTGCAACTTTCCGGGGCCGCTCCCGCGCCTCTGTTTCCGGCGCGGTCGCCGCAAGCCGGGGCCATTGCCTATGGCGCAACTTATAAGGATTTTGTGAGCCTGGACGTCACCAACCCCATCTCCCTTCAGGCCATCAGCGCCTTTACCCGCACCATCCGGGGCGCCGATTTTGGCCCGGATGGAATGCTCTATGCCGCTGAAGCTATCCAGCATGGCGGTTACCGCCTGATTTCGATTGATCCGAAAACCGGCGCGCAGAAAGTTATCGCTCCCATTACCTATAAGAATCCAGGCGGACGCCCGGATTGGGCGGACATGGCGTTGGATCCCACCACCGGGAGGATGTATATCATCGGCGCTAACTATGATGTGCCCGACCTCATCTTTGGCGCCGCCGAACTCTACACCCTTGACCTGAAGACCGGCGCGGCGACCTATGTGGGAAGAGTCCGGGATAATCCTGGCATAACCGTTTTAGCCGTGGATCATACCGGTCAGATGTATGCGGGCGACGATTCGACGTTCTTGCGGGTTGATAAAGCCACCGGCGCCGGCGTCGTGGTGCATACCGATTCTCCTTCTGGTACCGTCGCAGGGATGGATTTTGACGAAGCCTCTCATCAGATGTATGTCGTCGTATGGGGCTCCCTTGATGCGCAGCTCTATACCGTAGACTGCGCCACCGGCGTCAGAACTCTGGTCGGTACTATCGGTAGTCTGGGGCTATCTCAGGCTTTGCGCTGGTTCGCGCTGCCCAACCCGGTGAAGATTCCCTGGTTAACCGAGACCCCGGTTGAGGGCGTCTTGCCCGCGGATTCCGCCACCGTGGTCACGTTGAATTTCGCTGCGAACGAATCCGTGGGCGTGCGCCCCGGCGTGCTCTACTACGGAGCTTTGAACATCGAAAGCGACGCGGCGAATGATGTCGCCGGCATCCCGGTGACGATGACCGTCGGGTATCCTGCAACGTGGGGTAAACTCGAAGGCGTGGTGACCGCTCCCGGCCTCAACGGAACGACGCGGACTCTGGGCGGCGCGAAGGTTCTTGTCCAAGGCGGCATGGGCATGACCTGGACGACGACGTCCGATGCGCAGGGCGCTTACAAGGTTTGGTTCGACGAGAAGTACAGCCCCGTCAGCGTGACCATCTCCGGCGGAGCTTGTTACAGTGCGCGAACGGTTGGCGGCGTTGCGGTGACCGCCGGCAACGTTACCACGTTGACCACCAGTCTGGACCAACTGCCTGTGTGCACCTTCACCCTCATGCCGGTGGTGTTGCGCGACGCCCCTTAGGGCCTGCAAAAATATCACGGGTCGTTCTTGCGAGCGCCGCCAGGGGAAACCCTGGCGGCTTTTTTTATGAAGGTTCTACGTTTTTTTTGACCCCTTCGGGTACTTGCTTTTCACGGATGACTTGCATATAATGGGAAGGTGCGCTGCGCGTTGGAGAGTTCAGAGCCCAGCCAATCGTTACACAAAACGATGTTTTTCTGAATCTCTAACGCACCCTTACTTCAAAAAACTCTTTGCCTGAGGAGGTGATGCCTATTGTCGTGATTCCTTCGTAACGTTTACCTTTTTGTGGCCCCCGGTGGCCACGTTCCCGGTAGAAAATCCCGATTTTTTGTTAAATGGCTAGGAGGACAAAACCCTATGCGATCCCGATGGTTTAATATTATTGTGTTGCTCGCCTTGTTGATTGGTGTATTGCCGCAACCCGTACTGGCCGCGTCTGAAGCGAGCCCGGCGGCTGCTCCGGTCAGTCAAGACAAACCCGACATTGAGGTGGAACCGGGGCTGCTCGTGCAGCTGATGGCCGGACAAACTGCCGGGTATTTGATTTACTTCCGCGAGAAGCCGGATCTTTCGCCGGCTTACGAGATGGACTGGATCGAACGCGGACGATTTGTGGCCAACACCCTGAGCCAGGCGGCGGACCGCTCCCAAGCGGGCGTGCGCGCCTATTTGGATGCCCAGGGCGTTTCATACAAGTCGTTCTGGATCGAGAACGTTATTTCGGTGCAATCTTCGAATCGCACCGTGTTCAACGGCTTGCTGGGTTTCTCTGAAATCCAGACATTGCGCCAACGCCGCACGCTGGGGCTCGTCGAGCCGCAACGGGTGACGGCGCCCTTGGCGCCTCAAGCGATTGAGCCGAACATCACTCACGTTGGCGCCGATCAGGTTTGGGACATGGGTTACACCGGCGCCGGTATCGTTGTCGCCAACGTGGACACCGGTGTGCGCTATTCCCATCAAGCGTTGGTCGGCCACTACCGCGGCAATGAAGGCGGCGGCGTGTTCGATCACAACTACAACTGGTGGGACCCCTATGGCGACCATCCGACTGCGCCGGGCGACGACAATGGCCACGGCTCACACACGATGGGCACGATGGTGGGCGACGACGGCGGCGCTAACCAGATCGGTATGGCGCCGGGCGCCAAGTGGATGGCCTGCCGCGCGTGTTCTACCAGCAGCTGTTCGGATACCGCGTTGCTGGAATGCGCGCAATTCTACGCTGCGCCGTGGGATCTGAACAAGGCCAATGCCAATGCTGACTATCGCCCCAATGTCGTCAACAACTCCTGGGGTGATTGCAGCACCGCGTACGATCCGTGGTACCAGGATGTGGTGAATGCCTGGCACGCTGCCGGCATCTACCCGGTTTTTTCCAACGGCAATGCCAGCAACTGTGGTTACTCCGAACCTCCGGGCCTGAATACGGTAGGCAATCCGGCGCGGTACGGCAATGTAACCGGCGTTGGCTCCTCCGGGCGCGACAACGGGGAATATGCTTCGCACTCCAACTGGGGGCCCACGGACAATCCCGACACGGTGAACCCGACGACCGGTTGGGAAGATTTGAAACCCCAGGTGATCGCTCCCGGCGTCAACATCCGCTCTTCGGTCAACTCCGGCGATACCGCCTATCAGGGTGGGTGGAGCGGCACTTCGATGTCCGCGCCGCACGTCACCGGTTTGATCGCATTGATGTGGGAGGCCGCGCCTTGTTTGATCGGCGATTACGCCTCTACCGAGACGATCATTGAGGATACGGCGACCCCGATTCCTTACGATGATGGGACCGGCGGCGGCGAACACGTGCCGAACTATGCGTCCGGTTGGGGCGAAATCAATGCTGTGGCGGCGGTACAGGAAGCTGCCGGCTACTGCGGCGACAGCGCCATCGTGGGCCGCGTCACCGATGCGTCGAACAGCGTTGCCCTGCCCTCTGTCACGATTGTGGCGACCAGCGCCGATGCAACGCGCCGGACCACCACGAATGCCCAGGGCGACTACGTGTTGACGGTGTTCTCGGACACCTACACGCTGCGCGCGTCCCGGTACGGTTATCAGACGGCGGTGGTTCCCAATGTGATTGCTACCACCGGCGTGACCACGACGCGGAACATCCAGTTGACCCCGGCGGCAACCTACGAGGTCTCCGGGCAGGTCACGGATGCGGCGACCGGCTGGCCGCTCTACGCGCATATCACCGTCAGCGGCGATCCCGTAGATCCACTCCCGCCCTCCGACGCGGTGTGGACCGATCCCGCGACCGGACGCTACAGCCTCATGCTGGCCGAGGGCGTGACCTACACGCTTGAGGCAACCGCATGGGTGCCCGGTTATGGCGTGGGAACGGCGGTAGTCGCCCCGTTGACGCAGGACGCGACCGCCAACTTTGCGTTAGTGGCAAATATGAGCACTTGTGCTGCGCCGGGATACTATATTACCGGCGGCATGATCACCGATTTCGAGGATGATTCTTTCCCGCCCCCCGGTTGGACTGTGACCAAGAGCGGCAATTGCGAGTGGGAAGGCGGCAGCGGAGATAATCCGACTGGCGGCGACGGCAACTTTGCTCTGGCCGACAGCGACGCCTGTGGTTCCTCTGAAACCATGGACACCTACTTGATCTCCCCGGTCTTCAATGCTTCTGCGCTTTCAAAGGTCATCCTTTCCTTCGCCTATGATTTCCAGGTCTACGCGAGCGGCGAGCTGGCGGCCGTAGATGTGAGCCGCAACGGCGGCGCGACCTGGACGAACGTTGTGAACTGGACGGCTGAACATGCTGGCCCGGCGACGTTCACGCAAGATGTGAGCGCGGCGTTGGCCGGCGCAGCCCAGGCCCGGGTCCGCTTCCACTATCGCGCCAACTACGGCTGGTGGTGGGCGCTCGACCACATCGTGCTCGGGAATCCGGTT
Organism: Anaerolineae bacterium; assembly: GCA_034429675.1. GTDB lineage: Bacteria > Chloroflexota > Anaerolineae > B4-G1 > SLSP01 > JAKQHY01. The sequence continues at coordinate 20,049 of DAOUFX010000436.1, read as the reverse complement.
TGTAACGCGCCGACTTCCGGCGGTCTGGTCGTCGGCAACGTCTACGATGCGAACTATCCCACGGTGGCGTTGACCGGCGCTAAGGTCGTCAATTCTGCCGGTTCCGAAACGATCGCGGTTGCGACCGCTGATCCGGCTGTTGACGATGCTTTCTATACGCTTTATGCCCCGGCCGGAGCTCAGCTGTTCACGGCCACCTTCAACGGCTATGGCCCCGACACGGCGAATCTGACGATTGCCGGCGGCACGGTCGAGCAGGACTTCCAACTGCCGGCAGGCATGTTGAGCGTCGCCCCGCCGACCGGTGTGTCGGTTTCGGTTGAGTTGGGCTACGCGACGGCCTCCAGCGCAGTTCTGTCGAACGACGGCTCTGCGGCGGCGGCTTACGAGTTGAAAGAGGCCGACAAAGGCTACGCGCCGATAGGTGTAAACGGCGGCTACATTGAAACTCTGCCAATGCCAGCGGCTGTATCCGCGCCCGAATCGTTTGTTCGGAACGGAAACGCGAAGGCCACAATGGCATCTCGCGCTCCTTACATCTATCACGGCCCGATGGCTGACGCAGCCATCCTGGTCTACGCTGACGACGATCAGCATGATCCCACGTATGTTGAGACCGCCCTGCAAAATCTTGGGCTCACCTATACTTTCTACGGCTATGATGCGAGCGGCGCCAATCTGGATGCTTTCATGGCTGCGTATGAAAGCGGTGAATGGGACATGGTGATCCTCGCCGAGGATAGTTGGGGAAAGACTAATGGCAGCGACTACGATCTCGTTCTCTCCCACATTGAAGCAGGTGGGTCTGCGATCGTGCACTCCTGGATCGTCGGTTACGGCGCTGCCCAACAGAACCATCCCTTGTGGGCGGCGATGGGTGCTTCCTATGCCGGTTGGCTAACCTCTCCATCCTCTTTGTATTGGTGGGATGATAGCCATGCGTTGTTTGACGATGTCCCCGAATTCGCCGATTTGACCAATTTGGGATATCTGGCTTACGGCGCGCGCATGAATGTGCTCGGCGATCCGGACACCGGATTGGGTGGCTTCACCCCCGATCCTTCAAGCGGCAACGCCGGCGTGATCATAGGCGCCGGAGAAAAGACTATCTACAAAGGTTTGACGGATAATCTCAACGATGGCGACCTGGACGGCGATTCCATGATGGATGCCGCCGAATGGTGGGCCAATGCTGTTGATTACCTGCTCAACCCCGGCGCCGGGGACGTTCCCTGGCTTTCTGAGTCTCCCACCGTCGGGACGCTTGCCGCTGGCGGCGACAAGACGGTTGCGCTCAATTTCGACGCCGGTTACGTGGATCAACCCGGCAGCTACTACGCTCAGATCAAGGTTGACTCCGATACTCCCTACGATGCGGTTGTGTTGCCGGTCACTATGACGGTCACACCTCCCAATTCCTGGGGCAAACTGACGGGCACGGTCACCGGCCTGGGCGCCTGCGACGCCGCTCCGGCGCCGCTGGCCGAGGCGACGGTGGTCGTCGAAAGCGCTGTGACCGGTCAGGTGTGGACGCTCGCGACCGACGATAACGGCGTTTATGTGCTGTGGCTTGACCAGGCGCAAAGCCCGTTGACGGTCGCTGTGACCGCTCCGGACTACTCCGGCGAGGCCAGCGGCGTGGTGGTGCGACAGCGCCAGACCACGACGCAGAACTTCGACCTGCGCTTGCAGTTGCCGTGTCTGTCCTACAATCCGGCGGACTTTGATGTGACGCTGGTGATGGGGACCAACACGGTCGAACCGTTGACCCTGAGCAATACCGGCGCCGGCGCGGCAGACTTCGAGCTGCTTGAGATCGGCGGCGGCGCGATTCCGATGCAGGCAATCGCGCGCCATGCGGGGGTTCAGTCCCGCGCCGTTGAACTGTCTCTGGCGCACTCGCAAGAGACTCCGAAGACGACTGGCCCGTGGATGCCCATGGGCGCGATCGAACTGTTTGTGGATGACGGCACGGCCGAAGACTCTATCGGGTTGACTGCCGGTGGGCAATTTATCTGGCTCAACCGCTTCACACCCAACGCGGCCGATTTCCCCTTCCACCTTGATCAGGTTTCCATCATCTTCCCCACAACGGTGGATGTCGGTGATGAAATGCAGTTGGTATTCTGGCAGGATGCTGATGGCGACCCGAGCAACGGCGCTGTCTTCGTCTACGCCGAAAATGTGGCGGTTCTGGAAAACGACCTTGCGACCTGGAACGATTATCAACTGGCCACGTCCCCGGTATTCTACGGGCCTGGAGATGTGCTGGTCGGCGTGGTTAACCGCGGCGCTCCGGATCATCCCGCGGCAATTGACCAGAACGGTGGTTCAGAAGGACGTTCTTGGGTGGGCATTTACTCTGGCGATCCACCTGATCCGCCTACGTTGCCGCCTGATGCCGACTTCTTGATCATTGACGACGCTGGCCTCGCCGGCAACTGGACGTTGCGCGCCAGCGGCGCTACGGGCACCGGCGGCGGCGCCGGCGGCGCCATTCCGTGGTTGAGCGAGAATCCGGTCAGCGAGACGATCGCGGCGGATTCACAGCTCGCGGTGGACCTGACCTTCGATGCCGGTGTGCCGGAAACGATGCAGCCCGGCACGTTCTATGGTTCCTTGAAGGTTGATAGTAATGCGGCTAACGCCGTTACTAACATCCCAGTGACACTGACCGTGACGCCGCCCGCAACCTGGGGCAAAGTTGCCGGCACTGTGACCGGTTTGGCGTACTGCGACCTCGGTTCGCCGGCGCCGCTGGAAGGTGTGACTGTCACCATCCAGTCGAAGACCGGATTGGAATGGACGTTGATGACCGATGTCAGCGGCACCTATCAACTCTGGTTGGACGTGATTCACGGCCCGTTGACCATTACCGTGGCGAGCGCGGCTCACCTTCCGCAGACCTTCACCAACGTCCCTGTCGTGACGAACGGTGGGGTCACTACCCGGAATGCGATGCTGCGTCTGGCGCAGCCGTGTCTCTCGACGGCGCCCACTTCGCTGCATCTGACCTTCCCTCTGGGCATGAGCGGTACTCTGCCGCTGAATGTGGTCAATGACGGCGCTGTGAATGCGACGTTCTCGATTGGCGAGTACGGCGGCGGCTATCTGATCGCTTCGACCTCTCATGTCCGCCCGCATACTGCGCCTGCGACGCATCGTGTGACGATTGGCGACAGCAACTTCTCGACCAATCCTAAGCCGCACTCCGCACCTGCTGCTGCTCCGCAGTTTGTGCGAACGGCGAAATCTCTGGATGAGCAAACGCTCACCCATTCCGCTTCCCAGACTATCGTGGATGGGAACTCGGTGGCCTGTAACAACGGCTCTGCTCATACCGATAACAGTTACCTGCGCGTCTTCGATCTGGAAGCTTTCGACATTGACGCCGACTTCTCTATCCTCAGTGTTGACATGGGGATCGAAACCGCGTCGGGCGGCTCCGGCGAGCAGCCGGTCACCGTCAATCTCTACACGCTGGAAGGCGATCTGGAATGGGCCAACATGACTCTGATCGGCACCGCCGATGCGGTGGTGGACGACCAGACTTTGAGCCACATTGATATCCCGGTCACCGGCGTGGCGCCTGCGGGCTCCGTGCTGGTGGTCGAGTTCTTCACGCCTGACGGCAACACCGACGGCAACATCCTGTTCGTCGGTTCCAACGACTCGGGCCAGACCGCGCCGAGCTACATCGCGGCGGCCACTTGCGGCGCCACCGAACCGACAGACCTCGCCGCCCTCGGCTTCGGCGACATGCACATCGTGATGAATGTCACCGGCAATGTCGAGGATGCGGTGGATGTGCTCTGGTTAAGTGAAGTGCCGACCCGTGGCGTCGTCCTGGCCGACAACCAGACGCCTGTCGCCGTGACCATGGATTCCGCTTATGTGGAATTCCCCGGCGATTACTATGGCGTGCTCAAAGTCCGCCATTCCGATTCGAACCGCCCGACCATCGCGGTCCCGGTCACGATGACCGTCACGCCGCCTCCGACGTGGGGCAAAGTGATGGGTACCGTTCGCAGCCTCGGTTACTGTGACGTCAACCCTGTGCCGGTGGTCGGGTTGGATGTCCTCATCGAGGGTAGCGATGGAATGACCTGGACGGTGACGACGAACGTCAGCGGCACCTATGGCCTCTGGCTGGATCAGTCGCACGGTCCGGTCACGATCACGGTCGAAGCTCCCGATCACGAGAAGGGCGAGGCTTTTGCGCGCCCTGTGACCGCCGGCACTACGACCGTCACCGACTTCGATCTGCGTGTGCTCGCTCCGTGCGTGACCGCCGACCCGACCGCGTTGCACGTTACGCTGGACCTCGGCGCGGCGACGAGCGATCAGCTCGATCTCGCCAACACCGGCGCAGCCGACACCGACTGGGCGCTTGCCGAAGTGAACCTCGGCGATGCGACCGTTACCTCCCCGGTCACAGTCACGTTGTTCTCGGAGTCCTTCGAGGGCACGTTCCCGCCGACCGGCTGGTCAACGGTGGATCTCGCCGGCGACGGCAACGTCTGGGATCGGAACGATAACCTGGGCACCGACAACTACACCAACGGTTCCGGTTATGCCGCAGCTGCCGATTCTGACGCCGTCTGCAGCGGTTCATGGGACACTGTGTTGCTGAGTCCTCCGCTGGATCTTACGTCAGCGGCGGCTCCTGTTCTGACCTATCAGAGCGCATTTGAGGACTTCAACGGTGCCGGCGACGCCTGGCTGGACGTTTCGACGGACAGCGGCGCTACCTGGACAAATCTCACCTACTGGACAGAGGATCGCATTGGAACCTTTGAGGTGATCAACCTGGCCGCTTATGCCGGTGAGACGATCATCCTCCGTTGGCATTACTCTGACAACGACGATGGTTGTGCATGGTACTGGCATATTGACGATGTGATGGTGCTTGACGTGGACCAGGTCACCTGGCTCTCCGAGTCGCCCGCTTCCGGCGCTCTCGTTGCCGATACCGGCGCGCAGGCTGTGACGGTAGGCTTCGACGCCAGCGTCGTGGATCAGCCCGGCGACTATCTTGCCGAGTTGGAACTCCTCAGCGATGACGCCGAATCGCCCATGGTCCTGCCGGTCACGATGACCGTCAATCCGCCCGCTTCTTGGGGGCAGGTTGCCGGTGTCGTCTCCACGCTGGGCCACTGCGATGCCGCGCTTGCTCCTCTGGCCGGCGCGCAGGTGGTCATCCTGACGGGCGCCACTCCTGTGGTCACTCTGACCACCGGCGCCGCTGGCGCGTACAGTTACTGGTTGCCCAATGGCACCTACACGGTTACGGCCACGGCCGCCGATCATTCCGTCGGTTCGGTTTCTGTCGTCGTCGTAGCTCAGACTGTGGCGACGCAGAACTTCAACCTGACCTGGTTTGGCCCGTGCGTGACCAGCATCGCTCCTTCGGCGATGGAAGTCACCCTGGCGATGGGGCAAGACTTCACCCTGCCGTTGACGATCACCAACGCCGGCGCGGGCGCGTCCGTTTACCAAATGCGGGAACTCCCCGGTGGGTTTGAATCTACGCAGATGCGACGGGAGCCCACTCTCTCCGGTTCGCCGGAGCGGCTGGGAGCGACTAAACCGGCGGCAGGGCCGCGTCCTGCGCCCGTGCTGATGGCCGGCGATGTCGTTGCGGATGGTAGTTTCGAGGCCGGGCCTGACGGCGGTATCTGGAATGAATACTCCTTGAACTTCGGCACGCCCATCTGTGACGTTGCCAGCTGTGGCACCGGCAAAGGCACCGGGCCTCGTACCGGTGTGTACTGGGTATGGTTTGGTGGAGTTGCCGACTATGAAGAGGGTTCGATGGATCAGGATGTTGTCATCCCCGTGGGGGCGAAATACCTGATCTTCTGGGTCGAACAGACGGTATGTGACAGCGCCGATGATTATCTTGAGGTCACGCTGGATGGCAACTCCCTCTTCTTTACCGATGGCGGCGACTCCGCGTGTGGTGTTGTCGGTTATCGCCAGATCGTGATTGACATTGAGGCTTTCGCAGATGGCGATTCACACAACCTGATGTTTGCTTCGGAAACCTCTGCAACGAATGGCGGCGTCGGCAACTTCTTTGTTGACGATGTGTCCATTGTTTCGGGAATTCCGTGGTTGTCCGAGGTTCCTGAATCGGGGAGCGTCGCTGCCGACAGCACCGATGTGGTTTCGGTGGTGTTCGATGCCGGCGTTTCTGAAGTATCACAACCTGGCACATACTCAGGTATGTTGGTTGTCAACAATAACGACCCTGTCCTGGCCGAGTTTGCCATTCCTGTGACGATGCACGTGACCCTCCCCGACACGTACGGGCGGCTCACCGGAGTCGTGACGGGTCTTGGCCCGTGCGATGATCCGTTGACCGCTGCGCCTCTGGCGGAGGCCGAAGTCATCGTGACGAGCGCGACCGGTTCCTGGACGCAGCTTACCGATGAAACCGGCGCTTACTCCCTCTGGCTCGACGAGGGCAACACGCCTGTGACCATCACTGTGAGCGCGGACGGGTATCTGCCGACAACGGCGACCAACGTTGCCGTGATGGCCGGTTCGGCGACGACGACCAATCTCGCGCTGAGCCCCGACGTTCCGTGTCTCAGCGTCACGCCCGCTGCGCAGGTTACCCTGGCGATGGGCGTCAGCACGACGTTGCCGGTCAATGTGAATAACACCGGCTCGGTGACGGTCAACTGGACTCTGGCAGAGCGGGATAACGGATTCGATATGTTGTCCTTGATGGCCGGCGGCGGCCCGGATGCCTTCGGCTATACCTTCGCCGATTCCGCTGAGTCGGATGGCCCGGAGCACGAATGGGTGGAGATTTCCGCTACCGGCACTCCGATTACCGGCTTGACGGATGATAGCTCCGCGGGACCGTTCAACATCGGCTTCGACTTCAACTACTACGGCACCGACTACACCCAATTCTACGTCGGCAGCAACGGCCTCCTGACCTTCGGTTCGGGTTCGACCGCACTGAGCAATCAGAACTTGCCCAATACGACTACTCCCAACAACCTGATTGCCTTGATGTGGGACGATCTGTATCCGAACTACACGAGCGGCGGCGTTTACTACCAGTCCTTCGCCGTGTGTCCTTACGGCGGCGGGCAGCCGTGCGCGATTCTTGAGTTCCAGAACTGGGCGCATTGCTGTAGCGCCACCAACAGCTCCGGCACTTGGGAAGCCATCCTCTTCGGGAATGGCAGCATCCTGCTGCAGTATGCGGACACCGGGTCAGAGTCCGGTTCGAGCGCGACCTCCGGCATCGAGAACAGCGACGGGACGATAGGGCTGACCTACGTCTACGAAACTGCCACGATGGTGGATGGTTCGTCCGTCTGCTTCGCTTACCCGGACATGCCGACCGATTGTACTCGCGGCGGCGTTCCGTGGTTGGCGGAGAATGTGACTTCCGGCGCTACGGGGCCTGGCGCTTCCGCGCCGCTGACACTGACCTTCGACGCGAGCGTGCCCGAAGTGACACAACCCGGCGATTACCTTGCCTGGCTGCAATTCACCGACAGCGCTTTCGACGTCGAGTGGCTTTCCCCGGTGACGATGACGGTCCAAGCTCCGGCATCTTGGGGCAAGATCGAGGGTCTGGTGACCGGCGGCACCTACTGCGATGCGTCCTCGACGCCGATGGAAGACGCCGTGGTCTTTATCGAGGGTCAGATGGGTATGACCTGGACGTTGGAGACCGCCGCGGATGGGACTTACGGCGTCTGGTTCGACGCGATGTATGGCCCCATCACCGTCACCATCTCCAACGAGGCCGGTTACGAAGCGTTGACGTTCCCCAACCTCGCGGTGACTGCCGGAAACGTCACGGTGCAGAACGCCCATCTGGCGTTGATGCGTCCGTGCGTCTCGGCGTCGCCTCTGTCCATGAGTTACGCCGTGCCGATGGGAACCTCTACGACGGTGGCTCTCAACTTGACGAACCTCGGCGCCGGCGCCTCCTCGTATGAGGTGCGCGAATTCAACCGTGGCTTCACTCCGTTGGGCGTGATGGCGGTCGGCGGCCCGGATGCCTTCGGCTACCAGTACGCGGATTCCAATGGTGGGGCGGCAGAATTCCCGACCTACGACTTCGTGGACATCTCCACGATCGGCGCTCCGCTGACTCTGGGCGACAACAACTTCGCTGAGGTCAACATCGGCTTCAACTTCAAGTTCTACGGCAGCAATGTCGTCACCCCGCACCTCTACGACTCGCTCTTCGTCAACAGCAACGGCTTCCTGTCCTTCGATGCCGGGTCTACGGACCTCAGCCCCGATGCGACGTTGCCCGACCCGACGCTGCCCAACAACCTCATTGCCATCGCCTGGGACGATCTGGCCCCCGGCGCGAATGGGGTCGCCTATACTCAGAGCTTTGCTCAGTGCCCGTACAATCCGTCCGGCGAGATGATGGACGCCTGCTTCATCGTGCAGTACGACAACTTCATTCACGCTGACGGAACTCCGGCCGGCACCTTCGAGGCCATCCTCTTCCGCTCCGGCAACGTCTTGATGCAGTACGAGACGATGGTTGCGCCCGCTGCGACCACCGGTTTGGAAGCTCCCTATGGCCTCGACGGGCTCACCTACACGCCGGCCCTGGCCGACGAGTTGGCAGTCTGCTTCGCCTATCCGGGCGAGTGGACGAATTGCCAGACGACTCAGGTGCCGTGGTTGGAAGTGGGCGCGTTCCAGGGTACTTTGCCTGCCCGCGACGACCTCACGCTCGATGTGACGTTTAACGCCGGCGTTGACGAAATCTCCTCGCCGGGGACCTACATGGCAAGCCTGATCGTATACACCGAAGATCCGATGACCCCGGTCATTGAAATCCCGGTGACGATGACGGTGGCTATGCCGGCGTCGGTCGGCAAGCTGTCGGGTACTGTCTACGCCTGGAACCAGTGTGATGTGGTTAGCACGACTCTGGCCAACGCTTTGCTCTCTATCAAGACCAGCGATGGCCAGGCCTGGGGCATTCACACCGACGCCAACGGCGCCTACAGCATCTGGTTGCCTGCAGGCGAGGTGGCGACGGTGGTCGGCAGCGCTAACGGTTATGCGGAAACCACAATGGAGGAAACCATTTCCTCCGGCGTGATGCCTGCACGCAATATCGCATTGCGCGCCGCTCTGCCCTGCATCAACACGACGCCCGGCTCCTACGACGTCGCGATGCCGGCGGATCGGATTGTGACCCGCACGCTGGCGATCCAGAACACGGGCGCGGCGGACTTCGACTTCAGCAACATCGCCGGTTCCAGCCTGTGGTTATCGGTTGATCCGAAGGTCGGCAGCGTCCCTGCCGCTGGCAGCGCGAACGTTACGTTGACCTTCAACTCCACCGGACTGACGGCCGGTGATGTCTACTCCACCGTTCTGGAGATCGCTCACCTCAACCCGGCGATCGGACGCCTGTTTGTTCGCCCGGTTCGCCTGACGGTGACCGCTGCCCCGACGGTAACGGTAGATGTTGTCAAGACGTCTGTCCCGTCGCTCTATGTGTTGCCCGGTGGTTCGATCACCTACACGGTGGTCCTCACCAACAGCTACGATTTGCCGTTGACGCTGACGGCAACCGATGCGATTCCGGCTAACACGGCCTACAAGCCCGGCACCGTCTCCGGCGGCGCTGCTTACGTCGAGACGCCCGCTCCGCAGATCCTCTGGAACGGATCGCTGGACGCCGGCGAGGCGACTTCCTTCTCCTTCTCGGTGCAGGTGGGCGCAGGCGTGCCGACGAATACCGTGATTTCCAACATGGTCTCGGTTGAGGCCGCCGGTTTGACCTTCACCGCCACCAAGACGTTGGTAGTCAGCGAGGAAGAGGAACCGCCGGTCGAGGTGGAAGTCACCAAGACGTCGGTGCCTGGAACGTACGTGTTGCCCGGTGGTTTGATCACCTACACGGTGTCCTTTACCAACCGCTACATCCAGCCGTTGTCTCTCGCGGCGACCGATGTGGTTCCGGCCAACACCACGTACGTTGTGGGTTCCGTCACCGGCGGCGCCACCTACGTGGCCACGCCTACTCCTAGCGTTGTCTGGAACGGCACCTTGAACCCCAACGCAACGGCGACGTTCTCCTTCGCCGTGCAAGTGGGCGCGGGCGTGCCTACCGACACGCAGATCATCAACACGGTTGCAGTGGTGGCTGCAGGCCAGACCTTCACGGCGACCAAGACGGTAACGGTGAGCACCCAGGTAGAGCCGACTAACGTCGTCTACTTGCCGCTCGTGATGCGCAGCTATTCCGCTACGCCGTAATTTGCAATTCTAGGGTTGCAGATTGCTTTGAGGAGGGCCGCCAGGCATCTGGCGGCCCTCTTTCTGTATGTGCGGGTTCGGGTATAATGGCCGTTTGGGGCGCCTTACGCTGTCTGCCGGCTCTGCGTATGGGGGAGCTTGCGCGTAACTGCATCGCCGTCATCCCTCACAAAGTTCGGGACAGGTTTTCGAGCGAAGCGAGAAATCTCCGTGTTACACGGCAGAGACCCCCTCACTTCATTCGGGGTGACGTTGCAGTAGATTGACGGCTGTGCGGTTGCATTTGCGATTTGTAGCCCTGAGCCTCAATGACGTAATCTGGCGTTTGATTTTAGACTTTCTAGGAGGAATTTGAAGATGCGTAGCAAATATTGGTATTGGAACATTTTATTGGTGGTGCTGCTGTTTGTTGGCGCGCTCCCGGCGATGGCGCAGGAGGACAATCCCCCCACGCCATCTTCTTCTTTCCAGGCTGCCGTCGGCGCGGCGGCGCGCGCGGATGTCTCGCCGCCGTTGCGCGAAATGACGGCCATTGAACCCACTGCGGTTCAGGGTGAGGATTCCCCTCAGATGAATTTCCGCCTGCCGCGCCCCTGGCGTCCCGAGACGGAGACCGGCGCTGATCCCCTGCGCCAGTCGGTGAATACGGTAATGGCGATGCCGGCCACGTTGTATAGTTTCAATGGCGTCGGCAACGTCAACGGCGTTCATCCCCCCGACACCCAGGGCGACATCGGCTATAACCCGGCGACCGGCAGGAAGTATTACGTGCAGTGGGTCAATCTCTCTTTTGCGATCTGGGACGTGACCGGCGCAACGCAGACGTTGCTCTACGGCCCCGTCGACGGGAATACGCTCTGGCAGGGCTTTGGTGGTCCATGTCAGAACTCGAACCACGGCGACCCCATCACGTTATACGACCCGTTGGCGCACCGCTGGTTGATGAGCCAGTTCTCGATCAATGGCCCCTACTATCAGTGTATCGCTATCTCGCAGACGGCCGACCCTACCGGCGCGTGGTATCGTTACGCTTTCCAGGTCAGCGCCACCAAGATGAACGACTATCCCCACTTTGGCGTCTGGCCCGATGGGTATTATATGACCGTCAATCAGTTCACCGGCGGCGCTTCCTGGGGCGGGGCGGGCGTCTTCGTCTTTGATCGCACCAAGATGTTGACCGGCGATCCTACGGCGACCTTCCAGTCTTTTGACCTCTACTCGGTCAACCCCAATTATGGCGGCATGCTGCCCTCCGATCTGGACGGGACCACGCCGCCTCCGGCCGGCGCGCCTAACTATTTTGTTCAGGTGGACGTTTCGCCGGCGGAAATCAAGTTCTGGCGTTTCCACGTGGATTGGACCACCCCCGCCAACTCGACTTTTGGCCTCAACGGGCTGCCCAACGCGACGATTCCGGTCGCCTCCTGGACGGAGCTTTGCCCTTCGACGCGCGCCTGTATCCCGCAGCCCGGCACTTCCTATCGTCTGGACGGGATTGGCGACCGTTTGATGTATCGCACGGTTTATCGCAATTTTGGTTCGCACGAGGTCTTGTTGATGAACCACTCGGTGAACGCCGGCAGCGGCGTGGCCGGCGTCCGCTGGTACGAGCTGCGCAATCTTTCGACGACGCCGACGATGTATCAACAGGGAACGTTCTCGCCGGACTCGACCCATCGTTGGATGGGCAGTATTGCCATGGATGCCGTCGGCAATATCGCGTTGGGCTACAGCGCGTCCAGCAGCAGCGTCTACCCATCGGTGCGCTACACGGGACGCCTGGCCAATGATCCGCTGGGCCAGTTGCCCCAGGGCGAGGGGACGATGGTGGTCGGCAGCGGCGTTCAGGAGAGTTCGTACAGCCGTTGGGGCGATTACAGTATGATGAGCGTGGATCCGGTGGACGATTGCACCTTCTGGTTCACTCAGGAGTACATGCAGACGACCGGTTACAATACCTGGTCCACCCGTATCGGCGCATTCCGCTTCCCCGGCTGCGGCGCTGCTGCGTCCGGCACGTTGCGCGGCGCGGTGACCGATGCCTCTACCGGCGCGGCGCTGGCGGGTGTAACCGTCGCGGCGCGAATCGGCAATGACGCCCCCCAGACCACGGTGAGCGCCGCCTCCGGCGCCTACGTGCTTTCGTTGCCGGCCGACTCCTATACGGTGACGGCCGCTACCTACGGGTATCAACCGTTCGCCCGCACTAACGTGACCGTGAATCCCAACGTGACCACAACCTTGAACGTCGCGCTTAATCCGACGGCGCGCTATGTGGTTTCGGGGACGGTTTCTGATGCGGTCACGGGTTGGCCGCTCTATGCGCGGGTTCAGGTTCAGGGTTCGCCCTTCTCGCCTCCGGCGCCGGGCAACCTCGTCTGGACCGACCCGGCTACCGGGTTCTATAGCCTGACGCTGGCCGCCAACACCACTTATACCTTGACCGTGGATTCGTGGGCGACCGGCTACGCTCAGAGAAGCGCCGCGTTTGGCCCTTTGAGCGCCTCTTTGACCCGCAACTTTGCCTTGCCGCCGCTTACCGCGGCCTGCACTGCTCCCGGCTACGAGGTTGTCCGCGACTCTTTCTACGAGACTGACTTCACCAGTGGGCTTCCGTCCGGTTGGGATGTGCAGGACAACGCCGGCGCCGGGGTGACGTGGCGTTTCGACGACCCCAAGGCCCGCAGCAACCGCACCGGTGGAACGGGAGTCTTTGCGCTGGTGGATAGCGATTACAGCGGCAATAAGGCCGTGGACACGGCGTTGCTCTCGCCATCCTGGGATATGTCGGCAGAGTCGAACGTCGTTTTGGAGTTCAAGTACGATTTCCGCTGGTACAGCTATAGTCAGAACGAAATCGCCGACGCCGATGTGAGCGTTGACGGCGGCGCTACCTGGACCACGGTCTGGCGGCGCAGCGGCGCCAACGATCGCGGCCCCAAGACGGCGCGCGTGGACATCTCGGCGCTGGCCGCCGGCGAACCCGACGTTCGCGTGCGCTTCCGCTACTACAACGCGCAGTACGAATGGTGGTGGCAGGTTGACGATGTCTTTGTCGGGGCGGTGGATTGCCGTCCGTCTCCCGGCGGCCTGATCGTGGGCGAAGTCTCCGACGCCAACACCGGCAGCCCCGTCGCTGCGACAATTTCCGGCGCAGCCGGTTCTACGGCGGCGCAAGTGTCGGCGGGGCGCGCTTTCTACGCTTTGTTCGCGCCTGCCGGCGCCGCGACGATTACGGCTACCGCTCAGGGGTATGGCCCGGTAACACTGGCGCCTACCGTTGTCCAGAGCGCTACGGTCCGCCAGGACTTCGTCTTGCCCGCCGGCATTCTGACCGCTTCCGATTTCCCCGCGACCATCACGATGACCGATGGTATGACGGCGACGCACTACCTGACCCTGACGAACGCCGGCGGCTACGGCCTGGACTTCAACGTCTGGCCGATCAACGCCCCGGTTGCTACGCCCGGCGTCGGCCCGTTCGCCGCGGCGACGCGGCGCGTTTCTCCCAAGTACATCCACGACTTGAATGCGGGGACTTCCCGCGCCGACCCGCTGACCGACGTCCAGCTCTGGGCCGGCGGCGGAACGGTGCTCCAGTCCTGGTCGAGCGGGCTGGTTGCCCCCTGGGGCGTTGTCGCCCTTCCCAATGACGATCTCTGGATCAACGACACCCGCCTGGGCGGCGGCTCGAACCGGCACTATCGCTTCACGCTCGATGGAACGTCTGTCGGCGACGGGGTGGATACCTTTGGCGGCGTTGCCATCTTCGCCGCGTCTATGACCTATGACCCCATCGCCAACACCATCTGGCAGGTCAATGTGGGCGACGATAACTGCATCTACGAACTGGACGCCGACACCGCATTGGCCACCGGCCAGGTCGTCTGCCCCGGATTCGGCCTCTCGGAACGCGGCCTCGCTTACGATCCGGTGGATGGCACGTTCTTCAGCGGCTCCTGGAACGACCAGATTCTCTACCACTTCAACCGCCAGGGAGAAATTCTGGCTTCGTGGGACGCCAAAGTCAACATCGCCGGTCTGGCCTACAACCCGGTCACCGGCCATCTGTTTGCGACCGCGAACGCCGAAAGCGGCTACGACGTGATCGTGCTCGACGCGCGCAATCATGCCGCCGTGCTCGGCGGCTTCGACATCCCCGGCCTGGGCGCTTACGAGCAAGCCGGCCTTTCCTTCGCTTCCAACGGCTCTCTCTGGGCCGTGAACCAGGTCACCGGCGACGTCATCCGGGTCACTTCTGGCGAACCTTCCGCCCCCTGGGATCAAATCCCCTGGTTGCAGGTTGCGCCGATGAGCGGCACGCTGTCTACGGGCGGCAGCCAGCCGTTGGCGTTGACCTTCGCTACGACCGGTATGCCCGAGGGCGTCTACCCGGCGCATTTGCGCCTGGACAACAACGCGCCTTACGGCTCGCCCACGACGCCGGTCACGTTGGTGGTGGTTTATCCTTACAACGTCTCGGTGACTCCGTCCACCATCGCGGCGAGCGCCGACCCCGGCGCGACCGCGACCTACACCTTCACGGTGCGCAACACCGGGTTCAACGCGGATTCCTTCGCCATCTCTCTCTCCGGCGCCTGGACGGCTGAGCCTTCTGCTACCACGGTCGGCCCGCTGGCCGCCGGCGCGGAAGCGCTGGTCTCGGTTGCGGTGACGGTTCCGCCCGCAGCGCTCTGTGGCGCGACCGACGCGCTGACCGTCACGGCGGCCTCGCAGGGGAATCCGTTGCGCTACAGCGCGATCGTTTTGACGACCTCGGCCAATGCGGTTTACGCGGGCGCGGCTTCCCTGGCTTCAGCGCAGCTCATGGGCGATCCCGGTGAAACGGTTAGCACGACGTTGTGGGTGACGAACGCCGGGAACTGTCCCGCCGATTTCGCTGTGGTCGCCAGCGGGCTCTGGCCCGTCTCTTTGCCCGTTTCGCGCATCGCGTTGGCTGCTGGCGCGCAAGGTCCGGCGACCGTTGCGGTGGCCATCCCCGCCGGAGCGCTGGCCGGCGCTAGCGTCGCCACGACGTTGGTCGCCGCCCCTGTCGGCGTCTCCGCACAGCCGGTTACGGCGACGTTGTTGACCACAGCTCAGGCGACCTATGCGCTGCTTCTCGCTCCGACTACGGCGCAGGGCCAGGGGGTTCCGGGCGCCGATGTGGCCTACACGTTCGATGTGACCAACCAGAGCAACGCGCCTGTGACCGTCGCGCTGGCTACGGCGGATGGAACCTGGGCGGCGGACGTTCAGCCGGCTTCGTTGCCGCTGGCGATCGGCGCGACCGCGCCGGCGACCGTCACGGTGACGATCCCCGCGACCGCCGCCCCCGGCGATTGGGACGCGTTGCGCCTCGTGGCGACGTCCGGCGACGCGACCGCTTCGGCGCAGGTGACGACCACAGCCGTGGTCAGCTACGACGTGGCGCTTCAGGCCGTCCCGACGACGGGTGAGGCGCTGCCCGGCGCGGCTTTCACGTACACGCTGTGGGTCACCAACACCGGCGGGTACAGCGATACTTTTGACCTGGCCGTGAGCGGCAACGTCTGGACGACTACGGCGCCTCTCTCTGTCGGCCCGCTCGCTGCCGGAGCCGGGCAGCCGGTCTCCGTGCGGGTGGAAGTCCCAGGCGCGGCTGTGGCCGGCAATAGCGACACGGTGACGGTCACGGCGACCTCGCAGTCTGACTCTGCCGTCGCCGAATCGCTGTCTTTGACGACCACGGCGGTGGATTGTGTGTCCATTCACACCCCATCCTTCACCTATCTCCCGACGCCGCCGCTTGCCGGCAAACCGGTGACGTTTACCGGCGCCGTCGCCCTCGGCTCGTCGCCGATCACCTACACCTGGAATTTCGGCGACGGCGTTCTGGGCGAAGGGCAGGTGGTCTCGCACACTTATGCGCCCGGAACGGGCCTGATGCCTTACCGGGTGGTGATGACCGCGACCAATGCTTGCAGTCTCGCGTCGGTGGAAGATACGCTGACGCTCTCTTCGGCAAGCCAATCCGTCTATCTGCCGCTGGTGATGCGCACTTCCAACTAGATCATCTGTAACATTTTCGCGGGCGGGCGCGCCCCGCCCGCGAAAATCCCTCTCTTTGTCCCCACTGTAAGCGATAAAAGGTTGTGTTTTTCCGGGCGCCCGCCCGAAGAAAACACCCTCTTATCCGGCTAACAGCTAAAAGCTAAAGGCTAATTGCTATTTTCAAGGAGCTGTGTATGCGTAAACTTACCATTTTTCTTATTGTCATCTTGACCCTGGTGCTGGCTCTGCCGGTCTCTGCCAACGGCCCTGACGATCGCCGTCTGGTGCAGATCGCGTTTGCGTCGCAGGCGGAGCTGGCGGAACTCGCGGTGCGCCTGGATGTCTGGGAAGTTCATCGCGACGCCGATAGCCCGGTCTCTGGTTATGTGGTTGCCTACGTCTCCGCGGCGGAAGCGGACCGGCTGGCGGCGCAGGGAGCGGGGGTCCGGGAAGTGACGATGGCGTCCCACCCGGATACCATCCCCGGGTTCCCGTGTTACCGCACCGTTGACGAACTCCAGGCGCAGTTGGCTGCCTGGGGTGCGCAATACCCATCCCTGACCTATTTGAGTTCTCTCGGCGGCAGCTACGAGGGGCGCCCGTTGTCGGTGATGCGCCTGACCAACGAGGCCACCGGGCTGAGCAAACCGGTTTTCTTTTTGATGGCCAACATTCACGGACGTGAGCTGATCACGCCTGAGATGGCGATGGTGTACATTCAGTATCTTTTGGAGAATTACAACGTTGATCCCGACGTGACCTGGCTTTTAAACGAGCACTTGATCTACGTCGTGGTCAGCGCCAACCCCGATGGTCACGTGAAGAACGAGCCGGGGCAGCCCTGGGCCTACTGGCGCAAGAACACGCACCCCTACGGCTCGTGCGGCGCGGCGGATTACGGCGTGGACTTGAACCGCAACTACGACTGGCACTGGGGCGGCGCCGGAACGGACCCGTGTGAGGATACCTATCAGGGGCCTTCGGCGGCTTCGGAGCCGGAGACGCAGGCCGTGCAGAATTATCTGCGTTCGATTTTCCCGGATCAACGCGGGCCGGGTGAGAGCGATCCCGCCCCCGATACAGCCACCGGCGTGATGATTACCTTGCACAGTTACAGCAATCTGGTGATGTGGCCGTGGGGGAATACCAGCGCCGATGCTCCCAACGCTGCGCAGTTGCAAGCGTTTGGACGGCGTATGGCTTCCTTTAACAACTACACCCCGCAACAGTCCTCCGATCTCTACCCGACCACCGGCTCGACCGACGATTGGTCCTACGGCGACCTGGGCGTCGCTTCGTTCACTTTTGAGATGGGAACCGACTTCTACCCGTCGTGTTCCGAGTACGACTCGTTGATTCAACCCACACTGGGCTCGCTGCTCTACGCCGCAAAAGTGGCGCGCACGCCTTACATCACGCCTTTTGGCCCGCACACTCAGGACGTGACGACGACGTTGCCGACGGCGCTGATCGGACAGCCGTTGCCCGTGCAGGCTCTGATTGACGACAATGATAGCAAAACCACCGGCCAGGCCATTGCCGCCGCCGAGGCCTATCTGGATGTGGCCCCCTGGGATGGCGGGACGCCTTATCCTTTGACGGCGACCGACGGAGCGTTTGACGAGACGGCGGAGGCCGTGCAGGGTACGATCCCGACCGATGGCGCGCAGCGTGGACGTCACCTGGTTTACGTGCGCGGACGCGACGCGCAAGGCTATTGGGGGCCGATTTCGGCGATGTTCGTGAATCTATCGGACGGCAGCGCTGTCGTCGGTGTGGTCAGCGACGTGGACTCGGCGCAACCCCTGTCCGGCGTTGCCGTGACTGCCGCCGGTGCGGGCGAAACCTTCGCGACCCTGACCAACTCCTCCGGCGCTTACGCGATTCCGTTGCCGCCGGGGACTTACACGTTGTCGGCGTCGCTGATGGGTTACGCCCCGTTCACCGCGACGGTTACGGCGATCTTCTCGCAGACCACCGCGCAGGATATTGCATTGCAACGCCTGCCGTGGGGAACGCTGAGCGTCGAGCTCTACGAGTTGGGCACGGCCAGGCCGCTGAGCGGGACGGTACTGGTGGAGGATTCTGCGCCGGACGTGGCTCCGCTGGTGTTGGGTGCGTCGCCTGCGGCGACGGTGGAATTGCCCATCGGCGTCTATACCCTGACGGCTGACGTCGCCGGACATACCTCGCGCCAACAGACGCTCGATCTGACGGCGGGCAGTTGGATCACGGCGGTGTTCCGGCTTCCGCCGCCGCCGCCGTTGCTGGTCGTGGACGACGACGCGGGCCAGACCTACGAGTCGTACATCTTGCCTGCGCTGGACGCTTCCGGCTTCCTCTATGACGTGTGGCCCGTGGCGCTGCGCGGCATGGTTCCGTCCGACCTGTTGCCGTCATACGCCGGCGTCCTCTGGTTTACCGGCGACGATGCGACGAACAGCGTCAGCCGCTACGAGCAGGAGACGCTCCGCAGCTACCTCGACGCCGGCGGACGCCTGTTCCTGACCGGTCAGAACATCGGGATGGACATCAAGAACGACTATGGCAACTTCTTCCGCGATGTGTTGGCGGCGGTGTTTGTTCAGGATGCCTCCGGCGACGCCAACGTGACCGGCCTGTCGTTCTACGGCGGCATCGCCACCACGCTGACCGGAGCCGGCGGCGCGGACAACCAATCCAGCCCGGATGTGATCGCGCCTTACAGCGTGGCCGCGACGCCGGTGTTCAGTTACAGCTCCGGCATAGGCGCGGCCGGATTGGCCGTGGAGCAGGGCGCCTATCGCCTGATTTACCTCAGCTACGGGCTGGAGGGCGTCGCCGATGCGGCGCAACGCGCCACGATTCTGCGTGACGGATTCACCTGGCTGGGCGCCGGGTATCCTCCCGCGCGGTTGCCCCTGGCGCTGGCAGTTTCTACCGATATCGTGCACCGGGGTCACCCGCTGACCTTCACGCTTTCGCTGTTCAATGACAGCTTGTTGGCAATGACCGCGGGCGAGGTGCAGGTGCGGTTCTCGCCGGACGCCGTTGTCGTCGCCGCAGCGGCCCCTGACGTCGCTGCGACGGGAACGATGCTCTGGTCGGATCTGTCCCTGGCGTCGGAAGCCGGTCGGGATTTCTGGTGGACGGTGACGTTGCCAGAAGCCTCGACCACGGGTGTTCTCACCTGCACGGTTGAAGCGTCGTGGCCGCGTTTGACGGTTCCGGCGCAGGCGGAGCTCGTCTTGCCGGTGGCGGCGCCCTATGCGGTCGCCCTTACCCCGGCAACGTCCGTGGCCGATGGCGAGCCCGGTTCGACGGTGACGCACACCTTGCTGGTGAAAAACACCGGCACGCTGTCGGCCACCTACGCGCTCGCTCTGACCGGGGCCGTCTGGCCTGCGACGCTTGCGCCCGCGCAGGTTTCTCTGGCGGGCGGGGCCAGCGCGCCGGTAACGGTCACGGTGACGATTCCGGCGGAGGGCACGTTGTTATTGCTTGCGCCGGACGTGGTCACGGTGACGGCGACGGCGCTCAACGACCCGGCGGTGAGCGCTAAGGCCGTGTTGACCACGACCCTGACGCCGGTGGTTCCGCCGCCGGATGTTTTCCTGTTCTTGCCTCTGGTCTTGCGCCAACTGTAACCGTCGGCAGACCCGCTGCCGGTAAAAAGGAGGTGTTTTCGTGACGCGAGCCTGCTCTGCGCACGAAAACACCTTTTTTATGGGTGGGTTTGTTGCTCATTATGTGATTTCGGGGCAT
>DAOUFX010000435.1:0-3688 GCA_034429675.1 Anaerolineae bacterium | reverse complement strand
ATCCCCGCCCGCGCAAACTCCCCCTTATGTCTGGCTAACGGCTAAAAGCTAAAGGCTATTTTCGAGGAGGCAAGTATGGCACTGGATATTCGCGCGATAGAATCTTTGTTAGGCAATGACGCAGCGTTTCTGTTGGAACACGAGTGTAAGACGGTTTCAAAAGACCTGTTGCATTTGCCGGGACCGGATTTTGTGGACCGGGTGGTCGCGTCGAGCGATCGCCCTACGCCGGTTTTGCGCAGCATGGAGGCGATGTTCGCGCACGGGCGCCTGGCAGGAACCGGGTATCTTTCGATTTTGCCGGTGGATCAGGGCATCGAGCACTCCGGCGGTGCGTCGTTTGCGCCGAACCCAATCTACTTCGACCCGGAGAACATCGTCAAGCTGGCGATTGAGGGCGGCTGCAACGCGGTGGCCTCAACGTTGGGCGTCCTGGGGGCGGTGGCGCGCAAGTATGCGCACAAGATTCCCTTCATTCTGAAGTTCAATCACAACGAGTTGCTTACCTATCCCAACAAGGCCGATCAAATCTTCTTCGCCCAGATCGAACAGGCGTGGGATATGGGCGCGGTGGCGGTCGGCGCGACCATCTACTTCGGTTCGGACGAATCGGGGCGGCAGATTATCGAGGTGAGCGAGGCGTTCCAGCGGGCGCACGAGCTGGGCATGGCCACCATCCTGTGGTGTTACCTGCGCAATTCGGCTTTTAAGAAAGACAAGGACTACCACGTCAGCGCCGACCTGACCGGCCAGGCCAATCACCTGGGCGTGACCATCGAGGCGGACATCATCAAGCAGAAGCTCCCGGAGAACAACGGCGGCTACAAGGCCGTGGCGATGGGGGCCTCAAGTTACGGCAAGCTGGACGAGCGGATGTACACCCAATTGTCCACCGACCATCCCATTGACCTGTGCCGTTACCAGGTAGTGAACTGCTACATGGGCCGCGCGGGCCTCATCAACTCCGGCGGCGCTTCGGGCAAGGATGACCTGGCGCAGGCCGTGCGCACTGCCATCATCAACAAGCGCGCCGGCGGCGCCGGGTTGATCAGCGGGCGCAAAGCGTTCCAGAAGCCGATGGCCGAAGGGGTGCAAATCCTCAACGCGATTCAGGACGTGTACCTTTGCGAGGACGTGACCGTCGCGTAGTGATGGGCAGCGTTCAAACAAAAAGCGAGGTCGCCTGACCCAAACGGTGGGCGACCTCGCTTTTTTGTGTTTTAAGCTTCGTTTTCGCCGAGCTCTTGCAGGCCCAGCTCCCGTCCGGGGCGTAGCTCCTTCTCGTAGTTGGCGTAGCGCCGGTGAACGTGCATGCCGGCCTTCTCGTAGAGGCGGGTGGCGCCGGTGAGGTTCTGCGAATCTACGCCTAACTCCACCTTGAACACACCGCGCCGGTAGTACTCGCCAAACGAATGTTGCAACAACGCGAGAGCGATCCCACGTGTGCGCCAGGGGCGACGCACGCACACGGTACCGAGCCAACCTCCGTCTTCGGTAATACCGGGACGGGGAACGTAGCCTAATGACACGCCGACCATCTCGTCGCCATCCATTGCCACGAACCACAGTCCCGGATCGTAGGAGAGGTCGTTGTCAATCATGTGTTGCCAGTCTTTGCGTGTGTCCTCGAAGGGGCGCGGCACGTGGCCCCAATGATCGCGAAAGGCCTCGCGGAACGTGTGGAGCACTGTCTCGAATTCGGTTTCGTAGACGTAGGGGCGGATAACGATGCCTTCCGGCAATACAGGAGTCGGCGGCGGCGTCTGCATTTCGATGCGCATCGTGTTGGAATACCGTACCAGGACGAACCCGTGCGCTTCGAGAAATTGGTGCACGTCCTGGTTGGTGTCTATGCACGATTGCAGCATCGTGATACGCGCATCGGCGGGCGCCTTGTGGAAGGATTGCCGCATCCGCTCCTCGCTCCATTGCAGCAAGTAAGCGCCGATGCCCATGCGCTGGTAGGCCGCGGCTACCCGGTCCCAGACGTAAATGTGCACATACGGCGCGGATTCCCACACTTCACCGTAGGCGGCCAGAGCGCCGTCTGGCGCAAAGACGATGCAGGTATCGGTTTCCAGGTTGAATCCTGGGCTTTCCCATTGATAACGGTAATTCTCTACCGACGTGTCGGGCGGGAGACCTTCTTCGACGGCAATCTGATTGAAAAAATCCACGACGCTGTTGATGTCCGCCATCGTGGCGGGGCGGGCGGTAAAACTTTGAGGGAGCATTTTTATACCTTTCCAACGGGGGCAACATAGACAGCGAATTCGTCCACGCCGTCTACGCCCAGAAGAGCATCCAGTGCTTGCTGGTTGTAAGCGCCAATGGCGCAGGTTCCTGCGCCGATGGCGGCGCAGGCCAGATACATATTTTGGCAGACGTGGCCGGAATCCACCGCGATGAGCTTGGCCGACGCGATGTGATAGCGCCACTCTGTGCGGTAGGGGATGGCCGTCCAGACGAACGTGACAGCGCTGTTGACGGCGAACGTCTGCCCGTAAAATGCCGCCTGAGCCTGTTCGTCGGGCGGCAGGTCGGCGAGGCGGCAGAGGCGGTGATCGAGGGCCAGGTAGCGGTAGAGGCCAGGATCGAGCGAGGTGACGTTGTGGATCAGCGCGTAGGTCTCGAAGGGGTGCCGCGCGCCCGCCGACGGAACCGTGCGCCGGGTGGCGATGCCGTTCCGCCAGACTTCGTGGACGCCCTGCGTTGCCCACAACAAGAACGACAACTCTTCCAGAGACAGCGGCGCATCGGCAAAGCGGCGATGGCTCTCGCGTTGCGCGATGGCCTGGCGAACCGACAGATTGCCCACCGTGAAATCCGCCGGGGCGACCAGGTCAATCAAGGGCGCGCCTTCGGGGTAGGGTTGCTGGAGTGGGGGGGGTGGAATCTTTTGGGCCTGATCGCTCTGAGTGCGCTCCAATTCTTCCCAAACATCGGTTGTAAGGAATTGACGATTGTCTTTCGGTGATAGCATAGTGACCTCACAAGTATTGAATCGGGGATAAGTATCGCTGACTCACCCGTGCTAAACGCGGGTTTCTTCCTCGTAGACCTGATCCGGCGGCAGGTTCGATTGTTGCGCCGCCTGCCGGGCCAACTCGTCGCAGCGTTCGTTGTCCGGGTTGCCGGTATGCCCGCGCACCCAGACCCATTCTACGATGTGTTGGTTCAACAGCGGCAATAATTGCTTCCAGAGATCGCTATTGAGCGCCTTTTCTTTGGCGTTGCGCATCCAGCCGCGCGCCTGCCAGCGTTGCGCCCAACCCTTGGTGATCGCGTTGATCAAATATTGCGAATCGCTGTGCACGGTCACATGACAGGGTTCTTTGAGCAGGGTTAACCCCATGATCGCCGACATAATTTCCATACGATTGTTGGTGGTGCGTCGAAACCCGCCGGAAAGCTCGCGACAATGGTCTTTGTAGCGCAGAACCACACCGTATCCGCCGGGACCCGGATTGCCCAAGGCGCTACCGTCGGTGTAGATAATGACGTGTTTCTGTTTTTCCATAGAGGGGCATTGTATGGGTAGAGGGAAAAAACGCAAGTGTTTTCAGGTTTCCCTACTTCTGTGTATAATGGATTCAGGTTTGGTATTGGCAAAGAACCTTACTTCTGAGTGATCCTCTTCTTGACCCTATGATTCAACAAAAAGGGGAGAAGTGAGGGTTGGGGGGGC
>DAOUFX010000434.1:0-4456 GCA_034429675.1 Anaerolineae bacterium | reverse complement strand
TGGGGGTACCCGCCCGCGAAAAGACCCTCCCTTTTTATCTTGGATCCAAAGGCCAGAACGCCCTCAGTGTAGCGCATCTGCCCCGGGATGCAAACAACAAAAAAGCAGTGGGAACGTGATGCTCCCACTGCTGTGTGTTTTGTCAAAAAGTGTATTAGCCGCCGAAGATGTGGTACGTCGCGATGATGGGGGAGAAGAGCGAAGCCACCAGCGACATCACCGTGATGAGGGTGTTCAACGACGGGCCGGCGGTGTCTTTGAAGGGATCGCCTACCGTGTCGCCCACGACGCCAGCTTTGTGCGCCTCGGAGCCTTTGCCGCCGAAGTTGCCGCTCTCGATGTACTTCTTGGCATTGTCCCAGGTGCCGCCAGAGTTCGACATCAACAGCGCAAAGATGATGCCGGTGAAGATCGCGCCGCCGAGCAGCGCGCCCAACGCTTCCGGCCCCATCACGAAGCCGACAACCAGGGGCAAAACCACGGCCAACGCGGCGGGTAAAATCAGCGAGGACAACGCGCCCTGCGCCGCCAACGCGACACACGTGGTGTAATCCGGCTCGGCCTTCCCCTTCAAAATATCAGGGTTCCGCTTGAATTGCCCACGAATTTCCTCGATCATTTGGAACGCATTGTGAGTAACGGACAACATTGTCAACGCGCTGAAAAGCGGCGGGGTCATGGCGCCCAGGAACACACCCGCGAGCACCATAGGATTGCGGAGACTAAGTTCAATGTGGATACCTTCAGCTGCCATTTCCGAAGCATACGCGGCAAACAACGCCAACACCGTCAACGCAGCAGCGCCGATGGCGAAGCCTTTGGTGATGGCCTTGGCCGTGTTACCGGCGGCGTCCAACACATCAGCCGTCTCGACAACCTTTTTAGACATCCCGGCCATTTCGGCGATACCGCGGGCGTTGTCCACGATCGGGCCATAAGCATCGGAGGAGACCACCATCGCGCTGACGGACAGCATGCCTACCGAGGCAATGCCGACGCCGTAAACGCCGCTCAATCCCGCAGCTTCAGCCACATAATAAGAGATGAGCGTCGCAGCGACGATGCCGATGATCGAAGGCACAATACTGATCAAACCGTAGCTAAAGCCGGTGATGATCGTAATCGCAGCGCCGGAACCCGAAACCCGGGCGGTCTCGATCACCGGGTTGCTGTCGTCGCCGGTGAAGAAGTCGGAGGTGAACCCGATGATCATACCGGTCACCAACCCGGCCAGGGTCGCCCACAACGCGCCCAGGTTATAGCCGCCGAGCAAAATAACGCCAACGGCCAACACGGCAAAGAACGAACAAGCGAGGATGGTGCCCATGTTCAGGGAATCGCCGGGCTTGCCGCCTTCCTTCACCCGCACCAGTTGAATTCCCAACAAAGAAGCGATGGTGCCGGCGGTACAGAGCAGCAACGGCAGAATGATGTACTTGATGCGTTCAGCATCGGCCATCTGCGTGAAGGAAGATCCCAGCAACATCACGGCAACCGAGCTGGCGACGTAGCTGTCGAAAATGTCGGCGCCCATGCCGGCGACGTCGCCGACGTTGTCACCGACGTTGTCGGCGATGACGGCGGGGTTGCGGGGGTCGTCTTCGGGGATACCGACTTCGACTTTACCGACCAGGTCGGCGGCGATGTCGGCGGTCTTGGTGTAGATGCCGCCGCCGGCTTTCGCCAACAGCGCCAGCGTCGAAGCGCCGAAGCTGAAGCCCAACACGATTTGAGCCTGGCGGGTGATGAGATAGATTAAACTCATACCGATCACGCCGATACCAACCATCGCCAGCCCCATGACTGCGCCAGCCTTAAAGGAAACGTTGAAGGCGGGAGCAAGCCCCTTGTCGGCAGCCGTGGCCGTGCGGAAATTGGCCTCGACGGCAATGGTCATCCCCATGTAACCGGCAATGGTGGAGCACACCGCCCCAAAAATGAACGCAATCGCCATCTGAATGCTATATCCAAAATTTTCCTGGATACCAAAAACAATAATGATGATGACGGCCAGGGCGCCGGCCAGCAGCAACAATGCCGAATAAAGCTTCTTGAGGTACGAAATCGCGCCCGCTTTAATCCAGCCCCCGACCTTCTGCGCTTGTTTTGTCCCCGGATCCTGCTTCTTTACCCACAAATAGTAATAGACGGCGAAGCCTATCGAGGCAAAACCACAGACAATACCGATGATGAGCCATGTTACTTCGTTCATACAGAACTCCTCCAAAGAATAAGATAATTTTCCACACAAAGAGGCTCAAGCTCGCCCGGGGTCCCCGGAGAGGTATGAAACCCGATACACCTCCATCGGGAAACCGCCGGGAAAGCATGAGCCTTAAGTGGGCCGATTATAGGTTGCCCTTCATCGAGCAACGTTTAGATCGCCTTCCTTACATGTTTGCAGAACGCCACCAGCGATAGTGGTGGGTGCGCAACTCCTCATGGGAAGGCAATGGGAAGTACAGCAGTTTGTCCGCGTTACCGACAAAGATGCCGTTCTTAAGAATCCGGTAAGAGAACGATGCCGGGCTGAGGCGATCTACCATTTTGGTGTTCACCGTTTTGGTGTGCAGCTCCGAAAGACATTGGCGAAGGTGATCAAGATTGGCGTAAGGCAAATCGCCGACCCTGCCGTACTCCGGATTTTCGCTCAGTTCACCCAACTGCAATTCGGCGAAACAAACCGCCGGCAAGGTCAAAAGTGAGGTGGGATTTTTGACAATGAGATCGTAGAAAGCGCGCGCGCCCAATGTGCTGACAATGAGCGGGTGAACCGGGGCGATTTCGTGATACAAATGAAGTCCGGCGGTGTCTGAAGGTATGTCTGTGTTGGCGTTAAGGGCTAAAGATCGCCCGTCCTGTGTAACCAGATACAGTTTGCGGATAGCGTCCATCGGGATGCGTTCGAAAGCGCGATAGATTGTGATGTAGATGGAACGCTTGGGACTTCCGTCTTCGTGAGGGATGCACCGGCGAAAACCTTCTTCGACGGGCAACTCACTGTGACGAAATGTGGGGTCAATTTCAAAGAAGAGTGCCTGACCGCGTGATTTTTTCTCGGTCCCCACGGCATAATAAGCGCCGAATTCTTCAGGAGTTAACATTGATACGATGAGCGCTTCTGGAATGAGCGACAAATACAAATACTTATCCATGTTGACCTCCCTTTTGAGATGTGGGTGACTTATTGAACGGATTGGAATTATTTTGAGATGGCAACAAGCCATTCATGACACATTATACCATATTTGACCGGGGGACAAATCACCAAAAAGGCATTTTTTAATTTGTAGGCGTAGGGGCGAGGCACTCCTGACAAATTCTGCGGATACGCAGGCTTTGTGGGATACAACATGCCGTATGGATAAGACTTCTACTTGGAATGCCTCGCCCCTACTCAAAACGGCAAAGGACTGAGGATAGGTTATAATTGTCCCTGGCTAAAAAGGAGAGACGATGAACCTATTGTTGCTTTTCATTCTTGGCGCGATCTGGGGCACTTCCTATCTGTTCATCAAAGTGGCAGTAGCCGAAATTTCACCGTTCACGTTGGTAGCCGGGCGCCTGGCGTTGGCGTCCGTGGCGATGTGGGGAGTCGCGCGCATGCGCGGCAACAGGTTCCCACGAGACCGGCGCCTGTGGCTGACCTACGCCATGACCGGTTTTTTCAACGGCGCTTTGCCGTTTTCGTTGATCTCGTGGGGCGAGCAGTACATTTCCAGCGGGTTGGCCGCTTTGCTGCAAGCGTTCACGCCCATCGCTACGGTGATCCTGGCGCATTTTCTGACGCACGACGACCGTATCAGTCCCAAGAAACTGGCGGGCGTGCTCTTAGGTTTTGTGGGAGTGGGCGTGCTGTTGTGGCCGGAGCTGAACCACGGGTTGACGGCATCCGTGTGGGGGATGCTGGCGATGATCGCTTCGTCGGTCAGCTATGCGATAGGAGCCATTGTGGCGCGGCGCCGCTTGAGCCAGCAACCGCCGCTGGTCTCGGCTGCCGGGCAATTCACGATGGGCTTTGTCTACATTTTGCCCCTTGCTCTTCTCATCGAACATCTGCCGGCCGCAATGCCATCGGTGCCCGCTCTGGCAAGCTGGGTGACGCTGGCGCTGCTGGGGACGGTGATTGCGTACGCCATCTACTACCCGCTGCTGGCCCGCACCAACGCCACGTTCGTGACCTCGGTGACTTACCTGATTCCGATCACCGGGCTGATTCTGGGCGCAGTGTTTCTCCATGAAAGGCTCACCTGGTTAATTTTTCTCAGCCTGGCGCTGGTGATGACCGGCGTGTTGTTGGTACGAAGCGGAGGGAATGCGAATCGGCGGGTGAGCGGGTCAGCGAAAAGGCGTTCGTAGCGGTAACAAAGGTTATAAACCTGCGGTTCACCAGCAGTTGGATGAAAATCACGGTTTACATGTCAGAGATATAAAGGGGGGTTTTTCGCGGGCGGGG
>DAOUFX010000433.1:0-3775 GCA_034429675.1 Anaerolineae bacterium | reverse complement strand
ACCCCCACCGAAACCCCAACGCCGACCGCCACACCGACCGCCATCCCCACCATCGTCATTCCGATGCTCACACCGACCATCACCCCCACGGTCGCCCCGGCGCTGCCGGTTCTGTGGGATTTCCCTGAGCGCATCATCCCGGAGACTTATGGCATCGAAATTCACTTCACCCAGGCCGGGCAGCAGGAGTTGAATCTCATCAGCAAAAGCGGCGTGCGCTGGGTGCGCATGGATATGTTCTGGCACATCGTCGAGACGGAACTGGGCGAGTACAATTTCAGCGAGTACGATGTGCTGGTCAAATCCATGACCCAGCGCGGCATCCGCATCATCTTCATCCTGGATTACGGCAACTCCCTCTACGATCTGGGCTACGCACCGGTGTCCCCCGGCGGGCAGGCGGCGTTTGCGCGCTTTGCCGCCGTGGCCGCCAATCGTTACCGCGATAAAGGCATCATCTGGGAAATCTGGAACGAACCCAATCTTGATCACTTCTGGACGCCTAAAGCCAACGCCTCGGACTACGGGCAGCTGGCGCTGCGCACCGCCGCCGCCATCCGCCGCGTTGACCCCGCCGCGCTCATCGTCGCGCCCGCCCTCTGCGGCTTCGACTGGAATTACTGGAACACGATTGGGCAGCTGGGATTGTTCAAGCAAATCAACGGCGTCACCTTTCACGGCTATGGCGTCACCGAGCCGGAAAAGCTCCTGGAACCCTACCTGATGCTGCGCACGCTCGTCAACCGCTACCAGCCGGCCTGGCAACTGCCCATCCTCTCCGGCGAATGGGGATTTTCCACCACGCGCGGCGGCATGAGCGAGGGACAGCAAGCGCAATACCTGACCCGGCAATGGCTGTTCAACCTCTCCCACGATATCAACCTGAGCATCTGGTACGACTGGCACGACGACGGGCCCAATCCCACCGACCCTGAAAACAACTACGGCATCGTGCGCAACGACTACACGGCCAAACCGGCCTACCACGCCGTCAGCACCTTGCTGTCCACGCTGGACGGCTACCGCTTCCTGCGGCGCGTGCCGCTGGAGCTGAGCGGCGATTATCTGTTGCTCTTCGAGAACGAGCAACGCATCGCCATGGCCCTGTGGACGACCGGCGGCGCCCATACCGTCGTGCTCCCCATCGCCGTGGCAGACGTCGAGCTCGTCGAGATGACCGGCGAAACCAACGTCGTGAGAAGCGAGGGGGACGGTCTCGCCGTCCAAATCAGCCAGTCGCCGCGCTACCTGCTGTTCCGCGAGGATCAGGTGACGGCGGAACTGGGAGGCTGGCGTCCCTACAACACCATCAACACGCTGTATACCAACCAGGAAGAAGGTGTGCGGATGATCTTCAAGAACGATTTCGAGATGTCGCGTTACGGCACGTTCGAAATTCGCGCTCAGGGAACCACGCGCGGAACTCTCGACGTGCTGGTGGGACCGGAGTCGCAGCAGCAATTCCGCATCCCCGTGGATCTCACCGGCCTGCAAGGAACAGTCATCGCCGAGATACGCTTCATCCCCGAAAACGGGGCCATGTTGCCGATGCAATCGGCGCAGGTGTTTCTGCAGATCGGCGAGTGAGCGAGTCAGCGGGTGAGCGAGTCAACGAATCGGCGAGGTAGCAAACCATGAATCACGAATCGAACATCTCCTTTCACGCTTCACGTTTCACGTTTCACGCTTCACGTTTCACATTTTGCGTGTTAGGAACTGTAGTTCTGTTGTTGGCCGCGTCCGGCGTCGCTGCCGCAGAGACTCCGCCGGATTTCGAGACGTTAGCCGCGCAGATGGGCCGCTCCGATGCGTGGTACCGGTGGAACAGCGACGTCGTCATCTCGCCTGCCACGTCCACGGTATTGCCACCGACTGCGAACACATCGCCTGTAGCAAATGGCTCATTTGCCACGAATGACACCTTCACCTACACCCTCACGGGGACGCTCTACTTGCCCCTCGTCGCGCAAGACCTCGCGCAGCCGACGACTGAAGTCCGCGCTCTCTGGATCACGCGCTACGATTGGACGGCGCCGGGACGTACGCCCACGCCGGGAGACCTGGATGCCATCGTGGACAAGGCAGCCGGTGCGGGGTTCAACACGCTCTTCTTCCAGGTGCGCGCCGCCGGGGACGCCTACTACACGCCGGGGCTGGAACCGTGGGCCGCCCGGCTACACGCCGGGCCGGTGTCGGAAACGTTGGGAGTGGACCCCGGATGGGATCCGTTGTCCCGCATCCTGGAGACGGCGCACGCCGCCGGACTGGAAGTTCACGCCTACGTCAACGTGTACCCGGCCTGGCAATCGCCGCCCAACGCGAGCTACGGCGACCTCTGGCCGCCCTCCACCACCCCGCCGCAGATGTTCGATCGCTTCACCTACAGCCCGACCCATCCGCAACATCCGGGGGGCTACAGTCTGGGATGGACCTGGCGCCAGTACGACGCCGACCTCATGCCAATGCCGCTGGCGTGGGGACAATATCTGTGGGCCAGCCCCGGCGTGGATCAGGTGCAGGAGCACGTCGCCGCCGTCGTGCGCGACATCGTGACGCGCTACCCGGTGGACGGTGTTCACCTCGACCTGGTGCGCTACGCCGGCAGGGAATACTCCCACGACCCCAGCAGCGAGGCCGCCGCCGGCACACTGATCGGAGAAGCGCGCGCCCAGTGGCAGCGCGACCGCGTCACGGCGTTGGTCCGGCACATCACCGCCGAAACACGCGCCCTACGCCCTGAAATACTCGTCTCGGCGGCGGTGTGGCCTTACTACCGGAACAATCTGGGATTGAACACCAGCTCCGGCTACGACGACTACTACCAGGACTCCCAAGGCTGGATCGAAACCGGCGCCGTGGACGCCATCGCGCCGATGCTCTACGGCAACGGCAACAGCATCCCCGACGACCTGGAAAACTGGCGCACGCTGACCGCGGACTTCCTGACGGGCGGCAGTGGGGGGCAGGTTTACCCGGGGATCGCCGGCTACTACGACGACTTCAGCGCCATCGCCCAACGCATCGCGCTGGCGCGCGAGCTGGAAGCGCCGGGGCACGCCATCTTCTCATACAGCGCGCTCGACAGCCGCGACTACTGGGACGATCTGGCCGCAGGGCCGTATGCCCGGTGACAGGCAAAATCACTCTTTCAGCGGACGCCACAAGTTGCGCAACTCACCATTCACACCCTCTTCTAACTCTGACCAATGCTCAATGGGCAGCGCAACCTCGGCCAGCGCGGCGGTGGGCAGAGCGTCCGAACGGCCGGTCAACATCACCAACAACTCTTCCAAATCGGGGTTATGCCCCACCACCATCACCCGCTGATAACCGTCGTCAACGTCGCGCAACGTGTTCAAATAAATCTGCGGCCCGCTCGCATACAACGCGCGCTCGAAAGCAATCTTCCCCGCATAGCCGCACGCTGTCGCCACCAGATCCACCGTCTGCTGCGCACGTTTGGCCGGCGAACTGAGGATAAACTCCGGCAGCAAATCCTTCTCCAACAGCAAACGCCCCATCTCCGGCGCATTCCGCTCGCCACGTTTGTTGAGCGGGCGTTCATAGTCCGGCAAATGGCCCTCTTTCCAACTCGACTTGGCATGACGCAGAATTAATAGCGTTTTCATCGTCCCTCCTGCTTCTGATCGCCGATTCTGATCTGTTCCATCTCACCAATATTCATTATAATAGAAACAGCAACCAACGGTTAGATGAAAATCACGGGCTACATATCAGAAGTATAAGGAAGTGTTGGCGCGGGCGGGTACCCCCG
>DAOUFX010000432.1:0-18131 GCA_034429675.1 Anaerolineae bacterium | reverse complement strand
AAACCCCCACCCCCAGATTTTTAGAAGATACACCGCTGCTCTTATCCTCACACCGAGGAGGAATGAACTATGGCCGATGGACGATCGCGAGAATCATTGGGAAAACGGATTGGACAATTCGTGGCGTGGGTGGGCTCGCTCTTTTTCATCACCACCGCCATCCTGGTTGCGCAACGCCTTAGCTCTGATTCATTGGCGCTGCTGGTTGGGCTGTCGTGCGGCGTTTCGTTGATGTTGCCCACGCTTTTACTCGGCGCCTGGCTCTGGCGCCGCGAGGAAACGCAGCGCCAGGCGCGCCAACTGGCCCAATCGGCGCCGGCGAACATGACGCCGCCGGTGATTGTGGTCACGCCGCAGGCGCTTCCGCCGGCCTATATGCCATCTACTTTGCCCAATCCCCAGCTCCAACCCTGGCAGTGGGAGCAGGCAGCGACAAGCAAACGCACATTTACCGTTGTTGGGGGTGAGGAATGAGCCTTAAATCTTTGTTGCGCGGACGGCGCAAGGACCCGATTCGCTTGTTGGCCCGGCGCCATAACTATTTCCCCAAGGAATTTATGTGGCGCGGCCAGCAATACACGATCTTTGCTGTCGTGGAGGCCTGGACCGAGATGAAGCGCAAAGGAGCGCAACATTTCTTCCGGGTGCAGTGCCGGGAGGGCATGTTTGACATTTACCAGGACTTGTCGCTAAACGCCTGGTATCTTGCAGGGCAGGTGGAGCGATGAACGTAGGACTTTTGTGGCATGATAGTGGTGTCGAGGATCTGGCCGTCAAGCTGACACGCGCCGCCGATCGTTATCAGGCGCGCTTCGGGCAGAAGCCTAATGTTTGCTATGTGCATCCAACGTTGCTGCCTGACGGCGATGCGAAGATCAACAACATTCTGGTCAAGTCTTCGCGGCGCGTGTTGCGGCATCATTTCTGGTTGGGACAGGAAAAGCTGGATTGATCTTTGCGCGCGGTAGGTGAGACTATAGCCGCGTCAATTGCGCGATGAGCAGATCGAGTGCAACGTCTGCAGGGATTTCTCCCTGCTTGATGGCCAGATCATTGTCGAGCAACAGTCTGTAGGCCGAGCGCAACTGTTCTGCCGTGAACTTAACGGCTTGCGCCCGAACTTTTTTGGCGACATACGGATGTAGCTTGAGCCGGGTCGCCATTTCAGATTCTGAATACCGTTGTTGGTCCAACCAGTGAATTTGAATGAGCAGGCGAAATTGGCGTGTAACCATCCCGAAAATCCCCAATGGATGCTCGCCTACATCCAACAAGCGATGCAAATACTGTGCCGCCTCCCGTGGGTTTCGTTGTCCGATGGCATCTACCAGATTGAAAATGACATCCGCGCTCTGAATGTAAGGCACCATCACCCGTACATCCTCAAGGGTGATGGGCTTGTGGTCCCCACAATACAAGAGCAACTTTTGAATTTCCTGATCCAGCAAATGCAGGTTAAGGCCAATGTTTTGCGCCAAAACTGCCGCGGCCGGCGCTTCGATGGTTCCCCGGTAGTGCCTGGTGCGGTGCTGAATCCATGCCGGCAAATCGCGAGCTGCCGGGAGCTCACAAAGCCGCACTGGCGCCCCTGTTTGTTGCGCCAGTTTGAGCACGGCATTTTTTGCTCCCAGCTTTTGCGATTCCACGAAGATCAAATGCGTGGAGGGAGGCAGATCAGGGAGATATTCGGCAATGTCGTCGGCGAGCTTCCCCTTATCCTTGCTCAATCCCTGGCGGGCGATGATCACACGCGCCTCACCCAAAAAGGGGATGGTACTACACGCCTGCCGGAATTCGGCGATGGTGAAAGGGGCAATGAGGGTTTCGGCATTGAACTCCAACAAATCTGCCGGAATCCCTGCTTGGGCGATCAACCCGGCAAGCGCTTCTGCTTGTTCTAAAGCATTGTCGCCGTGAAGAATGTGAAACATCACGCGGCCTGTCGTGTGTGTACGCGGATGCGGCGCAGGCTGCCCTGAAAGTCGGTGAAAATGGAGGCAATCTCCATCTTGGAGAGATCCGGGTCGGTGGTCAGGTTGGCTTGAGCCCATTCTCCCAACGGTCGCGCGACAATCAGCGCAAGAACATTGAGGAGAATAAGCTGGGGGAAGCGTTCCAGGCGCTTCAACCATGAGGTTTCCTTGCCGACCCCGATCAATGTTGCGCTGGCCGTCAACAGCGCGGCCACGGCCAGATTGGTGCCGCAGTTGGCGTGAATTCGCAGATTGGTTTCCCCAGCCTTGAGCCTTTGTAACGCCTTCATCACGGCCGGCACAATCTCCTCGGCCGTCAATGACGTGTAGAGCGTAAATCCCCACGGGTTGGAAAAGCCGACCACCTGAGCCAGCGGGTATTGTTGTGAAATCAGGTTAATGGTGGCATGTTCCAAAGCATGATTGCGGCGGATATGTTGAAGCAATGAGATGGTCATATTAATCTCCTCCGTTCAAACCCGCTTGAGCGTTGGGGGCGGGATACGCAATGACGATCAGGCGGTTTGCCAGGCTGCCATACGGATGACACGTAACCATGGTTAGCCGCTCGTCCTGGGTAGGTTGAACATACCGCGCGTTTTCGATACGCACTTCGAGGGGTTGCCCGGCTTCAGGCAGAATCAACTTGTCACTGACGATGTAGGTGTAAGTTTTAGCCTCCTCGGTTTCAACCACCACCTCAGCGCCGGGCTCCAGCAAATACAGGTCGCGGAAGACCTCCCCTTTTGTCGTGTTGTGCCCGTTGAACACCGTATTGCCGGGAACGCCGACTTTTGACGATGTCTGGTGCCAACCGGCGGCGCGCCAATCGGGCACGCTCCAGATGGCCTGCGACATGCCGTTGAGCGTGATCGAGTTCCAGGTGATGGGCACGACCGGCACATCCAATTGAATGTCAGGGATTATCAACCGTGTTGGCAAATCCCCAGACCAGAGCGGCGTCGGGGTGCCCAGCACTTCGACCGTGTCAAAGTATAAGACTGCGCCCTCTGTGGATGTGATCGTTTGAGTCTCCGTCACCGGGCCGACGTAGGTTACCACCGGCGTCGGCGGTAGAACGAACATCGGTGGATCGGGCAACGGAGTGGGGGTAATGCCGCTGGCCGGGACGGCAGTTTCGGGTTCAAAGAGAGGCAGCAGGTACGCTGCATACAGCGGGTAGCTGACAAGTATGCCCAGAATGAGCAGCGCTGCCCCTAGCCATATCATAACACTGAGGATCTGTAACTTTTTTGTGCTCATAGAGGATTGAGATTAGTTCAAATCGCGCGTCAGGATGTCCAGGAATTCACGGTTTGTGCGTGTTTTGCGCATCTGTTGTAGCAGAGCCTCAGTTGCGGCAGTGATATCATATCCAGGAGTGGTCGGGGTGCCGGCCATCATTTGGGAGAACATACGGCGCATCAACCACACCTTACGCAACATATCTTTCTCGAATAATTGTTCTTCCCGCCGGGTGCCGGAGCGTTGGATGTCGAATGCGGGGAAGATGCGGCGTTCCTGGAGTTTGCGGTTCAGGTGCAATTCCATATTGCCGGTACCTTTGAATTCCTCGTAGATCATATCGTCCATACGGCTGCCAGTGTCAATTAAACAAGTCGCCAGGATGGTAAGACTGCCACCCTCTTCGATGTTGCGGGCCGCCCCGAAGAATTGCTTGGGGGGATACAACGCTGCCGGATCGAGACCACCGGATAACGTTCGTCCGCTCGGCTGCACCACCAGGTTATAGGCGCGGGTCAGGCGGGTCAGGCTATCCACCAAAATCACGACATCCCTGCCCATTTCAACGAGGCGTTTGGCGCGATTCAAAGCCATTTCGGCAACTCGCGCTTGCCGTACCACATCCTCATCAAACGTGGAACTGATCACCTCTGCATCAACGGATCGGTCCATGTCCGTGACTTCTTCAGGGCGCTCGCCGATCAACACCACCATCAAATGCGCTTCAGGGTGGTTGGCCGAGATGCCATTGGCAATGTGCTTGAGCACCGTGGTTTTACCTGATTTGGGCGGAGAAACAATCAATCCACGCTGCCCAAACCCGATGGGGGCGACCAGTTCCAAAAGTCGTTGTGTCATGTTCCGTGGGTCGGTGACCAACAAAAATACCTTTTCGGGGAAGATGGGGGTCATCCGCTCAAAATTGGGGCGGCGTTTGCTGGCTTCAGGATCCATACCATTAACCGCTTCGACTCGCAACAGACTGCGATACTTCTCCGACTCTTTGGGCGGGCGCACCTGTCCGACGACCATGTCGCCGGTGCGCAGCCCAAAGCGGCGAATTTGACTCTGGGAGACGTACACATCCTGTGAACCAAACAAATAGCGCGATGACCGCAAAAAGCCGATCCCTTCGTTGGTAGTCTCCAAAATGCCGCCGCCAAAACTGAATCCTTCGCGCTCGGCTTTAGTTTTTAGCAGCAACAGGATCAGATCATCCTTCTTGCGGCCACTGTAACCTGAGACCTTGTAGCTACGCGCCAAATCGCGCAGCTCGGCCAGCCGCATTTGTTCGAGCGAATTCATGTCCATCTGCTTGAGGATATCCGGCTCAATGGCGCTGATGGTTTCTATGGCGGCGCCTTCGCCGCTGCTCAAGTCTTCGCTGAAGTCCTTGTCTCCGGTCGTTGCATCGCTTTCTCCGGGCAGATAATCATCGTCGTACATATCTTCTTCCAGATCGGCGTCTTCAATTGTTGTGATCGGCGATATTTCATCGCGAGCCTTAGCGACAAATTCGCTTTCCTCAACATAGTCTGCGCCACCGCCCCCGGCGTCTTCCTGTGGCTCTTCCGTGTAGAGTTTTGGCTCGGCTGCCATATCTTGATCTGCCAGGCTCCGGTCCGTCAAGGGATCGTTTTCAAATTCATTCATTTCAGACACAAACACATCGCCTCCATCTGACTGTGATTCTTCTTCTGGATACACCTTGTTCCTCCATCTAAAATAGCCGCGGCCGCGGCAGAGGGTAAATGGGAGTGTTGATACGTGTGGAATTGCCCGTACGTCAACACTTTCTTTGTTTCTTCCAATATATTTTACAACTGGGCAAAAATCCAGGCGAGAAATACCGCCCAGAATAGACTATCGGTACGGTCAAGTATTCCCCCATGACCGGGGATCAGATTACTTGTGTCTTTTACACCTGCTTCACGTTTAATCACCGAGATAAAAAAGTCGCCTGCTGGTGTAAGTAACCCCAGGGCCCCGCCCAGCGCCATGCCCTTGAGGGTTGTCAAATTTGTGGGAGAATTTGCAAGCAACGGCCAGAACGTGCCAAACCCTGCGCCGACTATAAGTGTGGTGATAACTTCGCCAACATACCCCTCCCAACTCTTGCCCGGGCTGATTTTAGGGAATATTTTATGTTTTCCCCAACGACTTCCGATAAAATAGGCAAATGTGTCGCCGATCCAGACCGTGGGTAATGCCAACAACGTCCACCACAGCCCATCCGGCAGCGCTCTCAAC
The DNA here is from genome assembly GCA_034429675.1 of Anaerolineae bacterium. Classification (GTDB taxonomy): domain Bacteria; phylum Chloroflexota; class Anaerolineae; order B4-G1; family SLSP01; genus JAKQHY01. The sequence continues at coordinate 12,663 of DAOUFX010000432.1, read as the reverse complement.
TTCAGGCAGAAATCTCCGCTGATACCGATATAGGTGCCTCCGGCCATCGTCAGAGCCCAGTTTACCGTGGTTGTCCCGTCGTTGGGGTGTTGGTTGTAATCATAGAGTGCCCACATTGCGGTGAAGAAGTAAGCTGCTCCCAGAACCGGGGTTGTCCAGTTTCCCCACACTCCAAAGGCATCGGCCAACCATACACAGTTGATCATGCCCATAAACAGCAGTGAAGAACGATAGCCTTTGCGTTCAAGCATTCGAACGTACTCAAAACACCCCAACAAGGAGACAGCGCCAATAAAAATACCGTAAGGCCAGCCTCCGCTGAAAATCGCCGCGATAACGATGGGGATGAGAATTGCTGCGCTGATGATTCGGACTTTAAGTGACGCCACAAACACATCCATTCACAATAACCTATGGTTATAGTAAGCTATGGGGTCAGGTAAAAGCAAGGTTCAGGGATTCATCGTTCAAGGGTATTTTCTGCGCGGTTTGAGGTCACAACACGACTTTTAAAAGCAAGGTTGCTGGACCCTGCCAGACTCTCATTGAAGATCAGAATTTCCGAGTTTATGAATCTGCTTCACGAAACCAACACTATTTTTAGTTAATGCCACCATAGCGACGATCCCGTTTGCTGAAGGCCGCTAATGCTTTGTAGAATTCGCTTTTGTCAAAATCCGGCCAGTAAACGGGAGTAACGTAATACTCTGCATAAGCTCCTTGCCAGAGCAGGAAGTTGCTCACGCGCAATTCCCCACTGGTGCGGATGATCATATCCACATTGGAAGTATCTTTTGTGTAGAGGTGGGCACTGATCACATCTTCGGTGACCTGATCCGCCGGAATGCCCTCTTGGATAACCTCTCGCACAGCTTTGAGAATTTCTTGCCGCCCGCCATAGTTAAACGCAATATTGGTAATTAATTGGGTATTATTTTTCGTCAATTCAATGGCGGCTTGGATTTGTTTTGTGAGGATATCGGGCAAAGGTGTTAAATCTCCAATGTGCCTCAATTGTACACCATTTTTGTGTAATTCGCCAACTTCTTTTTCCAAAGCATCCCCCAAGATTCGCAACAGCCCCTGTACTTCTTCTGCGGGGCGTTTCCAATTCTCAGTGGAAAAAGCATACAACGTGACGATGGGGACATGGAGCTCAACGGCGGCGCGCAACACACGCCGTAGATTTTCGACGCCAGCGCGGTGTCCGGCAAGACGCGGCAGGCCGCGCCGGCGGGCCCAACGCCCATTTCCATCCATGATAATTCCGACATGGATGGGGAGTTTTTCTAAAGCTGGGTACTCTGTGTCTGTAGCCATGGGGTTATCGGCGGCATAGAAGTCAGAAAACAATCATCAATTCGACCGTGAGTTAAAAATCGGGACCGGATTCTCTTGCTGCGTTTTCTGGCCGACTTGGCAGTAACCATCCGCGGCGGCCAGAAAACGTTGCCATTAGATTTCCATGATCTCTTGTTCTTTGCGGGCGCCGACCCCATCTACTTTTTCACTAAAGCGATCGGTCAGCTTTTGCAAATCTTCTTGCCCGCGTTTTCGATCATCTTCAGAGATTAGCTTTTCATCCTCAAAACTGCGTAAATCCTCCAGCGCATCACGGCGGATATTGCGCAACGATACCTTTGCTTCTTCAATGCGTCGTTTAACGATTTTAACCAATTCTCGGCGTCGCTCTTCAGTTAAGCGTGGAATAGGAATTCGAATGACACGCCCGTCGCTATTGGGGTTTAGTCCCAACTCTGAGGTAAGAATTCCCTTCTCAATGGCCCCGATTGAAGAAATGTCATAAGGTCGCACCAACAGCATCTGCGGCTCTGGCGCGGAGATGACGGCGAGCTGGTTGAGGGGAGTCGGTACGCCGTAGTAGTCAACCAATACGCGATCAACGAGCGCCGGAGCGGCTCGCCCGGTACGCACCCCTTTGAAATCTTCTTCTAAAGCCTCCATGGTTTTTTCCATCCGGCTTTCAGTTTCTTGCATCACGTCCTTAAGCATTTGACTCCTTACTTTTGGAACAAGGTCGCGACCCTTGTTTTCCCTGCATTGAACCTGTTGCTATTCCCCGATCAAAGTCCCGACCGATTCTCCCGCAATCAGCCTTTCGAGACTGGTTGGGTCCCACAGATTGAGAACAATGATGGGGACATGATTGTCCATACACATGGTCATTGCCGTGGTGTCCATGACGCGCAATTTCATATTGATTGCTTCCAGGTACGTCAAGCGTTCAAAACGCCGGGCGTTGGAATTCTTCACCGGATCGGAATCGTAGACGCCATCCACTTTGGTCGCCTTGATGAGCAAATCCGCTCCGATCTCAGCGGCGCGGAGTGCGGCGGCTGAGTCGGTGGTAAAGTAGGGATTCCCGGTTCCGCCTCCAAAGATCACAACGCGACCTTTCTCCAGATGGCGGATGGCTCTCAAGCGAATATAGGGTTCGGCGATCGCACGCATTTCGATGGCAGTTTGCACGCGCGTCACAACACCCTGGCGTTCCAATGCATCGGCTAAAGCGAGCGCATTCATGACGGTCGCCAGCATGCCGATGTGATCCGCGCGTGCTCTTTCCATACCATGTTCCAGGCCTTCGACGCCGCGCCACAAGTTTCCTGCGCCAATCACAATACCGATCTCGATTTCCTGAGAATGAACAACGGCGATACGCCGCGCTACTTCTTCGGCGCGTATCGGATCAATGCCACACCCATCGGGATTGGAGAGGGATTCCCCTCCGATTTTTATGATAATGCGCTTGTAGAGTGCTTGTGCCACGGCTCCTCCGGTGAATGAAAAGTCTGGGGGATTACTCCCCCAGACTCTCGCCTAACTCAAAACGTGCAAAACGTCGTACAATGATGTTTTCGCCTGTCTTGGTCATGGCGTCTTTGAGTAAATCGCCAATGGTCTGTTCCTCGTTGCGGATGAATTCTTGTTCCAACAAGCAGGCTTCCTGGTAGAACTTTTCCATCCGGCCTTCAACGATGCGGTCCACTACTTGCTCCGGTTTCCCTTCTTCCAATGCCTGAGCACGGAAGATCGAACGTTCTCGCTCCAGGGCGCTGGCCGAGATGTCTTCTCGCTTGATGTATTTGGGACTCATGGCGGCGATTTGTAATGCAATATCCTCCACCATGGCTCTGAATTCGTCGGTTCGCGCGACAAAATCCGTCTCGCAGTTGACCTCGATGAGCACACCGATACGTCCGCCGCCGTGGATGTATGACACGATGAGGCCGTCTTTTGCCTCACGATCCATGCGTTTGGCTGCTTTCGCCAAACCTTTCTCGCGCAGATAATCTACGGCCTTGTCAAAGTCGCCCTCTGCGATTTCCAATGCTTTGCGACAATCCAGGATACCCGCCGCAGTTGCCTGACGCAATTCTTTTACCATGTCCGTTGTGATTTCCATGTTGTTGCTCCCTGTGGTTATGCTTCCAGATCATCGTCGGCGATTTCATCGCCGCTGACGTCGAGTGCGTTCTCATCCATCACAACGTCTGCGTCACTGAGATCATCAATACTGTCTTCTTCTTCTTCGGTCCACTCTTCTTCGATGTCTTTGTATTCATCATCATCGTCAATCTGGATCTTGCGCAGGCGGGCCAGAGTTTCCGCGCTGAGGTATTTCTCATCTTCAGCGAAGACTTCCTCTTCGGGCGCCATCTCTTTGCGGAGAGCCAAACCTTCCAACGCGGCGTCGGCCATTTTGGATGTCAACAGGCGGATGGCGCGAATGGCGTCATCGTTTGCGGGGATGACATAATCAATCATGTTCGGCTCGCAGTTGGTATCTACGACGGCGATGATGGGAATACCGATACGGTCAGCTTCCTTGATGGCGGTGACTTCATTCTTCACGTCAATGACAAAGACCGCGCCAGGGAGCTTTACCATATCCTTAACGCCGCCCAGGCGCGTGTTAAGCTTTTCGATTTCGCGGGTGAGCATCAGGGCTTCCTTCTTAGTCAAAAGCTCGAATTCACCGCTGTCACGACGCGCCTCAAGATCTTTCAGATGATCAATGCGTTGCTTGATGGTTCGCCAATTTGTCAGCATCCCACCCAACCAGCGTTGGTTGATGTAGGGCATGTTGCAGCGGGTCGCCTCTTGCCTAATGCTTTCTTGAGCCTGACGTTTGGTGCCGATAAAGAGCACCTGATTCCCTTGCGCGACGGTGTCCCGAATCGCAGCATAGGCGGCTTCAATACCCTTGACGGTCTGTTGCAGGTCAATGATGTGAACGCCATTGCGCTCGGTGTAGATGTAACGCGCCATCTTGGGGCTCCAGCGCCGGGTGCGATGTCCAAAGTGAACCCCGGTCTCCAACAACTGCTTCATTGTTACTACTGCCATAACTCCAAGAACCTCCTGAATTTTTGTTTTTGGGCCTCCGCGATCTTCATCCCCTAAAGGACCGGTTTGCCGGCACACCCTTGTCGAGTCTGATCACGTGTGTTTTAGCCACGAACCAAGCCAGATTCTACCACAAACAGCGTATACGGCAACTGATTGGCGGTTTTGGGGGACTCTGGTAAGATTACTTCAATGTAAAGGGGACAGCTCTCTCCTTTTCGATATTATTCTCGGTTGGAGTTGAAGGTATGCCACCAAACTGGTTATGGGGATATTGGCTCCCGGTGGGATTATTGCTTTTGACGTGGGGCGGATTGCCCGCAGCCAAGGCGCGTCGGGTAACCTCGTATGCGTTGTTGGCGCTGGCGCTGGCAACGTTGGGATATTGGTCTGTGGGATTTGCCTTCCATCTTGGGGGAGCGCATGCGGTCAACCCGGATGACCCCAGTCTGTTAGGGTTGGATATGTTGTTTGCCCCTTCTGGCGCCGATTGGGGGCTGCTGGGGCTGAAAGGGTTCTTTCTCACCGGCAGAGAAGTGACTGCGACGGTTTTGGCTTTGTTTCTGGCTTATTTGCCCCTGGTCGCTTCAGCCGTGTTGCTGGTGATGTTGGCATTGAGCGAAGCCCGGCGTTGGTTTGTTGTACTGGTGGGAGTTTTTACCAGCACGGTGATTGTGCCGGTTGCCGCTTGCTGGATGTGGGGCAGCGGCTGGTTAACCCATCTGTCTCATTTGAGTGAGACACTTTCCAGGGGACATGGTTTTGTGGATTTCGGCGGGAGCGCGTTGGTCCTGTGGTTGCCGGGAATGGTGACGCTGGGGATATTGTTGCAGCAGCCGCGCCGTGAGCCGGGGCCGCTTCCTGCGCCACTGACCCACCATCCGCTTCTGGCCAACCTGGGCGCGCTGATTTTGGGCATTGGCTGGGCCGGATGGTCGCTTTCGGGGCCGTTTCACACGATAGGTGTCAACTGGGAACCAGCGCGCGCCGCGGTTAATGTGGTTCTGGGGATGTCCGGCGCTGTGCTGACGGCACAATTGTATGCATGGTTGGTCACCGGGGATTTGGAATCATTGTTGGCTGCCCGTGGCATCGCTGCCGGTTGGGGGGCGACGCTGGCAGCAGCTCCGTTTTTGCAGCCCTGGGCTGCTTTGATGATCGGACTGTTGGCCGGTTTGACCTTTTCATTTTTGCTTTATGTAACTGAGTCCTGGTTGCGATTGCAAGATACGGCTACGACTGTCGCCTTGGGGTTGACCGGCGGGCTGTGGGGAGTGCTGAGTGTTGGCATTTTTGCCGATGGCCTTGCCGGACAGGGCTGGAACAAAATTGGCGCGGCCGCCGGCAATGGCGAGATGGGAGTCGCCGTCACCGGCTTTCTGGTCAATCAAAACTGGGGGCAACTCACGGCGCAACTCATAGGATTGGTGGTGCTGGGGCTGTGGGGTCTGCTTTGGGGCGTGCTGTTGGGCTTCATTGGAAACCCCGGTTGGATACGGCATTTAGGACGGCGACCTGCGCCGACCGCGATGGGTGCTTCCTCTAACGAAGCGCCGGGAGATAAAGGCGGAGCTGCTCTCGGCGGCCAGATTTTGTCAGATCATGACGCATTAACTGGCGCCAGCCATGATGCGCCTGTTGTCTAACCGGATGGTGTCATGCGAGTAATTTCAGGAAAGGCCAAAGGCCGCAAACTATGCTCGGTTCCCGGTCCCGGCACGCGGCCTATGACCGACCGGGCCAAGTCGGCGTTGTTTAGCATTGTCGGTGAATCGGTTGTCGGGACGCGATTTCTGGACCTGTTTGCTGGAACCGGCCAGGTAGGCATCGAGGCGCTTAGCCGTGGCGCAGAACAGGCCGTATTCGTTGAGGCGGGGCAGGCGGCGATTCGAACGATTTACGCCAACCTGAAACTCACCAATTTAACCGACACTGCGCGTGTGGTGCGTGGCGACGTTTTCCGGTATTTACTCGGAAAGTCAGAACCCTTTGAATACGTGTATATTGCCCCACCCCAATATCGTAACTTGTGGATCCAAACTTTGCGAATTTTGGACGCTCAGAAGGGATGGTTGACTGAAGATGGTTGGGCTATTGTGCAAATCAATCCGCTAGAATATGAACCCGTGGAATTGCAGAATTTGACTCTTTTCGACCAGCGCCGTTATGGTGGGGTGATGTTGTGCTTTTACACCGCTGAATCCGAATCAGCTCCGACCTCATCACCGCAATCTGAATTATCACCGTTGTAGAACCGGAAACCCTTCGGTTTTCTGTCAGGTGATTTAGTCTGGGAGGAGTGTCTGTTGAAATCACACCATATTCTCTTTGTTGTGCGCCATCATTCGGTTGAAGCCCAATTGTCCCCAGGATTGTCAAAGTATTATGAAGTTGTTGTTGCACAATCGCGACATGAAGCCGTGCAGCGTTATACCGAGCAGAAAATGGATTTGGTGTTGATTCATGTGCCCTCCCTGCGGTTTGATCTGGCGCGGTTTTGCGCCGATTTGCAATCGTGGAATGCAGGGGTCCCCTTCTTTTTTTTGTTGGGCAAGGGTATGCGTTTGGATCAATTGCCGCGCGCTGACGGGCATTTGCGCCAACCGTTTACGCTGCGGCAGCTGTTGCTAAGGTTGACACGCGCTTTACCAGAACACAGCGGTGAGGTGGTTCAGTGGCATAATTTGAACCTGGATATTGAAAGCAACACACTGATGTGGGGCGCAAAACAGGAGCCGATGACACCCAAGCAAGCCGCACTGTTTCTCGCATTCTTACAAGCTCCTGAAGAAATCCTTTCACGCGCGCGTTTGATGCAGGATGTCTGGGGTACCAATTATTTGGGCGATACCCGCACGTTGGACGTGCATATCCACTGGTTAAGGAGATCGCTGTCCCGCTTACAGGCCCCCTTTGCGGTACAAACGGTGAGAGGAAAGGGTTATTGTCTGGTCACTTCAAACTCAAAACAAAAGCACGTCGAAAAATGATGACTTCCCCCGCATTATCTTTCCTCTCTTTATGCTCTTGGCAAAGTTGAACGATTTTTCATCAAAGTCGCGATTTTCATAGGATTGTCTCCTTACCTTGCGCAGGATGCAAGTTATTACAGGCGACATATTTTATGGATGTTGATAAACTACAAATTGAAGCTGAACAAAAGTTAGTTCGGCAATTATTATCAAAAGCCCCCGAAGCGATTGACTTGTTGGTCGAACTTTATGCAGACGATGTTTATCGTTTTATTTACAATCAGGTTGGGGGATCAGTGCAAGATGCTGAAGATTTGGTACAAGAGACGTTTCTCGCCGCAATTAAGGCGTTGCGACGATTCCGTGGCGACAGCAAAATAAGAACGTGGCTGTTTGGCATTGCGGCTCACAAAGTCACCGATCGGTATCGTCACTGGAGCCGCCAACCCTCTGTGCCCCTTCAGACTGTTGCATTCTCTTTGCTTGCCGAGACGTTGCCGCCGGAACAGAGCATAGAATACGATGAGACCAATCATCTGCTCAGGCAAGCGCTCTTTGAACTCCCGCTTCATTATCGAACCGCATTGGTTTTGAAATACATCGAGGAGCTGCCCGTCAGGGAGATGGCGACGATCATGCACCGGACCGAGAAGAGCGTAGAGTCTATTCTGGTGCGGGCGCGCCGTATGTTGACCGAACTGTTTGAGGAAAAGTATGCAGGAGCATGAACACGATATAACGCACACGTTGCATGCCCTTTCTAAGTCTTCTCCTCATATGGATGCTGCGTTCAAGCAGCGGCTCACCCGCGTGCTTCAACAGGAATTGCAAAGCGATAGCCACTCTCCGTTCTTTGATATTCGCCGGTTTTTACAGTGGCGCTGGCTGGCGGTGGGATTGACGACTTTTTTATTGACGTGGGGGCTCGTTGCGAATGTTTTTGTGACCCGCCCCATTTTGACTATCCACCAGGGTATTGCGGAGGTTCAGGATTCCTCTGGAACGTTCTTGCCGTGGAGCCGACCCCGGTCAGGCCAGGTTGAGAGTGACGGCGGCGTTTCGATTGCGGAGGGGAGTACGATCATTCTTCCCCAAGATGGCGTCGGCGAGCTGACGCTATTCCGTGGAAGCCGCGTAGAGTTGGCGCCCGGAACCCAGATGACTTTGACGGCGGCCCAACCGGGGTCGTTGATTCGCGAGTCTGTGGTACGGATGGACGTCTCTTCTGGCGAGGTGCGGGCACAGGTGACGCCGTTGCGGTCTTCCGAAGAACGGTTTGAAGTGGCGACGCCCTCGGTCCTTGTCAGTGTCAAAGGAACAGTTTTCTGTACGCGTGTGATTACCGCCGGACATTCGTATATTGCTACCGAGGCCGGAGTGGTTGTGGTGACATTGGACGATCCGGGCCAGGCTTATCCTTCCATCGAGGTGCCCGCAGGATATGCTGTGGATGCTATCGTAGGAACGCCGCTTGTGTTGTATCCTCAAGATCCACGCTCACAGATGCAAGGATCGCGCCGGCCATCTCTAACTGACAATGCTCCCCTGGTTCAATCTGGCGCCACGGGTGTCTCACCAACGGCCGCGGTATCCCCCACAGTCCTGAAGCCAACGCTGGAAAACTCCACCGCTCTTCCAGGGTCAGGTATCCCTGTACTTTTGACCCCAGACCTAACGCTGCCGACATCGCCGATAGTCACACCGACTTTGCCGGTTACAACGACTTCGCCTCTGTCTTCCAGCGTTGCTTATCAGTTTGGCACTGCAACCGCAACTCCTACCCCCGCTTCTTCTAATCCCATCCCTGGCGCAGATTTGGGAATTGTGCAACGGCTGAATCCTGATCCGGTTGCAGCCGGGGGCCGGCTGACCTACATTGTCGAAGTGACGAACTACGGCCCTATGATCGCAAAAGGCGTGGTGATCACGGATGTTGTGCCGCCCGAAGTCTGGCTTATCACTGCGACTTTGCCTCTTAAACAGCGCAACACTTCGTTGATATGGGCCCTGGACACGTTGCCGGTCAGTGAAACGCAGCGGTTGCTGTTGGAGGTAGGGGTGCGCGCGGGGATTACACGCACATTTACGAATGTCGTGTCGGTGACCGGGGCTCTACATGATTCTAATTTGCTGAATAATTCTTATGCAATTCGCCCACGTTTGACCACAACGGCCGATGTTGCACTCACCGAAGTCTCGACGCCTGCTCAAGTGGGCGCCGGAGGTGTGTTGACCGGGGTGATTCACTACACAAACTTTGGACCGGCTACGGCGCGCAATATCACGATTGCTCTCCAGTTGCCTGCCCTGTTGCACTTTGGCGGCAGCGTATCTTCCCCGGATGCCTTGTTCATCCCTCCGCGCCAAATGCCGGGAACTCTGTGGGTGACTCCAGATAGCCTTCCGACGTGGATACTGGGCGGGTTGCCGTCCGGCAGGTCGGGCGCCTTGATCTTTACCGCGACGGCTCAGGCCGATGTCCTGGGCAGCGTCGCCAGTACCGGCTTTATCACTGCGACAACACCCGATAACAATACGCGCAACAATGTTTACCAAAAACTTACGAGTGTTGTCCCTATGGCTGATTTGCGCATCTCACAAGAGGGTAGCTCAAAAGTCGTCGTCGCTGGCGACGTTCTGACCTATACACTGGCCTATACCAACCAAAGCCTATGGCCGGCACAGAATGTTTGGATCAGCGCGACGTTGTCGCCGGACGTTACATTTGGCGGCCAGGTATCGGCGTTGCCGGCCTTGAACGCGCCAAAACTTGCTGGACGTTCGTTGACCTGGTCCATGCCGACGCTTTCACCTGGGACGACGGGGCGGGTGGTCTTTACGGTGACGACGAATCCTCAGGCGCAGAATCCTTTGTACTATCGCGTGAGAATTGGCAGCTCAACGTTGGATGAGCCGGCTTACAATACAAGCGAAGGGCACACCCAGGTGCTTATCCCGGCTCTGCAGGTTCAAACGCTGCTTACTCCTACTCGTCTGGTCCCTGGGATGCCTATGACGTATACAGTTCGGATCACTAACACCGGACAAGTCACTTTTGCCGCGCACTCCTTGCAGTTGGCGGTGTCGTTGCCGCCGGGCATGGCGTATGTGGCCGGTTCCGAAGCGTTGCGTATCACCGCTGCCGGCGATTTGACCGGTTGGAACCCTGCGTCGTTGCCGCCCGGTGACACGCTTGCATTGGATGCGACCATCTTACCGACGAGTTCTATGCCCACCGGTGTTTTTCGCGTGGCGACGTCTGTCACAGCGCTGGCGCCTGGAAAATTGCTTGAGGGGACGCATGAGGCTCAGTTCCAGATTACCCGCCCTGAGATCATCCTGGAACAGCGCACGGTGCACGAGAAAGGTGGGCCATCTTCGGCGGATCGGATTACGGTGACGATCTATATGACCAATACCGGACCAAGCGCGCTATCCACATTACCGCTGCGGGATCATTTTGATCTGGAACATCTCCATCTCGTAAGCGCTTACCCGTTGCCGACGACCATGATGGAGGGTCAACCCGTATGGGCCGATCTGACGGCTGGGGGTCCCTACGGTTGGGGACGCGATGTGGCTCCGCGCGATTCGGTCAGTGTCACTCTGGTCTTTACCACATCCCTGACGCTGGAAGAATTGCCGGCGCCGCTCAACCACACATGGTTGATGGGTGGGGTGACCGATGTCTATCAGAATCCAGCTCCAGTCACGAAACATACCTGGATTGTCGCGGGCAAGATGCGGGTTTACCTGGTCTTGCTTTTACGTGAGTAGCCGTCATAAACTATGAAACGTGAAGCATGACAGTCCTTCACGTTTCATAGTTTCAAATTATCTCAAGCAGCTGATGGGAAGCCCATCGCCGCCAACATCTCTGCATTAGTCTTAAACTTGAAGACTTCTGCCCCTTGTTCGGCGGCTTTTTGTTGTTCGACAGCTTCCAAACGTTGCCAGTCTTCTTTCGTGACAATCGGTTTGGTCAACGTTTGCAGGCAGGTCGCCAGTTGGGCGTGAGGTTGTGCGGGCATTGCGCCGGGCATCGCTTCGAGATAGCGAGCGATGGCTTCCACGCAGTTGTTGGCGTCCTTGCGCGCCAATCCCACCTGCCCCTTGCTGGCTTTGCGTGCCCATCCCGCGACAAAGATGCCTTCGATGGGAGCTTTTGCTTCGGGATCGTAGATCTCATAGCTTTCGCCGCCGACCGGATAGCGCGGCTCTGGACATTTGACGAATTCGTTGTCCCGCACCGGCAGACCGAAGCGATCGCTCACTTTGTCGCCAATGCAGAAGACGACGGTGTCCACATCCAATGTGCTGTGTGTTTCCAGGCGACGCGCGCGCGTCTCGCCGTCCGCCTGCATCACCAACTCGGTGTCATCCACTTCCAGGCCGGCCACATGCCCTCTCTCGTCTCCTAGAATGCGTTTGGGCGAGGAGAGAAAGCGAAAGTGGATATGCGTATTGGACACCGGCGCCAATGCTTTGGGCGACAACGCCGACCGGATGAACGCACGCGCTTCTTCCGGATCCTGCCCCACCACTTTGACACGATCGGCAACCCGCGCCAGCTCGGCGTCAATGGCGTCCATGTCCATGTTGTGCGCGATGTACTCGATTTCCTGCCGGTTAAACTTGATCTCCGCCGGCCCCCGACGCGCCACGCCGATGATTTCGTCAACTTTCACGTCCCGTGTGAGCCAGTGCGCGATGTCGGCCATGACATTGCCGACGCCGATCAGGGCTACCCGTTTGCCGATGACAAATTTCTGCTCGCTGAAGGGAGGCAGATGGTTGTAGTGGTAGAGCAGCGGTTTGGAATGATGCACGCCGACCAGATCTTCACCGGGCAGCCCTAGCAATTTGGTTCCTTGTGCGCCCACTGCCACCAAAATGGCGGCAAACCCCATCTGGCGTAATTCGGCCAGGGTCACATCACCATCTTCTCCCACGCCAACATTGCCATAATAGGTGATCTCCGGCGACGCCAGGATTTTGCGGAATTGCCGGCGCAGTCCCTCTTTGATGGTGTACTTGTCATAGTAAATGCCGTATTCGGCCAGCCCGCCTGGCTTGATATCCCGGTTGAGCAATACCACCCGCGTTCCATGCTCCACCAATGATTGCGCCGCGAATAACCCCGCAGGCCCCGCCCCGATGATGGCTACCACCGGCTGTATCCCGTTTGTCATTCTCGAATCTCCTTTAGGTCAAGGTTGTGCTGTTGCGTCTGATTGTCTTACCGGACGCCTTCCAACTGCACTTTTTCAGTATCATCTCAATAAAAGGGGAAAAGTGGGGGTTTGGGGACGGGCTGCGC
>DAOUFX010000431.1:0-7251 GCA_034429675.1 Anaerolineae bacterium | reverse complement strand
ACGCAAAATTTTGCGTCTCTCTCCGCGCAGAAGAAGACGCAAAATTTTGCGTCTCTACGAAAATGCGGGTTTCGCCCCATCTTGAAATGCACCCCTGTGCGCCTGTCGGTTGCTCCTGACCCGACGTTGTGATAGAATAAAGCGATGGAAGAGAAGCCACGCAATGTAGACGATGACGTTGTGGATCGTCAGGTCCTGTGGGCCGCGTTGAATGACGATCTGCGCGACAGTTTGCCACAGATGGCGCTGATTTTCGGTGTTTTGTTCGTCATCCTCACGCTCGGCCATTTTTTCTCCCTTTCCGGTTCGCTCCGCGCCATCATGATCCCGCTGGCGATGGGTACGGCTGTGGTCAATTTTGTTGCTGCCTATGTTCTGCGCCGGCGAACGTTGGCGGGACGTTGGGCGCACCCCGTGGCCGTCGCACTCTCCCTGACGATCCTCATCAATACATGCCTGCATCTTTATCTCTCGGCAGACCCGCTGCAAACGACCAATGTCTTGCTGTTTGTGATTGGGGTGGGCTTCATTTTGCTCTCGACGGGGTGGTGGGCTGTCCTGACCGGCGTCTCCGTCGGCGTGTGGGTGCTCATCGTGTTGACCTCTCCCGCCAATCCCGCCTGGTTCCACTTTGAATTTGCCATGCTTTCGGCGACGACGCTTTCGTTTATGGTCCATCTGATCCGCCGCCGCACCTACTTACGGCTGGAGAAATTGCGCCAGCGTGACGAGACCCGTCAGGTGCACCTGGAAGCGGCGTTGCGCTCCACCGAACGGGTGCAAAGCGCTTTGGAAACCACGGTTGAGGTGACGCAGCGCATCACGCAGGTCTTGGACCTCGAGACCCTGTTGTCGCAGGTTGTCGAACTGATCAAGGCGCGTTACGGCTACTACTACGTTGACATTTTCCTGTTGGACGAGACCCGTTCGTCTATGGAATTGCGCGCCGGCACCGGTGAAGCCGGCGCCCAACTGATCGCGCAAAACTTCCGGCTGCGGGTCGGCGAGGAAGGGTTGATCGGCTGGGTCGCGCAAAATCGTAAAGCGCTCAATATCACGGACGTAACACAAGAGCCGCGGTACATGAAGCTGGAAGCAATCCCCGATACCCGCTCCGAACTGGTTTTGCCCCTGGAAGTCGCCGGCAATATTCTGGGAATCCTTGACATCCAGAGCGAGAAAATCTGGGCTTTCCGCGACGATGACGTTCACGTGTTAAAGTCGTTGGCCGGCCAGGTGTCCATCGCCATTCAGAATGCGCTGCAATATCAGGCCGAGCGCAAACGCCGCCTGTTTTCGGAGAAGCTGCGGGACGTAGGGCAGGCGTTATCGCGCGCGATGCCGCTGGCGGATGTGCTGAACGTTATCCTGGAACAGTTGAATGCCATCGTACCCTTCGACCGCGCGGCGGTGATGTTGGAGAGCGGCGCCGAGATGACGATCCCGGCTTCCAGAGGATTTCCGGATTCGACGCAAGCGCAAACGCTCCGCGTACAGATCAAAGAAGGCGACATCTATTTGAACATCCGCGAGACACGGCAGCCGGTTTTGATCGCGGACGTCCTTAACGAGCGCAAGGACTGGCAGCACGTGGATGGCTTGCCGCTGGCGCGCTCATGGCTGGGAGTGCCGTTGGTCCACGAGGACGTCATCATCGGGATGCTCTCGCTGACGCGGGAACGTCCTGATCCTTTCACGACAGAAGAAGTGACGATGGCGGCGGCTTTCGCGACCCAGGCGGCGGTAGCTTTGGAAAACGCGCGGCTCTACGATAATTTGAATCACGTGAACCAGACCCTGGAAGAAACGGTGCGGCAGTTGCAGGAACGCACCGAGACGCTGCGCATCACTTACGCGCAGTTGGAGCGGCTGGATCGCACTAAGTCCGACTTTATCGGTGTGGCCTCGCACGAGCTGCGCACGCCGCTGACGGTGATCAACGGCTACACGCAGATGTTGCTGGGCGACGAGCAATTGAAGGGCAACGCCTATCAACACCAGTTGGTCGAAGGAATCCAGGCCGGTATCGTGCGGTTGCAGAGCATCATGGGGAGCATGCTGGACATGGCAAAGATAGACAGCCGGATTATGCAGCTTCATCCCGAGCCGTTTGCTTTGGGGGCGTTGTTGCAAACCCTTCACCGGCGCCTGATCGAGGAGTTGGGCGGGCGCACGCTGACCATCCAGATTGATGGCATGGAAACTCTGCCGCTGATCGAGGCCGACATCGAGGCGATTCGCAAGGTCTTCTACAATTTGCTGGTAAACGCCGTCAAATATACACCTGACGGTGGAACCATCACGGTCTCCGGCCAATCCCTGCCCGCCGAAACGGCGGATTTCCCGCAGGGGGGTGTAGAAATCGTCGTTCGCGACACCGGCATCGGGATTGACCCGCAAGCGACCCAACTTATCTTTACCAAATTTTACCAGACCGGCGAGATTGCCTTGCATTCTTCCGGCGCGATTAAGTTCAAGGGTGGGGGGCCCGGTCTGGGATTAGCCATCGCTCGCGGCATCGTCGAAGCGCACGGGGGCAAAATCTGGGCCGAAAGTCCCGGCTATGACGAAACCACCTGTCCCGGTAGCGCTTTCTTCGTGCGATTGCCGCTGAGCGCGCGCGGTATGTTGACGCCGGAAACGTAGGATTTTGGATTTTCGATTTTAGATTTTGGATTTTGGATTGGATGGATAGAGCGTGAAACTGGAAATCGGTAATCCGTAATCCGTGATTCGCTCTTTAACTTGCCAACTTGCAACTCTTGACCTTTGACTATCTTCGGAGGGGGAATGGATCGAAATGAACTGCCCACCACACAGGGGGAGGCTGGCCCAGACGCGGATACCGCCGATCTGACGCGACGGGTAACCCGGCTTGAGCGAATGGTGACGATCGGCCATCTGCTCAATTCGACTCTGGATTTGTCGGAGCTGCTGGAACTGATCATCAAAACGGCGGCGGAGTTGGTCAACACGCAGACGGCTTCCATCATGTTGTTAGATGAGCGCACCGAGGAGCTGTTTTTTGCGGCGGCTACCGGCGAGACTCAGGAGAAACTGCGTCAGATCAAGGTCAAAGTCCCCCTCGAAGGCAGCATCGCCGGCGCCATTTATCGCACCGGCGAGCCGGCCATCGTGGACGATGTGCGCGACGATTCACGCCACTATTCGGGTGTGGATCGCAGCATCAGTTTTCACACCCAATCCATCCTGGGCGTGCCCTTGCAGGTGCGCAACCGTCGTATCGGGGTGTTGGAAGCTCTGAACAAACTGGAAGAAGAGCGCTTCGACCAGGAAGATGTGCAAGTGCTCTCGACGATGGCCTCACACGCCGCCGTCGCTATCGAAAATGCGCGGTTGGTGGCGCGCTTGCGTGAGGCCAACCGGCGCCTTTCCGACCTCGACCGGATGAAGACCAATTTCATCAGCATTGCCTCTCACGAGTTGCGCACGCCGCTGACGATCGTCCAGGGCTACGCCAGTTTCCTACGCGCACAGGCATCCCCCGGCACATCCACCGAATTGGACATGGTGCTCAAGGGCGCCGGCAAATTGCAGGCGGTGATTGATCAGATGACCAATCTGAGCTACTTGAACGCGACAACGGGCGATCTGGTCAAGGAGGAGTTCGTTCTGCAAAAGGTGCTCCAGGAAGTGTGCCAGGAATGGCAATCTCTGGCCGAAACCAAATCGCTGACGCTGCGCGCTAAACTTCCTCAGGCGCCGATTTACATCAACGGCGATGTGAAGCGCATTACGCTGGCTATGAACAACCTCCTTAACAATGCCGTCAAGTTCACGCCCGAAGGCGGCCACATCGAGGTCGCTATTGCCATGCACACCGGTCGCGTATCCGTATCCGTGTCCGACACGGGCATCGGTATCCCCCAGGGTGAATTGACCCGCATTTTCGATGGGTTTTATCAGGTCGAAGATCATCTGGTGCGCCATCACGAGGGGCTGGGGCTCGGTCTGGCGATTGCCAAAGAGGTGGTCACCTTGCATGGGGGCAGAATCTGGGCCGAGAGCATCGAAGGCCGCGGCAGCCGCCTGATCTTTACGTTACCGGTCGTTATGAAGCTTGGAGCCTAGCACGTTTGGAGATTCCGCAATGCTACAACAAGCCATTGCCGCCGCCAAAGCCGGGCAGAAGGACGAGGCGCGCGAGATGTTTATACAGTTGCTTCGAGCCGACACCGCTAACGTTCAGGCTTGGGTGTGGCTGAGCGGCCTCGTCGCAGGGGATGGCGCTCAGATTCAATGTCTGGAACGAGCCTTACACTACAATCCCGACAGCACACTTTTGCAGGAATCTCTGGCTAAGGCCCGCGCGCTTCAACCACACGATCTGGTTCGGGATGCGGTCGCAGCCCTGGACGCAGGGCAACAAGATCGAGCGAGGGAGCTGTTGCTACAGGCTTTATCTGAGGATGAAACAAATATCGCTGCCTGGCATTGGCTGGCGCGGGTCTCGGAATCGCCGGATGACCAGGAAGTGTGTTACGAGAACATCCTGACGCTCAATCCAGACAACCTCGAAGCGCGCGAAGAATTGGAGGGTATCCGGCGCGGACAGGCGGTGATGGAGGCGCGCCGCGATTATGCGCCGGCAGATGAATTCTACGCGCAGGCCGGACATCCGGCAGCGCATATCCCAACCGCCGACGAGATTGCGCCAACGCCGGTGAGCGTGTCCGCCACCGAGAGCGGGCTTAACGACGAATTGCAGTGCCCCTATTGCGCCCAACCCACGCTGTATGACGATCGCACATGTCCCCATTGTCACCAAATGTTGTGGACTCGTTCCGCCGCCAGCGGCGAGACGGGCGAGACGCGAATCGGTTATTGGCAGTTGTTGGTCATGGAAGGGTTGCTTTTCTTCGCCGGATGGCTGCTGCCATTGATTCTTTTGAACTATGTGGCCTACCAACTCGACACCAATCAGATCGGCTGGTTGTTGCCGATCTACCTGGGCTTGAAGCAGGTGTCGCCGGAAGACGCTGCGATCATCTTCGACCTCGCCTCGCCGGTGTTGTTTTGGTTGTCGGTCATCCCCAGTGTATTGACTTTGTTCATCGTAGTTTGTATGGCGCTGCGCCGGGCCTCTCTGTTCTACGTCATTGCGGCCTTGAACGGATTGCGCGCTTTTGTCTTGCTTATCAGTCTGGCGCTGGTGTTGCTGGGGCAGCTTGGCATATTGTCCGCTCCGCTCGTCGCCGGCGGGCGTGTGATACATCCGGGGCTGTTTTCCGGCGTCACGTTCAGGTACATGCGATTGTTCGTCGTCCTCGGCAATGGCGCGGGAATGGTCGTATCGTTCGTTTCTTTTAAACTTCTGATGGATATGATGGATCATTTCGTCGCCGAAGAACGGCGCATGTTGCTGCGGTTGGATCGCCATCTGGCGCCCAACGCCGCCTCATATTGGCTGCACGGGCGCGTCCATGCCAAAGAGGGCCGTTGGGCGGCGGCGGCGCTTCATCTGCGGCACTCGCTGGTGATGGAAGAGCGCTTCGAGGCTTACGCTCAATTAGCCATCGCCTACGCGCATCTGGGCTATGCCGACAAAGTTGCCCATACGCTGGCCGACGCCCGGCGTTTCAGCCCCGACCACCCGCAGCTTGCGTCATTGATGACATTGCTGTCGAATATATCTGCCTCTGACTCCGAGGATTGACCGGCAATGACTCAAAATGAGACAGAAACCTGGCTAAACTCCGGGATCGCCGCCGCGAAGGCCGGCCAACGCGCCGTCGCGCGTCAATGGCTGTCGCGTGTGGTGCAAGCCGAACCACGTCACGAGCAGGCATGGTTGTGGCTCAGCGCTGTCGTGGAATCGCCGGAGGAACAGCAGGCCTGTTTGCAGAAAGTTCTGGACATTGCGCCGGGCAATGCCGCTGCCCGCAAGGGGTTGGCCGAAGTGCAAAAGCGGCTGGCCGGCTCGCTTCTGCAACGCGCCATGGACGCGGTTCGCAACGAAGACCGCGACCAGGCGCGAGAGCTTTTAACCCAGGCCGTGGAGAATGACGAGGAAAATGTCCAGGCATGGCTCTGGTTGAGCCGGGTGGCGGCGACGGCAGAGGATCAGCGGGTATGCCTGGAAAACGTGCTGGCGCTCGACCCCACTCAGCGTGAGGCGCAAGAGAAACTCGCAACCCTGGATCAGGTTCAGGCTGCCGTCGGCAAGAGTCTGTGGGATGCGCCGGAAGAAGCCCCGCCTGAAGAACGGGTGGCGCCCACGTTAGCGGCGGCCATTTTCGGCGAGGACTATGTCCAGGAACACACCACGCTCCTCCCCGAACCGGAAGCGGCGCCGGAATCTCCGTCGCAGGCGATATGGGCAAAGTATGACGACGACCGGTTGTGCCCCTATTGCGCCGCCCTCACGGCTACAGCGGATCAACGGTGCGCTGCCTGCGGCAATCCTCTGTGGGTGCAGACACGTCGCAATCCTGAGCCCTCGCTCAACTTCTGGGTTTTGCTCTCGCTACAACTCGTTGTGACCGTTTTGGCCGGCATCGTCCCACTGGTCCGCTTGCAGGCAGCGTGCGATGTCCTGGAAGCTGTTACGTTTGCGGATGTTCTGCCGGCATACTTTGGCGTTGAGCCGGCGGAGGCTACGCTTGCGCCTGAAGCGATCGAGACGGTGATGGCAATGCTTCCCCGCAGCACATTTTTTCTGCTATGCATTCCGTTCGTGTGCCTCTTGGCTTTATCGGCGGCAGTAGCCTTTCGCTGGCGGCCCATCTTCTATCTGCTGTTGGCGAGTGCGGCGTTGAGCGCGATCGCTTCACTGGCGTGGCTGGTCGGCGCCCTTTCCGCCCACTCCGGCGTGCTGGTCGTGCTTTTGGCCGCAGCCGGGCTGTTGTCTTCGCTCTGTCTCTTTGCGATGGTATTCCGCTCCGATGATGATTTCAGGATAGATCGGTATCGCCTTCTGCTTCAGCTCGATCCGGGCATCAAACACGGGACGGAATATTTGCTGCGCGGGCGGGCCTATGCCAGTCAAAAGCTGTGGGCGTTGGCGGCGATCCACCTGCGCCGGGCCGCCGGCCTGCTGATTTATCAAGCAGACGTGCGCGTCGCGCTGGCAATTGCCTGCATCCACATTCGGGAGTACGATCTGGCGCAGGACGTATTGGAAGAAGCGCAACGTCTGAATCCGCAGGAACGGCAAATCGCCGAGACTTTGACGCTCTTGCAGGATCGGCATCCGAAGTGAAATCTGTGGGTGGCGTTTTGGGGCGGGCA
>DAOUFX010000430.1:0-20813 GCA_034429675.1 Anaerolineae bacterium | reverse complement strand
AGCCCGCCCCCAAACCCCCACTTTTTCCCCTTCTATCAAACTGCGACTAATCCTCAGCGGAGGGAATTCCCAACATCCCCCGATAAATCCCCGGCTCGGAGCCGGGAATGACGGTGGCGCCGGTCGCTTTGCGATAGAACTCCACCGGGCCGGCCCCGCCGATGACGGCGTAGGCGTATCCCTTGAGCCGCATATCCAGCAGGCAGGCCAGCAGGAGCGCCCGCCCCGTGCCCTGACCCCGGCAAGCCTCGGTGACGCCCATCGGGCCGAACATCCCCAGCGCGGTAGCGTCGTAGCAAGCAAAACCCACCACGGCCTCGTCGCGAATGGCGATGAAGCAGCTCACCGGCTGGTTCTGCAACGCTTTGGCCGCTTCGCTGGCCCATCCCGCGTTGAAGGCGGCGCGAACCCACTCCGTCACCACGCCGTGCTCCGGCCCGATGGGTTTGCGAACGGTGATGCCGAGGCCGGTTTGCCCGTGGATGAAGTCCCAGCTTGGGTCTAAATCATAGAGTTTGACAAGTAGATCTGACATAGCTTCTCCTTTATCTTCTCTCAAAATCTATCCCCCTCATCTCGGCGATACAATTGCCGTCCGGCTCCGCCTGCGGGTTTTGCAGGAACGCTTTGGCGATGGCGTAGGCGCAGTCGGTCTGAATGCTGGCACCGTGCCCGACCCCGGGGAATTCGTAGTAGTAGCTCCGGCTCAATTGCTGCGCGACTCGCTGGCTGTATGCGGGCGGGGTGATGGGGTCGTATTCCCCGGCCAAAACGAGCGCGGGGATGTCGCCGGAAACCGGTTCGCCCTCGATCGGATCGAACGGCGCCGCTCCCCATTCCCGGCAGATGCCGAACAGCGTCTCCGGTTCGCCGTAGACAACATCGTAGGCGAACGTGGCGACGTGACCGTAAGCCTCGTAGTCGGCGGCGATTTGCTCCGGGGTGGTGGCGAAAACTTCTTCGTGGCAGTTGACCGAGGTCATCATCCCGACGCTGATGCCATCTTCCGATCCCGCCGCATACCCCACCAGCCACTCGGCCAGATCGTAGTCACCCTGGTAGGCGTCTTCGATCATTTGGGGAATGTAACGGATGAGGCTGTTGTGATAGGACGAGAGGAAGATCGCCGCGAGCACGGTGTCGCCGTCCATCTGCACTTCGTACATTTTTTCGCCGGGACTCTTGGCCCATACGGTCGCCGGTTCGCGATCCAGCCGCTCCAACAGGGCGTAGAAATCTTCTTCGAGCGCAGGGTAAGCCGCGTGACAATTCCGGTCGGCGGCGCAGCCGTCAAAGATTTTGCGCAAGACGCGGTCGGTGCGGGCCGCCTGCCCGTTGTACATCGGCTCGTCAACCGGCTCGACCGAATCCAGGACTGCGCTGCGCACGATGTCGGGATGATCACGCATGACCGTCAACGCCAGCCGCGTGCCGTAGGAGATGCCGTACAGGTTCACCTGTTCGTATCCCAACGCCAGCGCCAGGTCGCGCACGTCGGCGGCGTTGGCGGCGCTGGTGTAGGCAGCCAGGTTGATCCCCAGCGACGTCAGGCGGTCGCGGCAACGCCGGAACGCTTGCGGGTAAACTTCAGCCTGCTCTGCCGGCGACAAATTCTCCTTCAAGTCCTGCTCGGAGGCGGCGGCATACTCGTAGCATTCCAACGATGGCTTCGACAATCCCACGCCGCGCTGATCGAAGATGATGACGTCGCGCTCGGCCTGCAATGGCGCGATAAACTCATCGTAAAGCTGCGCCAGGTCGGCGACCGCCGCGCCGCCCGGCCCGCCGGAAAGATAGATCACCGGGTCGGGCGCCGGCGCCGCGCTCTTGCTGTGGTAGATGGCGACGGCCAGCTGCACCATGCCGGCGGGTTGCTCGCCGCGCGTCTCCGGCACGGTAACGTAGCCGCACTCCAGGCTGGCGCCCACCGGGACCTTGAAGTCGCAACGCGCCAGGGTAAAGCTGAGCAAGCGGTCGGCGCCCTGCGGCGTCGCCGTCGGGACCGGCGTCCACGTCGGCGGCAGAACGCGCGGCGGCGGCGTAGTTGTGGCAAACTCCGCGTTCGCCGCTTCCACGGCTGCGCGCAGCCCCATCTGCGCCGTCTGCACGACCACCGCTATGCCCATTCCCGTGATACATAAGCAGTTCGTGACGGCCAACGCCACCAGGATCAGGATTTGAGATCGGGTCAGTTTGTTTTTGCGCATATCGTTTCCTTTGCGACAGGGTGAAAGGTGAGTTTTAAGTTGAAAGTTGGAAAGTTGAAAGTTGCGGATCGGAAATCCAAAATCAAAAATCTAAAATCTTGCTCGCTTCTTCCAGCGTCGCGCACACGTACCGCGCATCTGGATGTTCGCGATGCACGAGGATGCCGGGGATGCCAAAGGCGGCGGCGCCCTGCACGTCGGCGGCGAAGTTGTCGCCGACCATCCACAGGGTCTTGGCATCCGGGACTGCGGCCAGCGCCATCTCGAAAGCGCGCCGGTGCGGCTTTTCGTAGCCGGTCTCGGCCGAATTGAAGATAAATGTCAGGTGCGCGTCCAACCCGATCCGGTGCAGGATGGCGCGCAGTTCGGGGACGTGGTTGGAGAGCAGGACGTGGCGCCAGCCGCGCGCGGACAGCGTCTCCAGTGTGGACAACGTATCCTCAAAAACGCGCCAGCGCTCCAGGTCCAGATAGATGGCGCGAAACCGCCGGGACAGGACTTCGGCGCGCGCGGCGTCAAGACCGGCGCCGCAGTAAGCGCGCGCCAAAAGCGGCAGAACGGACTCCCACCACACGTCGGGGTCGTGCAGATGGGGATGCGGCGATTCCCAGTTCTGCCAGGGGAAGCCCGTCCAGAGATGGGAGCGAATCTGCTCTCGTGTGATGTCGTTCCCCGGTTCATCGCTATCCAGGATATCTTTCAATGTGCCCGACCACGACCCGCCTTCGCGGTAGCCGAGTGTGCCGTCGAAATCCCAGATGATGGCTTTGGTAATGGTCATCTTTACCCTTTACTTGCGCGCGTTCATCGCGATCGCCTGCGTTCCCGGCCCAAGTTCGCAAACCTGCCCGTCCCAGAAAATATCGCCGCAGACGGAGCCGGGCAGGGTCACGCTGCCGCTCAGCCCACCGCTTTCTGTTCGCTCAAGCTGAACCGAAATTTCTCCCTGGGGATGCGGCAACGTTGCGTTCACTTGGGCGATAGGCCCCAACAGCGGGCGGATTGTCAGCCGTTGGAATCCCAGGGACGCCGGCCGGATGCCCAAAATGTTGGCGTAGGCGTGGTAGATGGGATGCGCGCCCCAGGCGTGGCAGTCCGAGCGACTGGGTTCGGGCTGCTCGCGCACGGTTTTGAATCCCATATCCGGCAATTCGAACCACTCTTCGAGACGGGCGAAAAACCTGTCCGCGCGCCCCAGCAACCGGCAGGTTTCCAGCAAATAATGGCTGAAGTAGATGGTGGTGCGCGTCAAATCGGTCGCCGTGAGCAATCCCTCGCCCACCTGCGCCGCCCGCGACGTGTCCAACATTCCGCTGAGCAACGCCAGGCATTGGGTGTGCTCGGAAAAATGGCGGTGGTCGAGCGTGTCGGCGTACAGGCCGCGCTTCTCGTCCCAGAGAGCCTTTTCGATGGCGGCGGTCAGTTCGGCGGCGTACCGTTGTGCGCGCGCGGCGGCTTCAGTCTCGCCCAGCCACGTTTCCAATTGGGCGATCAAGGTCAAGGTGTAAACAAAGTGCCAGTTGATGGCGCCGCTCACGCCGCCCTCACCGTCGGGAGGAACGCCCCGGTTCCAGGTCGGATCGGTGGTCCAGTCCACGTAGTTCCAGCCGGGCGGCCCTTCGACCAACCCCGCGCCGTTGCGGCAGGCGAGGAACGCATCCATCACGCTGCGCACGCCGGGCATCCGCGCCCGCACAAAGGCCGCGTCGTCCCGCCACAGCGCGTAATCGTAGACCATGCCGCACCACCACAGAGAGAACGGCGGGATGACCTGCATCGAGCGGCTGGGATAGCGCGATTGCGTCAGCCCGTTGGGCAGGCGCGAGGCATCGAAAAGCAGCAGCGCCTTGCGCGGCAGGCGGTCGTCGTGGGTGAGGCAGTACGTGGCGAGGATTTCCAGGCGCGTGTCGCCCACGTACATCAATTGTTCGTAGTAGGGACAGTCCATGTACGTCTCGTGGGAGCACATTTGCAGCACGCGCGTCATCAACGGCCAGACGCGCGCCAGCTGCGGCAGGTCGCTCTCGAACCGGCTTTCCGGCTCCAGCGGGTAGCGGCTCTCGCGGAACTCCAACCGTTCGATCGTCAGCGGAGCGTCCGCCGTGCTGACCTCGACCAGGACGTAGCGCCCGGCCTTCCACCACAGCGTCTCGAACGTGCGCCACGTCCCGCCGTCAGGGCGGAAGCTGTCGCCTTCGCCGCAGAACGTCTTGTGCATCACCGCGTCGCGGCAGCCTTTGCTCCCGTGGAAAACATGGTGCCATTCTTTGATTTCGCTCTCGTAGAGCGACTCGGCCCAACTGACGCGGAGCGTCGCGCCGGCTCCACCGGTGGTGGACACGTGGGTGTAGGCGCAGACGTAGTCGTCCAGATCCAGCAACACGCGCCGGTCGGTGTGCGGCGGGAGGGTCAACGGCTCCTCCTTCAACAGCAGCGCTTCCCAGCCGCCGTGCTCGCCGGCCATATCCGTCTCCGGCGTCGGCTTCAAGTATCCCGCGCCGTCGTCTGTAACGAAGCGCACCGTCCCGCGCCGCCAGGGGGTATCGCGCATACCGGGAAGCAACGCCGGCGCCAGCCAGTGACCCGTATCGTGTTCCCCGTGCTGGTTGAAACTGCCGGCGCTGTACCCGGCGGGCCCGACCTGCGGCGCAACCCAGCCCGCGCTGCCGTTGCCGGTCACAAAGTCCAGGTCGAAGGCGTTGGCGTCAATGTCCACGTTCGCGCCGACGCCAAAACCGAGGTTGTTCTTGGTGAACGTGATCCCGTCCATGCGCTGCACTTCCCAGGGCGCGACCCCCGTGCCGAACAGCGCATTCCGCTCCGGGAGCGGGCTGGCGACGATCAGGCCCGGCGTTACGCTCAACTGAGCCAGCGGCGCCCCTTCGCCCAGCGCCCAGACCAACGCGGCCAGCATGTGCTTGCCCGCCGGCAGGTCCAGCGCGTAATTTCTAAAAAACCAATGCTGCGGATCGCCGCGTTCCGGCCCGCGCCCGATCTGCACGCCGTCGCAATAGAGCACATAGCGCTCGTCGGCGGAAACGTAGGGGAGAAGGAGTTGTGTCGTCTCCAGTGTGAACTCACAACGAAACGCCATCACCAGCGGCGATCCGGTTGCCTCGGGGTGAGAAATCCACCGCGCCGGCCAGCGCCCGGTGTGCCAGAGCTTTGCAGTTCCACGGTTGTGTTGGTTCAGGAAAGGGTTTTCGATCATCGGCTGTGCGCTCCTCGAAATAGTTCACGTTGCAAGTTGGCAAGTTGAAAGTTTGCTGATGCGGCAGAGGGTAAAAAGGGGTGTTTTTCGCACACGGCGTACCGTGTGCGAAAAGCACTTTTTATTTTCTCCAGGGATGCGTCACTCTTTGGGCGCCAGTTTACTCAACGTTTTGATCGCATCGAGCGCTGCTTGCAGTTCGGCGTTGCGGGATTGCAGCTCTTCTGTGCGCAGGCGCAACGTTTCCGTCAGCCGCGCATTGTCCAGCGCGACGGTCGCCGACGCGGCCAGGGTTTCGACCAGCGTCAGGTCTCCGGCAAAACTGCCGCTGCGTTTGTTGACCACTTCCAGCACGCCGATTACGATGTCGTGCTTGCGCAACGGCGCCGCCAGCAAGGACATGGTTTGCAGTCCCGTGATTTGATCAACGCCGGGGAAAAAGCGCGGGTCATCCTGCGCCAATGGGAGAACGACGCTTTGTCCATGCGTGGCCGCCCAGCCGGCGATCCCCTGTTCCGGCGCCAGTCGCACGTCCATCGGGACCCATCCGCCGCGGACGATATTGAAAAATCCCTGGCAGACCAGCGCGCGTGGTTCGTCGGGAGCCGCCGCGTCGGTCCACAACCACAACGAAGCGCCCTCGGCGTCCAGCGTGTTGGTGACGGCGTCCAGCAGCCGGCGGATCACTGCTTCTGGATCGAGCATGGTCGCCAGCTCCTGCGCGATCTGGCTCAACAAGGTGAGCTCGCGATTGTGCCGTCCCACCTCATCCTCGGCGCGCCGGCGCGCCAGACGATCCTCGTAGCGCTGCGCCACGACCGGCAACACGACCGGGAGCAGGGCCAGGTAGCCGTTGGAGGGATCCTTGATGAGATAGTCGTCAACGCCGGCCTTCAACGCGCGCACCGCCAGGTGTTCTGACCCGACGCCGGTCAGCAGGGCCATCGGTATGGGCGCGTGGCGTTGCAGCAAAGCCAGACACAAATCCAGCCCCGACATGCCGGGCAATTTGTAATCCGCTACAAGGAGGTTAAACGGGGGAGGTGAACTGCTGTCAGGCCGGGTGAGGAGCAGGTTCAACGCCTCTTCCGCCCGCGCGCAGCGTGTAATTTCGACAGGGGTTGAAGTGTTGCGCATGGCCCGACGAAATGCAAATTCGTCATCTTCATTGTCTTCTACCAACAAAATGCGCAAGACCGCTTCATTTTTCGTTTGGGTCATTCTGTTCCTCATCTTCGGGAACCGTTGCATCCGGTGAATCAATCCCCCTATTATGCCGCTTTCTTCTACTTAGACAATGCGGTAAATCACGGTATGATGGGCACGTGAAACGTGAAGGTCACAAATCACAAATCACAATTCACAATTCAGTTAGTGTCTTAAAATATTCGCCGCGCCTGACGCCAAGACGGCCCCCCCTTAATCCCCCCCAACGGGGGGAATGCACGCGATAGAGTCTTTCCTCCCCCCATTCGGGGGGAATTAAAGGGAGGGGAACTTGCTCAAGTACGCTGAGACAAACTATGGCGAATACTTTATGACAGTAACCTAATCTCAACTTTGAACTATTCTCAGGAGGTTCTTTTGTCAGAGGAAAAACCTTTGCGACACATGCCCCGTCAGGAGCGCAGCCGGCAGCGGGTGGACTTGATTCTGGATACGGCGGCGACGTTGTTTGTCGAGATCGGTTACGAGCCGACGACCACCAACGCCATCGCGGAGCGCGCCGGGATTTCCATCGGCTCGTTGTATCGCTATTTCCCGGACAAGGACACCATCTTGCGAGCGCTGGTGGATCGCTATTCGCGCGAGATGCAGAAACTTTACGAGGAAATTTTCACCGAGGATGCCGTCTACCTGCCGTTGCCGGTGTTCATAGATCGCGTATTGGACCGGTATCTGGGTTTTTACGGGAAATGTCCGGCGGTCAAGCATTTGCTGCTGGGGTCCGACGTCTCCAGCGAGATCGGCGCAGCGATGGTCGCCCTTGAGGATATGACGACCGGGCATCTCCAGACTTTCTTGATGCGCTTTCAATTGTCTGAAGATCGCGCCTATCTGGTCGCCCTGGTGTGCAAGGCCATCGTGAAGGCGATGATCACGTTGTTGCCATCGTCCGCGGATGAAGCCTGCATCACCCAGGTCGTTGACGAGTTCAAACACCTGTTTGTAACGTATCTGACTCCAGTCTGGACCCAGGCGCCCTGACGACCGATGGCGCTTTACACCCGTTTGTGGAAAAAATGTTTTTTGTGGCTAGTCCGTGGCATTGGAATGTGCAACATTTTGAAGATTATGGTATAATC
The DNA here is from genome assembly GCA_034429675.1 of Anaerolineae bacterium. Taxonomy (GTDB): domain Bacteria; phylum Chloroflexota; class Anaerolineae; order B4-G1; family SLSP01; genus JAKQHY01. The sequence goes on along the minus strand of DAOUFX010000430.1, from coordinate 13,089 downwards.
AAATATGCGAATTTCGAAAACTCTGTTCAACCCAAGAAAAATCAGATTGATATATCTGAAGTATCCCAACAGTTGACCCACGAGGTGATAACGATGTCACCAACATCTAAATGTAGGCGGGATGAAGAATGGACTTAAAACAGATCGTCGCACATCTTACACGAATCTCCTTGTTTAGTGAGTTGACCGATGAGCAGGGTGAGGTGGAGCTTTATCGCGTCGCCAAAATCGTGAACGAGGCGACGCTTGAGGCGGGCGAGTGGCTTTTTGGGCAGGGGCAGAACTCCGACCGGCTTTATTACATCCTCGAAGGCTCGTTGCACTTGACCCGTTTTGACGCAAGCGGCGTGAAGCACGACATCGGGCTGCGTGAGGCCAACAGCGTGATCGGTGTGACCGGACTGTTGGTGGGGGATTTCCACGATGTGACGGCTGAGGCGGTGACGCCTGTCCGCTTCCTCTACATTATGCGCGATGAGTTCATGGAGCTTTACGACGCCCATTCCCGCCTGCGCCATCACCTGAACGTGCGCCCCGATGTCGCGCGACGCCTGCATTTACCTAAATTTCCCTGGATGCGCAAAGATGAATGGCCGGTGTTTGTGGTGCAGCGCCACTACGCCCGGCTGATCCGCAAAGCCGCCCCTCCGCTGGTTTTGTTTGCAATTCTGATGATCTTCTTCCCCATGTTGTTGACTTCGGGTACGTCTACCGGACAGATTGCCGCCCTGATTATGGCCATCCCGTTGATCGGGCTGGTGGCCCTGGCGGGCTGGCACTATCTCAACTGGCGCGACGATTATTTTGTGTTGACCACGCAGCGGGTGGTTCACATCGAGAAGGTGGTGTTTCTCCGCGAGCATTTTGAAGAAAGTTCTTTGGAGAACGTTGAGGACATCTACGAGGTGCGCGCCGGTCTGCTTTCCAATTTGATGAATTACGGGAATCTGGTGTTGCAGACGGCGGGTGAGACCGTCGAGATTGACATGGATTACGTCAGCAATCCCGTTTATTTGAGCGAGATGATCTCGCGTGAGATTGAGCGTTCGCGCGTCCGTGACGTGTTGCGCGCTCAGGGCGCCATCCGTGATGTGTTGTCGGATCGCCTGCGAATCAAGGAATCGCCGCACCCCGAGCCGCTGCCGGCGCCGCCGGAGGCGGAAAAACCGACATTGGTGCAGGTTGTCTTTGGCGGACTCCGTGATTATTTTTTCCCGCCGTCCTGGACCGTCAGCCCGGACGGCAGCACGGTGGTGTGGCGGCGTTTCTGGTTCCCTGGCTTTCTTCACTATTTGCGGGTTTTTATCCCGTTGTTGCTCCTGACCTTTGGCGGCGGCTATTTCTTGTTGATGAACTGGGGTATCCCCAGCACGGTCTGGCTGTTTGCCGGCTGGCTGGTGTTGGAGGTTGCCTTGCTCGTGGTGTTGCTCTGGTACGTCGAAGACTGGCGCAACGACTACTTCCAGCTTACCTCCAATCGCCTGATTCTGGTCAAGCGCAAGCCGCTCCTGGTTCAGGAGAGCCGCCGGGAAGCGCCGTTGGATCGCATTCAGAACATCAGTTTCGACGTGCCGGGTATTTTGGGGCAGTTGCTGCACTACGGGCACGTCACTCTGGAGACCGCCGGCACGATGGGTAAGTTCGAATTGCGCTACTTGCGCTATCCGCAGCGCGTGCAGTCGGAAATCTCCAAGCGCCAGCGCGAATACAACCAGCGCCAGAAGAAGGCTGAAGCCGAACGCCGGCGCGAGGAACTGCTGAGCTGGTTCTCGATGTACGACGCGTTGCGCGACGAGAAACGGGCCGCCGCCGAGACGGCGCAATCAAGCGCGGCAGCCGAGTAGTTTCAGTGTTGTTGGTATTTCGGGATGGCTTGGGTCATGGCGACCCTCCCCATCCCGATTTTGTTGTAAGCTTTGGGTTTCAACGTGGTAAAATAGAGGCAGTTTTCAATCTGGCATTTTGTGTCTGGAGGTGGCTATGGCGTTGTGGGATGTGATTACAGTTGGAGATCCCCGCTTGCGCAAGCGCGCGAGAGAAGTGAAACAGGTGACGCCGGAGATACGGCGGTTTATTGATGATATGATCGAAACGATGCACGCCAGCAATGGCGTCGGGCTGGCGGCGCCGCAGGTGGGCGAGCTGGTGCGCATCGTCGTGGTTGAGATGCCGGCGGATGAGGAAGTCGAGGGCAGCGGCAAGTGCTATGCGGTGGTCAACCCGGAGATCATCAAGATGTCGCGGGAGACGGTCGTGGCGAACGAAGGCTGTCTCTCGGTGCCCGGTTACGTCGGCGAGGTGGAGCGCGCCGAGGCCGTCGTCGTGCGCGGGCTGGACCGGCGCGGCAAGCCGATTCGCATCCGCGCTTACGACTGGTTGGCGCGGATCTTTCAGCACGAAATTGACCATTGCGACGGCGTCCTCTACATTGACCGTCTGACCGCGCCCGACCGCATCTGGGAGGTGAAGCCGGGCGACGAAGAAAAGGCCGAAGCCGGGCAGGATGTGGATGTTTCAGGCGATACAGCGTCAGAGAATCCTACGCAGTCGGAAGTCATTGAAGCTGCCGTTTAGGCCGCCGCTTACAGAGAGGCTACTCAATGCACGACTGGCGGCGCGATAATTCGCTGCGTTGACTTTCTGACTTTCGACTTTCTAACTTTCGACTATCTTTTCTGGAGGTTCTCGTGGTCAAAAAAGAACAGGTTTTGGATGCGCTCAAGGGGGTAATGGACCCGGAGTTGCATCGCAGTATTGTGGATTTGGGGATGGTGCGCGAGGTGCAGGTGGCCGGCGCGCAGGTCAAGGTGACGATCGCGCTGACGGTTCCCACGTGCCCGATGCAGGATACGATCGCGCAGGACGCCGCGCAAGCGGTGGATGCGCTCGAAGACGGGCTGGACGTCGAGATTACGCTGACGGCCATGACGGAGGAAGAGAAGGCGCATTTGCGCCAGACTCTGCAGTCCGGCCAGCGCCGGCAGGAGCCGGCGTTCCCCGCCGCCAATCTCAACCGCGTGAAGACGGTCATCGCGGTGATGAGCGGCAAGGGCGGCGTGGGGAAGTCCACGGTGGCGGCGATGCTGGCCGTCGGGTTGCGGCGCGCGCGCATGCGCGTGGGCGTGCTCGATGCGGACATCACCGGGCCGAGCATCCCCAAGCTGCTGGGCGTTTCGGAGCCGCCGCACACGTCGCCGTTGGGGCTGCTGCCCACCGCCACGTCCGGCGGGATCAAGGTGATGTCCATCAATCTGGTCTTGCAACGCCCCGACGATCCCGTCATCTGGCGCGGGCCGATGATCTCCAGCGCCATCCAGCAATTCTGGAACGACGTCTTCTGGGGCGATCTGGACACGCTGGTGGTGGACATGCCGCCGGGCACCTCGGATGCGGCGTTGACGGTGATGCAGGCTTTGCCGGTGACCGGCGTGGTGCTGGTCACTTCCCCGCAGGATCTGGCCGAGATGGTGGTGCGCAAGGCCGCCAACATGGCCGCGCAGCTCAACGTCCCGCTGTTGGGCATCGTGGAGAATATGAGTTACGTGGTCTGCCCCGACTGCCACGCGCGTTTCGAGCTGTTCGGCAAAGGGCGCTCCGAGGAAATGGCCGGGGCGTTCGGCGCGCGCTTTCTGGGCAAGATCGGGCTTGATTCGCAGATGGCGACGCTGGGCGACGCCGGCAAGATCGAAACCTATACTAATGACGAGTTCGCGCCGCTGGTGACGGCGGTGTGTGAAGTCATCGCCGCTACGCCCGAACCGGATCACCACAAACGTGCCGACTAAAAAGCTGCTCATTCTGAGCTTATGTTTGCTCTGGCTGCTGGCGGCATGCACGCCGGCAGCGCCTGCGTCTCCCGCGCCGCCCCGCGCAACGGCGACGCCGACGCTCACACCGACGCCATCCGCCACCCCAACCGTCACGCCGACCCCGACGCCGATTCCCCCGTTGCAGGTGGCGGTGCGCATGCCTGCGACGGTTTCGGCGCTGCCGCCGGTGCGCGTCGAGGCCGATGTGCTGCCGCCGCCGGGGGTGCGCGTCGCGCCGGTGGTCTCGGCGACGGTCTTCCAGCCGGGGATGATCCCTTACGCCACGTTCAATCTTTTCTTCGAGTCGGCCAACCACTACGCCAGCACGACGTTCCTGCAATTGCCTCTCGATCCGCCCCCCGGCGATTGGCTGGTCATGCTGTACGTGCAATCCGAGCTGGGGATGACCGGCAAGCGCGCGACAACTTTCCGCGCCGTTGCGCCGCCGGCCCGCGTCCTGAGCGACGTGTTGCCCGCCGCCGTGACCTTGCGCGTGCCGCAGGTCTTCCTGGAAACGTCCGCGCAGGGCGACGTTGTCGCGGGAAGCCGCGTCTGGCGTTCGTGCGAAAACCGGAACGACGAGTGCGCCGGGGTGGGCGACGTGGAACTGTGGTGGGCGCCCGGTCCGGCGGAGCTGTTGACGCTCGACACGGCGGAGATGATGCTGTCTACCACGCAGGACGTCGAGGCGCCGCCTTCGATCGTGGCTACCGAAGAAACGCTCTGGCAGGAGCGCCCGGCGTTTCTGTTCCGCGAACAGTGGCCGGGGCGCAAGGGCGGCCCCGCCGAGACGTGGGTGATTCAGGGCGACGATTACTGGCTGTATCTGCTGCGGCTGCGCGCTGTGGGCGAGGGTGCCGTCCCGGAGTTGGTGCGGCAGGTGGGCGCGACGTTCGCGTTTACAGTTGAGGAGTGATGGATCGGAGAAAAAAGTAGGGGGCTGTGCGCAAAAACACCCCCCTTTGCTTTACCGATTGCAGCCCGGAGCCGTTTCCGCTCCGGGCTGTTTCATTGTGGGATCAGGAAAACCGGAGTTCCTGTCAGTGTGAGGTTGGCGCCGCTGACCGTCCCGCTGTTACCGTCCCAGGTTATTTGTGTGTAATTGCCGGGCAAGCTGATGGCTGCCTCGGCGCTTTCGCTGCGATCCTGCGTGGTTCTGGCCCACAGAACGTAGCGCACGTTCCCGCCTTTGCTGAACGCTACGCCATCCGCCGTTGCCGGCAGGTTCAGCGCCAGGGTGGCCGCTTCGTCGTATTGCCATGTGAAAAGTTGTTCGAAGGTTGTGCGATTGGCGATACCCTGCTGGGTGAGCTTCTGTGATCCCGGCGCGTCCCGTTTAAGATTTTCGTAGAACCCCATCAGGTCGTAGGATGAGGCGGTGGGGTCGTCGTAATTTTTGTTTTCGCCGGTGACAAACCAGTAGATTTGTCCGATGCCGGATTGTTGGGCTTTCACCAGCGCTTTGACGGTGAAGTTGCGTTGCAGTTCGATCCCACCCAGCGTTTCCCCGATTTGTTTGCGCGCCACGTTCAATTCGGTGAAGATGATAGGCTTTCGCGGATAGGTTATCCCATCGTAGCCGTGCGCAATCAGTACGGCTTCCTTTTCGGCTTTGGAATCGAGGAAAACCTCCACGGCTTTGTCGCTGTGCCGGTCCGGCACCCATTGCGAACCGTCCCAGTGACGTGTGCCGTACTGCGGGTAAGCGTGCAGGCTCAGGGCATCGAAGTAGGCGCCGCCGGTGAGCGGGTACTCCGTCGTAATTTTGCCGCCGTCGGGGTTGTCGCTGTAACGCAGCAGCGCATCGAGGAACGACGCGTAACCCAGGCCGCCGGGGGTGACGTAGGCGCTTGGGTCGTAGCGCTTGACAACGGCGTAGGCAATGCGCAACGTGCGAATGTAGTGGTAAACCGGCGCGTGTAAATTCCGTAAATCGCCGGGCTGCGGTGGGTTCTCCCACCAGTTCCCTGCCGTTCCCGGCGCTTCCCACCCGTGTGATGTGGCGGTATAGTCCGGTTCGTTGATGATTTCGTAGAAAGTGATGGCGTCGCCGTAATGGCTGACGATCAGCCAGACGTACAGCGCGAAGCGGTTGTTGTCGTTGACGGGGGTATCGTTCTCGCCGTTGTCCCAAATAGGTTCGTAAAGTCCCTGCCACAACTCGCTCTGTTGCCCATCGTAGAGGGTGGGATCGCGCCAGTCGTCGCGCGGCCCTTCCAGGAAGGTGGTGATTTCCCCAAATCCGAGGTTGTTGACGATGTGGTCGAAGGTGGCTCGTCGTATATCCACCCCCCACTCAGCAATGAAGTGATCGGGCAGAGTATTGCGCGCCGTGCGACAGCCGGCGTCGTAGCACAGTTGGTAGATGCCGGTATCGCTCCAGCCGTTGCCGTAGTAACCCGGATTTAATCCGTAGTGGAATTGGCCGGTGTACGGCGGGACGTAATCCAGCGCTGTGTTTGTCCGCCCGACGGCAACCAGTGGCAGATAGAGGTAGGTATCTTCGACGGGGGCGGCGCTGGCGACTGTGTTTTTCGGGGCGGAGCGGGCGAGAGGGAGCGTCAGAGATGTTAAAACCACACACAATGTTATCAGCAATCTTTTCATAGAGTTTGTCCTACTTTGTAGGTTAAGGGTGCGGCGCAAACCAGCGCCGGATGAGCTCGACGTTGAACCGGTAGCCGGCGCCGCCGTTGCTCTCCAGCGCTTCGATGAGTTCGCGTTGGGCGAGCTTTTTGAGGATCGTCTCCAGCTCACCAGGAGCGGGCGCGGATAGCGTGGCCGGGGTGACGCAGGCGCCTTCTCCCTGCGCCGCGATCTGGCGCAGCACGGCGACGCCGGCTGCGTCCACCTGGTTGCTTTCGATGTCCGCAAAGAAGAAACTGCCGTGGCTCAGCGCTTCCGGCACGGCGGCATCCACGTCCTCGCGGCGGGCCATGCGGCGGGCGGCGGGCGGCTGTTCGTTTTTGAGGGTGACGATCTCGTAGCAGAGCAGTTGTGTCAGGGCCGGGTGCCCGCGCGTGAGCGTCCATACGCGCTCGACGGCGTCTTCCGCGTAGCGCAGGGCAAAGTTTTTGACCGGCTGGGTGACGAGTTGGCGGGTTTCTTCCTCTTTGAGATACCCGATGTGCACCACCTGGACGTTGATGAGGTAGGACGCCCAGCGCTTGAACTCGTCCAACGGGTGCGATCCGGCCAGCAGCACCTTGAACTGCGCCCGGTGCTGGATGATGTGGCGCAGCATCCCCATCACATTTTCGGCTTCGAACCGGCCGCGCCCGATGGCGTTGTCCAGCACCTCGAATTCGTCCAAGGCAAGTAGGGCCGTCGCGCTTCCCAGCGCCTTTTCCACGCGATCCAGCCACTCGTCGAAGCGGGTATACGGGTCGGCGGCCAGTTCCTCGTAGACGGGCGGCGGCAGAATGACTCCCCGTTGCCGTTCCGCCGACATCACCATCCCCCGCGCGACGTTGTAGAGGAACCCCGCGTCATTTTGCGCTTGCGACGCCGGCCCCTGCAAGTCCACGAACAACGGCGTGATTGTGCTGGGCAGCAGGCGCCCCAGATTGTTGAGCAGTGAGGTCTTGCCCATGCGCCGTTGGCCGTAGAGCAGCAGCGGCGGGCGGCGACGATCCAGCAGCAGTTGCTCGATGCGCGCGCTGATGTCGGTGCGTCCGATGAAAATCTCCTGTTGCGCGGTCAGGGGGACGCCGATGACGTAAGGATTGTCAATCTCCTGCCGCTGCTCGACCGTCTCGGCCAGCGCCCGCCCGTGATCGGCCAGGGCTTGCCGCCACTGCGCCGCGATTGGGCGGAAGCGCACGGCGTAGCGCTCGGTGTTGCGGGTCAGCTCGCGCAAGAGGGCGTCCACGCGATCCTCGACGGCGCTCAGGGCCAATCGCTGATTGTAGGCGCTTTCCTGGTGCAGGGCGGCATCCACATCCGCGCTGATGCGGGTGAAACTGCGCAGCAGCGCTCCTGCCGGGCTTTGCGATTCGCCGGCGGCCAGCGTCCGGTGCGCGTGGGCGATGCGCTGGACATCGTCGCATTGCTCCAGATTGCGCGCGTCCAGTTCCAGTTGCACGGCTTGAATCGCCCAATGCTGTTGCCCGTTGACCAGATAATCCAGCGCCAGCTGTCCCTCGTCCGGGTCGTGATCAATGACCAACAGCAGGTGTTCCTCAAGGCCGGGAAGCCGCCAGCGCTGGTTTTCGTCCCAGAAGGCCGAGTGGAGGTGCAGAACGGTGGGCTGTCCGGCTTTGCGGCGCTCTTCGATGCGGTAGAGCAGGAGATTCCACGTGGCGATGAGCGGGTAGGAGACGATGGGACGCCACCAGGCGATACTGAGCCCAAGCAGGATGCCCGCGGCTGCGAGCGGGAGCGTCGGCCAGATGGCGATTTCGCCGGCGAGCGCGGTAAAAATGGCGATCCAGCCCCCGCCGCCCAGGGCCCCCGCGACGGCGCCGGCCCACGGGTCCACAATGGCTTTCGTGGCGGTGTAGGACAGTGCGCACAAGAGACTGAAGATCGCGCCTTCGACGATGCCGGAGGCCAGCCCTTCTGAGGCGAGTTGGACCGTACTGTAGAAAATCCCCACCAGGGCGCCGTAGATGACCCCGGACAGGGCGCTTTGCCGCCGGCGTTTGGTTCGCAGGAGCGCGGCCACCCCGACCGCGATCCCCTCGATGGCGCCGAACGTCATGCCGTAGGCGAACTCGCCTGCAAGCGCCAGGGCCGTGGAGATGATGAGGAGCGCTCCGATGCTGCTGACCAGCCCGACGACCACGCCGCCGATCTGGCGCATGGGCGAATACGCCGTCAGGCGGCTGCGGGCGCTTTCGGCGAGGCCAAACGCAATCCCGATGGCCAATCCCAGCCCGATGCCTTCGGTGGAGGCGGCGGTCGCGCCCATCACCAGGCTGGTGGCGATGGCGGCGTTGAAAGCGATGGAGAGGCTGACGGTCAGGCTGAGGGCAAGGCCGACGGCAAGTCCGAAGGCAGCGCCTTCGGCGATGCCGTAGCGGATTTCGTAGTCGGATGCTCCGCCCCACCGGAGCGTCACGCCGATGAAGGCGGCGATCAGAAACGGCCAGACTCCAAAGACGATGAGGAGCAATCGCTGCAAGACCGGGTGGCGCCAGTGTTCTTTGCGCAACTCTGTCAGGCAGAAATCGGGGGGCAGGTCCGGGTCAATGCGCGCGACGTGGTTGCGCCACGCCGCCGGATGGAACAGCGTCCAAAAGAGCAGTTGCAGACTGCCCAGGACCAGATTGGGATGGAGGGCGGGAGCGTCACTGTAGCGCCGTCCATGCGCGGTCGCGGCGGTGCGCTCGTTCATGATGCCAACAGGTAGGCGAAGGGCGCGATGTCCTGCAACCCTTCCTCATGCCAGACGTCGCCGGATGCGCCGGTTTCCAGGGCGTTGAGGCGCGCCTGGCAGAGGATTTGCAGCAGACAGGGCCAGCCGCCGCTCTGTGCCAGAATCCACTCCACGTCGGGCGCCGCGAACGGAACCGGCGAGCCGGCGATCAACTCACGCGCCTCGGCCTCGGTGAGCGGTTCCAGCGTCAGGGTGTGGAAAATGTTGAAGAAGGGGGAGGGCTTGCCGCAGTCTGCGGCGAGTTGCGCCGGGGACTGGTGGGCGGCCAGGATGAAGGCCAGATTGCCCTGCGTGTAGTGGCTGACCAACGAGCGCAGGCTCCACCAGAAGGCTTCGTCCAGCTCCGGCGAATTCAGCCCCGCGCCGATCTCGTCCATCAGGATGATCGAGGGGGCCCGGAGGTGCTGGCTGGCCGTGTCCATAAAAGTATCCAGCGTGCACGGAGTGGGCATGGGCAGCTCCAGCCCGGCGATGAGGTGTTGCAACAGCCGTTCGCGGTTGCTCATGCGCGCATCCTGGAAATCCACGAAGACCCAGCGGTAGCGTTCGGGGTTGGGGAGCCAGTCGCGGCGCTGTCCGGCGCGCAGCGCCGCCGGATCGGCGCGAGTGATGGCCTGGACGTAGTGCAGCAGCGACGTCTTGCCGCTGCGCTTGGGCCCGACGATGGCGACGTGTTGCAGCGGCAGGCGCCGCCACAAATCGAAGATGCGCTTGAGGGCGCGCTCGCGTCCAAAGAACTGGCGCGGCGCGATGATCGGCGGGCCGGCGACGAAGGCGCTGAGCTCTTGAAGCGGGCTGGCGGGCGCTTTGACGGCCTGGGGGCGGGAAACGTCCGGGGGCAGGACAGACTCCGGGTGGGGATGGCGTCCCAGTTTGAGCAGGCGTTCGCCTTCGCTGTGGTTCAGCCCTTCGCGCTGGAGCAGTTGGTGTACCAGCGCCTCCAGATCGCTCAAATCCGCCGGGATGTGGCCTTTGCGCCAATATTCGACGCACGACCCGCCTTCGCGGTTGAGGGCATAGCCCAGTTCGTCCTGGACGCAGGCAATGGACTTGTGTTCGCGTGCGGCGACCGTGCGGACGGCGGTTGTGAGGAGTTCGGCAAAACGTGCTTCCATAGGCTGATTCTGTCTCTCCAGGCGCTCCGAAAATTCGGTGTCATTTTCGGAGCGCAACTCGTCATTTTGAGGAGCGGCCTCCGGCTATGATCATGTCATCATTATAAAAGCCTTTTGTTCTGTTGGCAAAACCGGGAGGTGCGCGATGACGCGGTGGATTGGCGAGTGGATGGGGCTTTCGATGTTGGCGTTTTTGGGCATTGGCGGCTTGTTCCTCTTGTGGGCTGCCGGTCCTAATCTGGTTCGGTCTCTCTCGGCGGTTTCGGCTGTGCCTAATATGGAAGGGGTGGGCGCCATTGCATTTCTGGGCGTGGTGGTGATCGGATTCCTTAAGTTGGTGTTTGGCCGCTCCTGAATCACAGACGGGATTGGAGTTGGCCGCGAATGACCTGACCGGGGCGCGCCCCGGTCAGGTCGTTTTGTTGACGATTTTTCCGTTGGTTCGTGTCTTTAAATTTTCGTCGGTGGAGTAATCGGCGGCGTTGAGACGGTTGAGCGGATCGTAAGTGTAGGTGATGCTGCGCCCGGTGACAGCAATGGCATTGCTCCACGTCCGAATGGCGGATTCGCCGCTGTCAGTGTCGGTGATGGTCAGGGTGACGCCGGTTTGGCCCAGGCTCGTTGATCCGAATGCCCTTTGGTATCCATCGCCTGACAGGGCGGCGCTATGGTTTTTGCGACGCGACCGGCCATTCTATAGCTTCAACCCTTCGCGAACAATTACGTGTACTACGAGCGCCGGAGACCGTTTCTAAAGCAGCCTTCAACGCTTACCTGACATTACCGTCAATGGAACCGGCAGCGATCGTTGAAGAGCCTCCGGTGAAATCAGAGACCCTGGCCGAGCGCATCAAGGCATCCGTGACAGTACTGGAATTCGTAAGCCGGTACGTTGAATTGACGCCGACCGCAAGCGGAGCCATCGGCCATTGCCCCTTCCACAACGACCGCCGTCCCAGTTTTGGCGTGAACCAGGAAGGGAACTACTGGCACTGCTTCGCCGGATGCGGCGGAGGTTCGGTGATTGATTTTTGGATGCGCTGGCGTGGGTGCGGGTTTTCAGAGGCGTTGAAGGAGTTGAGGAGGATGGTAATGTAAACATCCTGTCGGATTCCGGGTTTGTACGGTTCGGCAATTGTCAAATGCTCATATTCGCCAAAAACTGGTGGATTCTACCTGCACAGCGCCATCCTGGTATAGCCGTTGGCAAGCGACGAGGTAAGGTTGTTTGTGTGGGCTCTCCTGCAGATGCTTCCGCGCTATGGTAGAGGACGTCCGCGCGAGCTGGCAAGTACGTTTGGCGCACGGTTCCTGTTGCGGCGCCGCATTTGTTGGATGGGTTGCGCTGTAGTTTGCGGGACGCTGTGGAGAGGCGAGCCGTAAGAGAATGATTTGAGAATGGTAGAGGACGTGAGACGGCCTGGGGTGAGGAGTCCCAGGCCGTTCGTATTCAACTTCATCTGTTTAGATCGTGTTTGCACCTTAGACTTGGAGTTATCCTTTAATGCTATCGCGATGGGTATGGGTTCTGTGATTCTGGATTCTCAAGCCAGGGAATGCCATACTCAATTAGTTTTTCTACAGAATCCTGAAATTGCTCTGCGAGTTCATCCTGCGTTGCGAAGCCCCATGTATGATATTGCCAGGGGTACGTTTTGACGTCAAGAACTGTCCACATTAGTTGTGCTAATGGCATATTCAACCAGTTCTCGTATTCATTAGACCCGAATCCATGGTGTGGCAATACCCCCTTGTTGCGCCATAATCCCACATCAAAGCTCTGGGGACGCTCTCTATCGTTTTGCGGTTCGATATGTTGATTCATAAACTTGTAAGAGACGAAGCCAAAAACATCTTCCCACAGATTTTTTCGAAAGAATAGCATGAAGGGGCTGCCTACTTTACTCCTGGAACCATCTGGCATACCGACGAAATTATAACTCAAGGGTTCCAGATGTGATCCAACAACCTGGATAAGTATTTGTTGGATAGATTTGTATCTAATCATACTTTTCACCTCCTGCAGAAGCAATCAACACACACCAAGGACAAAGTGTGCCAGATCAAGGAACTACCGGCGTCCAGATCAAGGGAATAACTATTTCGTCTCCGGGCACAGGGTCAATCAAAATAATAATTGTGACTCCTACGACGATAACGACTCCACATGTTCGCAAGAATGGTTGAGGATTCCAGGTCCGTATAGTGTCGTAAGATCTTTCGCGTTCTTGTTCTGGTATGGGAATAGGTATTGGTACCGGTTCTTTGGGGCGAAGACGCTCCCAATAGACTATCACGCCCGGAATTCGCATTTGCGCATACACATCTCTGGTGGGGTCGGTTGGCCATGTCCCAATATATGTTGGCACGGTTGGATAGATAGTACCTGGAGTCCAACCGGGTAGGAAGCTAAGATACCAATTTAGTTCGGCCATACCACGTTGTTCAGCTTCAATTGGTTTGATTTCATAGGCCTGTCCGAGTGTTAAATCTGCGATATCTATATACCCCATTTGACCCGTTCCCGTTCCTGTCAACTCTATTGAACCGTCAGGTGAGGTTCGTTGTCGCAGGCCTTGCTTTGATGCACCAGCAACTCCATATTCAACTTGAACCTGTCTGCCTTGTGCATAATTCTGCAAGTAATGTAACTCCTGTCCTTTCGCTAGAAACAAAAGTGTACAACGAATTATTTCGCGCAAACATTCGAGAATATGCGAAGGTAGATGGATTCAGGTAACAGCAATAAGGTCAAAATGCGCTGTTGTAATGCGGACAAGGGTTC
>DAOUFX010000429.1:0-9755 GCA_034429675.1 Anaerolineae bacterium | reverse complement strand
ACGGTACCCCGTGTGCGAAAAACACCCCCTTTACCCTGGCGGTCGAAGGCGACTACGGACTTTCGACTTTTTGACTTTTGACTTTCGACTATTTTCGAAGGAGCGTCTATGTTAGGTGAGCGTCTTGATCGCTGGGAGCGAGTCTTCTACGTTATCATCCTGATTTTGGCGGTGTTCAGCCGCTTCTACCTTCTGGGCGACCGCGCTATCAGCCACGATGAAAGCATTCACACCAAGTTCGCCTGGAACCTCTACCACGGCGACGGTTTTCAGCACAACCCCATGATGCATGGCCCCTTGCTTTTTGAAGCCACGGCTTTCATCTATTATCTCTTCGGCGTCAACGACTTCACGGCGCGCATCTATGCCGCTGCGCTCGGTGTGTTGCTGGTGATGACGCCGATCCTTTTCCGCAAGTGGCTTGGCAAGAAGGGCGCGGCTTTTGCGGCGACGCTGTTGTTGATTTCCCCGGCGATTTCGTATTATGCGCGCTACATTCGTCACGACACCCCGGTGATGCTGTTTGCGGTGCTGTGGATCTGGACGCTTTTCCGTTATCTGGACGATGGGAAGATGAAGTGGCTATACTGGATGGCCGCCTTTTTCGCTCTGATGCACGCCAGCAAAGAGGTGAACTACATCTATATTGCGATTGTGTTCGCGATGCTCTTCTTGCCTTTTGCCTGGCAGGTGATGACTATGCGCTGGAAGAACCCGGAGCTCTTTAAGGCTTTTGCTATTCTGCTTATCATCGCTTTGTTGCTGGTCGGGTTGTTTGGAATGTCTTTCCTGAGCGCGCAGACCGAGGAACAAAACCTGGATGAAGCCGGCAATACGCGCGTGGTTAACGTGGCCTTGCCTGGTTGGGGACGGGCGATGGGCGCCGCGGCCATGCTGGCGTTGCTGGGGTCGCTGCCGGTGATGTATTTTGGCATCGGGCCGGAACAGATACGGCAGATGCGCCTTTTCGATGTGATGATGACGGTGGGAACGCTGACCCTGCCGCTTGGTTCGGCGTTTCTCATTAAATTTGTCGCCGGCGTTGATATGGGCGTGGTTTACGATGCCGTGCGCACCGGCAATTTCTCCACTTTGCCGCCGGAGACGACGAGCGCTATTGCCGTTATGGTGCTGGTATCTCTGGCGGCGTCGGTTGGATTGGGGCTGTTTTGGAATTGGCGTCACTGGTGGATTATCGCGGCTGTGCACTACGCGATTTTCTTTGTGACGTATAGCTCTATTTTCACCTGGGGCTGGGGCATTCTTTCTGGTCTGGTCGGCAGCCTGGCCTATTGGATGGCGCAGCAGGGCGTTGCGCGCGGCGGCCAACCTACCTATTACTATCTTCTCATCGGTCCACTGTACGAGTATTTGCCCATTCTTCTTTCTATCCCCGCCGGTATTCTGGCCGTTCTCTACGCGATCCGCCTGCACAAAAGCACTGCAAGCGGATCGCAACCGTCCGGCGATCTTGCCAGTCCTGAGTTCTCCGCCGCAATACTTGCCAGATTTTTCCCGGTGTTTTTGCTCGGTTGGACGGCGCTGGCATGGCTCGCTTACACCTATGCTGGCGAGAAAATGCCCTGGCTGTTGGTGCACATCGCGCTGCCGAGCATTTTCTTAACCGCCTGGGGCGTGGGATGGATCGCCGATACCCTGGATCTGGCGGCGCTATGGTCGGATGAACGCGCCTCGGTTCGTTGGAAGATATGGATATTCCCCGTTGCGTTGGTTTTGTTGGGGGCGTCCGTTTTGCGTTACGGGGGAGCGGTCGGCGAATTTCGCAGCGCCATGGGCGATGGCGTCTCCGCCGCCGGCCCGGCATTGGCGCAGCTCAACCCGTTCGGCGCCGCTCTGGGGGGAATCCTGAGCGTCGCCGTTTTTTCCCTGGCTTTGTTTTGGTCGGGGAAGGGGTTGGGCGGGATGCGTTTGTTGCGTTCAAGCGTGCTGACATTGGCCGCTGTTCTGGCCGTGTTGACGGTGCGCACGATGTTGATGCTCAATTTCATCAACTATGATATGGCCAACGAGTTCCTGGTTTACGCTCACGGCACGCCGGACATCAAGCTCGCCCTCAAGCAGGTGCAGGATATTTCCTGGAGCGTCACCGGCACGCCGACGGATATCAAGGTGGCCTACAGCGAAGACGGCTCGTGGCCGTTGACGTGGTATATGGTGGATTACCCCAACAATTACTTCTTCAGCACTTCTCCGGATCCCAACACATTGCCCGATTGTCCGGCCGTCATTGCCGGAGCCGACCAATACTCTGTGGTCGAAGGAATTTTGGGCGAGGCGTATCTCTCTTTCGACTACAAATATCTCTGGTGGCCCATTGAGGATTACCGGGATTTGAATTGGGAGCGCATTTCCGGCGCTTTGACCAGTCCTGAATGGCGGCAGGCCTTGTGGGACATCATTTGGAAGCGGGACTATGCGCGTTATGCTGCTCTAAAGAACCCCGGCGCTCCGTTCACTTTCAAAACCTGGCCCTATCGTCGCGATTTCCGCCTGTATGTGCGCAAAGACCTGGCTGCCAAAGTGTGGGGCTATGATTTGAGCGTGGGCAACTCGGCGATGGCTCCGCTGGTCAAACCCACGCCGCCAACCCCCGACCCTTACTCGAACGGCGATCGTACTCTGCCTGTGGTCAGTAAGGCGATTTTGCAAAATTCTGCGCCACGGGGCCTGGCCGTTGCTCCCGACGGGACTTTGTATGTGGCCGACACGGCGCAGCACCGCGTGTGGCACATCACGCCGCAGGGGATGGTTTTGGGCTCCATCGGCGGGCTGGGCGCCGAGCCGGGGCAGTTTAGCGAGCCGTGGGGAGTGGCGGTGGATGCCGCTGGCAATGTGTATGTGGCTGACACGTGGAACCATCGCGTGCAGAAGTTTGACGCGAACGGGCACTTCTTGGCTCAATGGGGAACGGCCACGCAGGTCGCCGGGCTCGCCGCCGGACAGTCGAGCTTCTTTGGCCCGCGCGGCGTCGCGGTCGGCCCGGACAATCAGATTTACGTCACCGATACCGGCAACAAGCGCGTGCAGGTTTTCACCGCCGATGGGCAATTCGTGCGCGAATTCGGCGCGAGCGGAACCGCTCCGGGGCAATTCAACGAACCGGTTGGCGTCGCGGTTGACGCTGCCGGCGAGGTATTCGTGGCGGATATGTGGAACCTGCGCATGCAGGTTTTCTCGCCGTCGAGCATGGTTCTGCGGCTGTGGGACATCCCCAGCTGGAATGTGAACAATCCCGAAGAGAAGTCTTTCGTTGCGCTTGATGCCGGCGCCGTATATGTGAGTGACCCGACCCGACAGCGCGTGCTGGCCTTCAGCCTGGAGGGCACCTTCCTCTGGGCCATTTCGGCGACTACATCCGAAGTCGCGTTGACGTACCCGACCGGCGTCGCTGTCCGCGACAACATCTTGTACGTTGCCGACGCGCACACCGCGATGGTGCTGGGATACAGGTTAGTCGAGTAGGCATAGGCCGGGGCGCATCCCCCAGCCATGAAAATCGTGATTCAATGGAAGCGGTAAAGGAAGCGTTTTTTCGTGCGGTACCCCTGCACGAAAACACGCCCTTTTAACCCCGCGCCGCCTCGGCGGCGATTCCCGGCTAAAGGCTAACCGCCAATGGCTAAAAGCTATTTTCTGAGGAGATCTATGGACCCCTTTGCCCATTATTTGCCAGAACTGGAAGCGGAAATGCGCTGGGTGCTTGCGCCTGACATTGATCCCGCCTCTTCCGACGGGCGCGAGTTGCCGGACTTGTTGTATGGGATGCTCCATTACCACCTGGGATGGGCTGACGCGAATTTCCAACCGACCCAGGTGAATGCCGGCAAGCGCCTGCGCCCGGTCTTTTTACTGTTGTGTTGTGAAGCGCAGGGTGGGTCATGGAACCAGGCGTTGCCGGCGGCTGCGGCGGTGGAACTGTTGCACAACTTTTCGCTCATTCACGACGACATCGAAGACCGCGACGAGTTCCGGCGTGGGCGTGCCACGTTGTGGACGCTCTGGGGCGAGGCTCAGGCGATCAATGCCGGGGATGCGTTGTATACCCTGGCTTACCGCGCGTTGCTGAGTCTGGATGCCGTCAATTTACCTGCCGAACGCATTCTCCGGGCGGCGCGCAGTTACTCTCACGCCGTCTTGAAGATTACCGAGGGGCAATGTTGGGACCTCGGTTTTGAGAACGTCTTGTGTGTCACTGAGACGGATTACCTGGCGATGATCAGCGGAAAGACGGCCACATTGCTCGGTATGTCGTGCGAGTTGGGCGGCATCATCGCCGGCGCCGATCCTGAAGCCGTCCAGGCGTTGCGCGATTTCGGCGAGGCGGTGGGCATGGCCTTCCAGATGAACGATGATCTGCTGGGGTTGTGGGGCGATCCGGAGATCACCGGGAAACCGGTCGGCGCCGATCTGCGCCGGCGCAAGAAGACGCTGCCCATTTTGCACGGTATGGCGCACAGCCCGGAATTTTTAGCGATCATGGAAGGTTCCGGCCTGGACGACGCCAGGGTGGTCGAAGCGTTGGCGCTCTTGGAGAAAGCGGGAAGTCGCGCCTACACTCAGGCGCAAGCGGCGCATTATTACAATCAGGCCATTGCTGCCTGGGAGCGTTCTCACGGGGCGGGGGAAGCGCAAACGGCGCTGCTGGAACTGGCCAAGCAATTGATGAACCGCGATCGGTGATGCCCAATCGGCCATGAAAAATCCGTGATGCCCGTTTTTGGATGGCGCATCACGGATTTTTGTGATTGCACGCTGCCTTCGCGGCGTTCCTAGTCCATCACATCAGAAAGCTGTAACAGGCTCATGTCCAGGGGACGCAGTCGTTTGACGGCCTCATCCATCGGGAAGAGTTCGACTTTGTCACCGCGCAATGTGGTCATTTTGCCGCTCTCTCCGTCCAACAAAGAGTTCACCGCCAGGCTCCCCATCCGCGTCGCCAGCAGCCGATCCAGATAGGTGGGTGGGCCGCCGCGCTGCAGATAGCCCAGCACCGTCACCCGCACGTCAAATCCCAGTTCCGCTTTGTGCTCCTTGAGATAGGCTTCCACCGCGCGCGTCCCCGGTTTCCAGCCTTCGGCGATGACCACGATGCAGTGGTGCTTGCCGCGCACATAGGCGTCCACAATGGTGTTGGCCACCGCTTCCAGCGGCGGGCCTTCCTTTTCGGGGAGCAAAATCAGCTCGGCGCCGCCGGCCAATCCGCCGGCCAACGCCAGGTACCCGCAATTGCGCCCCATCACCTCCACCAGGAAAGCCCGCTGGTGCGACGAGGCCGTGTCCTTGATGCGATCTATCGCCTCCAGGATGGTGTTGAGCGTGGTGTCCACCCCGACGGCCAGATCGGTGCCGTCAATGTCGTTGTCAATGGAAGCGGGAATCCCGATCGTGGCGAAGCCCATGTCGTGCAGCGCCATCGCGCCGCTCAACGAGCCGTTGCCGCCGATTACGATGAGCCCCTCGATGCCCAGCTGATTCATACTGCGCAGCGCGGTGCGGCGCACCTGGATATCCACGAATTCCGGGCAGCGCGCCGTCCCCAGAAATGTGCCGCCCTTGCCCATGATGCCGCCGACTTCACGGCTGGTCAAAAGCGATATTTCGCCGTTAATCAAGCCGCGATAGCCCCAGCGCACACCGTAAACTTCGGCGTTGCGGCGGATAGCCTGGCGCGCCGCCGCGCGGATGCAGGCGTTCAATCCGGGGCCGTCGCCGCCGCTCGTCAACACTGCGATTTTTTTCATACACATCTCCTTGAGAATAGTCGAAAGTCGAAAGTCAAAAAGTCGAAAGTCTGTGGTCGTTTCTAACGATTATGTTAAAGGGGAGGGGATTTTTTTTTGCACACGGTACTCCGTGTGCGAAAAATCCCTTTAGTACAGGAACATCGGTTTGCGCTGGATGTGGCGGATTTTGGGGCGATAGGCGTCCACGTCGTACAGCTGTTCAACGTCCACGCGCTTGGCGCCGAGCAAAGGTGCATCGGCGACGACGCTGGTGTATTGCCCGTCGCGCAGCGCTACCATCCGTCCGAAGATGCGGTCCTGGATCAAATCCAGAACCATGTTGGCGAAATTGACCGCCACCATCAAATCCAGCGAATCCGGCGGCCCGGATCGCATCAGATACCCCAACGACTGGTAGACCGTGTTATAACCGGTTATCTCGTGCAACATGTCGCTGACCGCGCGCCCGATGCCGCCCAATTTGCGATGCCCATAGGCGTCAGGATCGCCCCATTCCATCAATTTCCCGCCGAGCATTCGGGCGCCTTCTGAGACGATCACCATCGCGTAGTTGCTGGGGTTGCCGGCCTTGTCTTGCAACAACAACGTCGCCAGGCGTTCCATCTCGAAGGGGACCTCGCAGATCAACGCGCGATCCGCGCCGGCCAGATACGCCGAAACGAGCGCGGTTTCGCCCGACTGGCGTCCAAACAGCTCGATGACGCCGAGCCGTTCGTGCGAGCCCAGCGGCGTGCGCAGCTGGTGAATGAACTTCACGGCGCGCGTGACCGCTGTCGAGAATCCGATGCAATAGTCGGTGCCGAACACATCGTTGTCCATCGTTTTGGGGATGCTGAGGATGGGGAAGCCCTCGCGATGGATGCGCGCCCCATAGCCGAGGGTATCTTCGCCGCCGATGGGCACCAACACGTCCACTCCCAAGGCGCTCAGAACTTTGAGCACGTGTGGTGTCATATCCACAAAGGCATCCGGCGGCGCTTGCACCGTTGAGCGCAGGAACGGGGGAACGTGCTTCAGCATTACTTTGCCCGGGTTGGTGCGCGAGGCGTGCAAAAAAGTGCCCCCCTCCCGGTCAATCTTCCGGGTAATCTTTTTATCCAGTGGAATGATCCACTCCTTGCGACTTTCGGGATCGTCCGGGTTGTAGTTCAGCAGACCGGCCCAACCCCGGCGGAATCCCACAATCGTATGCCCTTCATCCACTGCGCGGTATGTCAAAGCTTTGATGACCGGGTTCAACCCCGGCACATCGCCGCCTCCGGTCAAAACTCCGATTTTCATAGCATCCTCCGCAGTTTGTGAGTCAAGCAGTTGCTCACCCCGAACCATTCTTCGGTTCAGGCTTGCTTTTGTCGTTCGATGGCCGAAATTTGCCGGTCGGCCCAAAGAAAGAGCGCTACCGTCCAGGCTTGCGCGATACAGCCGCGCGGCGCGTAGGGCGGATCGCCATCGAAGATTTCACTCAGGTTGCCTACCCCATGTTCTTCGAGATTGCGGAACATCGGCTCCATGTAAGCGCGGGCCCGCCGTGTGTCGCCGTAAACCTGAAGATGGGCGATGACATACAATCCCAGCAACCAACCCCAGGCAGTTCCCTGATGGTAGGCGGCATCGCGTGTCAACACGTCGCCGCCATAATGCCCGATGTACGCCGGTTCTTCCGGGCCCAGGCTGCGCACGCCTTTGGGGATTAACAGCCGTTCCTCGCAGATTTCGACGACGGCGCGTTGTTGTTCCGGCGATAAGGGGCTGTGCGGCAACGCGACGGCAAACAATTGGTTGGGGCGCAAAGTGGGATCGTTGCCTTCCGGTCCGTCCAGCACATCATAACAATAGTACCGCTCGTCATTCCAAAAACGTTCGAAACTCTCCGCCACCTGTTCTGCGGTGGTTTTGTAGTCGGCGTCGGATTTCTTCAACGCCCGCGCGAAGTCGGCCATCGTGCACAGAGCGTTGTACCAAAGCGCATTGATTTCGACCGGTTTTCCCATCCGCGGCGTCACCACCCAATCCCCGACTTTCGCTCCCATCCAGGTCAACTGAATGCCCGGCTCGCCGGCATAGAGCAGCCCATCCTGGGGATCCGCGTGGAGGTTGTAGCGGGTCCCTTCGCGATGCCACCGGATGATCTCTTCAAAGACCGGGAACAACTCCTGTAACAAGGCCAAATCTCCGGTCTGCTCGAAATAGGAACGCATGCCTTCGATATACCACAGCGTTGCGTCAATGGCATTATATTCCGGCGCCTGTCCGGCGTCCGGGAAATGATTGGGCAACATGCCCTGGTTGACGTAATGCCGGTACGTGCGCAGAATGCATTGGGCCGTCTCGGGTTTCCCGGTCGCCAGCGTCAGGCCGGGCAGGCCGATCATTGCATCGCGTCCCCAATCGGCAAACCACGGATACCCGGCGATGACCGAACACCCGTTCTGGTTCTCCGGCAGGCTGCGCTTTACCAGGAATTGGTCTGCGGCCAGGATCACGGGCTCCATCCGCGCATCTGACAAGGGCCGGGCTTGCTCCAGGAGTTGCGCTTCATACGCCTGTCGCTCGGCGTAAGCGGCGGCGCCATCCAACTTTGCTTCGGGGTCGAGTGTGGCGACAAATGTGCAGGATGCCTCTGGTTGCAGCGTGACCTCGAAGCGCGCGGCGTACAGGTTGTCGTCAAAAGCATCGTAGCCCTGGTATTCCTCCGCGCTCAGATAAAAGTCCCGCAGCCAGATATGTTCCGGGGCAGCCGGCGCTTCTGCGCTCAGAAGATAAAACGAGGTTGCGCCCTCGTATGCGAGCACTTCCACACCCTGGGGCGCCGGCGTGACCAGCATTTGCCAGTCGCCGGCGTGGGTGTTGGAATGGTGATCGCGATAATTGACCAGCGCTTTGACTTCCAGCGTCGCCGGCATATCGCCTCCGACGAGGGTATAGCGAATGTAGGTTGTATTGGCGCCTGGCTGCATCCAGATGCGCTTTTCCAGACGGGCATTGCCCAGGGGGAAGGTCCAGACCGGCGTGGTTCCTTCCAGATGAAAACTGCCCAGCCAGCGGTAGCCGTCAGGATCAACATAGCCGGAACGCCAGCGATTTACATAAAGCGGATAAATCCCTGCTCCGTAGGTTGCGGTTTCATCCAGTTTGGTCACCAGACACACCCGCGACACGGGAGGATTGAGCGATGCAATGAGCAGTCCATGATAACGACGAGTCAACATACCGGCGACGGTGCCACACGCATAGCCGCCGATCCCATTGGTTACCAACCACTCACGGGTGGCGGAAACCCCAATATTGCAACACATCTCACGATCAAAACAGATCATTCCGCCCCCTTACACGACACGCAAAACAGAAAAGGCCCTTGATGACCTTACAGGAGGGGCATCGGTGCATCCGACGTTTGCGGCAAAGGTCATCAAGGGCCGATCGGCCGATTACGTCAGCAAAATTCCATTCTCGCCGCCGAAGTTGTTAGGCTCATAAGAATCAGCATCTTCAGCATTGAACCAATACCCATCTTGGGACACATACCGGAAAGTGTAGCGTCTTCCTTTCTCCAGCGTCACCACCGAGCTGTACGTCCCATTGCTGCGCTTTTGAAGTGGGTTGGCCTGGACTTCCCACCCGCTAAAATCGCCGACTACAAAGGCGCCGTTGGCATAGGGGTGATCGCCGGGCAGAGTGAATGTAACTTTTATCTGATTGCTATCTTTTACTGCGCGTTTATTGATCATTTTTCCCTTCCTTGAATAGAGTAGGTATTAGGGAGAGTATCCAAAAGGCTTCGGTCCCTAATGTTGCGAGCACCTGCGATTTAGTTCCAACTATGAGGGCCGCCCGCGTGTTTTGTCGCTTCGTCTTGGCGTGGCCGGAAGCAAGCGAAGGTTTCACTTCCCCTCCTGTGTAGCAAGAATTGTGAAACCTGAGCCACATCGAGTATACCATATCCAAATAATTTATACTAGCTTGCAGGTCAGGAGATAAAGAGTAGCGTTT
>DAOUFX010000428.1:0-6552 GCA_034429675.1 Anaerolineae bacterium | reverse complement strand
GACGCAAAATTTTGCGTCTCTACGAGAATACGGATTTTCCCCCATCTCGAAATGCACCCTTTTTGAGGAAGGTTCTTTGTCTTTTAGCCACACGGGATTACAATAAGTATGTCCGTCGAGGGGTGGGCGTTTGGAAAGCGACAATTTTCTGGTTCATTCAAATGAAACAGTGGAATCGGTAATTTGTGGAGGTAAATATGTCTCAGAAACAGGACGTTGAAAGGAAATCACAAAAACCCACTTCTAAACCCGTTGTGTCCCTGACCCCGGCCGCGGATCAGGCCGAGGCGGCGCCCCTTGGCCCGGCGGCTGAATCCGTTCAAACGCAGGCGGCTCAGCTGGGAGATGGCCGCATGGCGACGGCTCAGCGCCAGTCCATGGCTGCTTCCATTGGGCGGTCTCAGGGCAATCAGCACGTGCAGCGTGTGGTCAAGGCGATGCGCTCACAACAGAAACCCGACGAAGATCAGGCCGCGCCTGAAGCCGGTCGGGCGACTCCCAAGATCAGCCGCAGTCCCGTCCCTACGATCAGCCGTTGGGCCGAGGATGAGCACAAGTATTTTGGCGAGGGCGCGGCGCAGCGAGCTCATGCGCACCCCGATATGTTCAAGGTAGCCATGCCGCCTGCCGCCGCCGGGCCTGTTGCCGAGAACGGGCCGGAGGTGTCCACCGATATTCCCTATCAAGATAAAGAAGGCCAGAACCAAACGATGTCTTTTGGCGAGGGGACGATGGTCGGCGGCGACTACACCCGCTCTCCTCAGGAGCTGGCCGAGGTCAAGTCGGTGAATGTGGACGAGCAGTGGACTCAGATGACGGTGGTGGCGGGGACGAACATCAACCACTTCTTCCCGTTGGCCGACCAGGAATGGCGCGCGCAGCATGGTTCCGCGATGGGACTGGCCGCAATGGCCTACCAGGCGTTCCAGGCCGGCGATCAAGAGTCGGGCGCCGCTCTGGCGCAGCAGGCGGTGCGCACCGAAGCTTTTGCCTTGCACTTTATGCAGGACTCTTTCGCGTCGGGCCACCAGTATCCCCGCGCGTTGGAGGCTGTGCATACCGGCGATAACAAGACGAAGGTGGAAGATACGATTCAGTTGACTCAGGCGTTGATCGCTTTGGGAATTTCCCCCTTCGCTCCCGGTCTGGGCTTGTTGACGGGGCTGCTGCCGACGCTGCCCGTGCTGCGTTTGCTGTTGGGCAAGCTGGGATTGCAACCTTCCGATGTTCTCACGGCTTTGAACGGGCTGACCAAGTCGAAGGTCTACCACGATGCGCTCTGCGCTCTCCCCAACGGCATGGATATGCTCTACGGGCAGAAATTCCACGGTGACGGCCAGCGCACGGGGCTTGATGAGCCGGTGGCGCAGGAAAGCTACAACTCGTTGGCCCAGGTCGTGACGACGATCTCCGGCAAGCCGCTCCCCGGCGACGCGCAATCTCCCCGCTCTAACCCCGGCCCCAATACTGCTGCCGTCATGAGCGACCCGGAGGCCGGCCCGATCTGGTATGCTGTGGAACAGTCTATTCAGGGGTTGATCGCCAATGCCAATACAGCGGTCGGCGAGGATAGCAACGCTCAGGTGACAACCTCATCGGGTCTTAATTACCCGGTCATTGATATTTTGACGGCCTGGCAGAACATCAATACGGGGGCTCGCGGCAAACTTGACGCCGACCCGGACCCGGTAACCCGGCTGGTGATGGCCGCTTTGCAGGGTCAGGAGAACATTCTCAACAATGCAACCAAGGAGGGGATGACCGGCGCTGGCAAGTCCACCGATACTGCTTCCGATGACAATATCCTCGAACTCCTCAAGAACGACAAAGGCGAGCTGGATGTCGCCAAAGTGCCCGGCTCGTTGAGCCGCAATCAGGTGGTGATGATCTGCCAGGCGCTCATCTCCGGCGCTTGCATCGGCAACGACGAGCACGCCGTGCTCCTGATCCTGGTCAGACAGACTCCTGACGTGTTCCGCGCCGCCGTCGGCGCGATGGGCGCCGATTATATTGACTCAGGGCTTGACGGCGACGAGTGGGACGCTTTCTTGCTGGCTTGCGCCAATCGCTATCCCGCTGGCAGCAACTTGGGCGCGCAGCTCATCGCCGCCGAGAAGAATGACGATGCCGCCCGTCTTTTGATGTCCGGCAAGGCGTTGGTAGGCGGGCATTCCGAGCCGCCGGTGGCGGCGGGCAGGTTGTCGGTCGAGGAGTGGACCGGCGTGGTCCGCGCGTTGCTCAGCGGCGTGACCGGCGATGCAGACGAGCGGGCCATTCTTAAGATTCTTGCTCAGCAGAGCGAGGCCAATTTCAGGGCGATGGTGGATGCGCTGACGCCGCAGGCTCTCGATTCGGGCATTGACGGCGCTGAGTGGGACACTTTCTTGTTGATGTGCGCCAATCGTTACCAGGCCGGGGCAAATGTCGGCGCAGCGCTCATTGCTTCCGAAAGCAACGACGATGCTGCCCGCATGTTGATCACCGGTGGGAACGGCGAGCCGCCGGTGCAGAAGAACCGTCTGTCCGGCAGCGAATGGATCGGCGTGATCAATGCTTTGCTCAGCGGGCGCACGGGCGACGCCGATGAGGACGCCATCGTCCAGATCGTGCAGTATATGGCGGATACCGGCCAGGCCGGTCTGGTGAACAGTGCCATTGGCTCTTCCAAGATGGACAGCGGCGTGGATGGCGAACAGTGGAAGCAGATCCGGCAGATTATGAAGAGCGCCGGTTATAACTGGAGCTGGTGGGGATAATCTTCGCGTGTCCGTTCTGCTCAATCGCCGCACGTTCTTAAAGTTATTGATCTCCCTGGGCTGCGTCGCCGGACTACCTGCGTGGACAGGCTGTGTCCGGCGACGCACTCTTGCCTCTCTGGACATCGTCCCGCGCGCCGACTGGAAGGCGGCGGACCCCGATCCTGCATCGTCGCCGGAAGGGCTGTATGATCCGGTTGCCAATCCCGGCGGCTGGCTGGTGTACGATCGCCCTTTATCCGAAGTGTTGACGACGCTCGTCGTGCATCATTCGGCGTTGCCGCTCAGCGATGGCCCTCTTGAGATTCAATGGAAGCACATCCACCAGAAAGGCTACGCCGACATCGGCTATCACTTTGTGGTGGACGACGCCGGTCAAATCTACGCGGGCCGCGACCTACAGGTGCGCGGAGCGCATACCGGTGGGCATAACACCGGCACGGTCGGCGTCTCGCTTTTGGGGAATTTTCAGGAGACCCGGCCTCTTCCGGCGCAACTGACGAGTCTCAAAGGGCTCGGCGCTTGCCTGGCGGATGATTACGGCATCACGCATCTCGCCGGTCACCGTGACTTTCAGCCGGGCGTGACGGTCTGCCCCGGCGATTATCTCGAAGCGTTGTTGCCGGATATGGCGGTGGAATTGGGGCTGGTGTTTGGAACCGGTGGTTACGACGGCCCGTAGCGTTTGATCCGGCGATGATGTGGCCGACTGCTGCGCTCTATCACCACGCTTAATCTGCGCGCCGGACCGGTCGGCAGTAGCTCGGAGTTGCCGGGCAATCCTGGTGATTCTACCGGTTGACGGTTGGTGGGCTTCTCGGTATGATTTCGGGACTATGGGTGAAGAAAGTTGGTTAGGGAGATTGTAAAGAATACTTCATGACGATTAATACGAGAAAGCCATCTGTGGATTTTGCTTTGCCATTTGTGTGCGCCCATTGCGGCAGCCGTCCCGGGACACACCTCTGGCCGATTCGTTCAAGCTATAACCGGTTTTTTCTGGTTGTGTTGGCAGGGCGCGAAACCCTCGATTTTTATGTCCCGGTTTGCGACGAATGCAAGAGTAAACTGGAACGACGGCTCAAAGCATGGCGCATCACATTGATGGTGTGTGGCTTGAGTACGTTGGCGTTCCTCTTTCTAATCGGGCTGTATCCACCCTGGGGACTCGCGTGGTTCGCACTGTTTGCCCTGGCTTTGTTGAGTTCGCTGGTGGCGATCTGGCAGCGTATGGTTCATTTGAACGGCAGCAATCTTGGAAGATATGATGGGAAACGTTTTCGTTTCAAGAACGTGGAGTTTCAACGGCAATTTGCAGCTCTGAATCCCGGTTCGACTTTCCAGGAGACGCCATGACCGCTCCGCGATTGCGTAAATCAGCCGGCGCATTTGTCAATGATTGGCTTCGTCCGCTCTTGGAAGCCTCGCTTATTTCACTTTTCATCCTCAGCCTCTTTTACTACTGGTTTGGCGTCGCCAACCGGCACGTCATCTTCCTGTACGGCCACAAGGGGGAGAACATTCCGGTGACGCAGCCGTTCGACGCGATGACCTCCGGCCGTTACTGGATGGCGGGCCTGGTCGCTTCTGGAATGGTGATGGTGTTGTACGGGGCTGTGAGTTGGTTGCGGGGGCGAATTGCATCCTGGCGCAGGCGACCCTGTGCAATTTCTCCCTGGTGGCGGGTCTGGTGCCTGACGGCGGTTCCTCTTGCCGTTGGTATCCCGGTCATCACGATGACGCTCAATTCCCCGACTCTGCCGTGGCCTTTGGCGGCGGCCTGCGCTGCTGTCACGTTGCTGGGATTGGCCGTGGCGCTATCGCCGGGCGCATGGGCGGTAGAACGTCCCAGGGATCTGCTCTGGCTGATCGCCGACGGCGCGGGACTGGCGCTGCCGCTGTTGTTGGTGCGCGCTATTGAGCTGCCCGGACGCAGGTTGTCGCTCAGTCCGTCCGTGGCCTGGGGCTTTGCGTTGGGCAGCATCCTGGCCGGCGTGATCTGGTTGGCGGCGATGAGCGCGTTGCGTTTCTGGCGACGCAAGGCCGCGCCCGGCGCCGCTTCGCTGGCGTTGGCCGGGGTGGGCTTGAGCTATTTGCTGGGACCTGTGATACACTATCTCCTGGCGCCGCCGCCTGGCTATCGTTACATCAGTACGTCCAGCAACTTTTTTGCATTGGGTGTAGGCGTTCAATTGCTTACGTGGGCTGTGGTCGCCGTTCTGGCGATTGGCGTGACCGCCATTCGGCGTTGGTTTGCGCACCGTAAGCAAGCCTGAGGAAGCGTTCCATTGATTCAGGGCATTTGGTGAGACCATCACGGGGTTGAGAATGAAAATTTTATTTTTAACGCAACCGGCCGTTGGCCATTTGAATACACTGCTGAGTATTGCGTCCCAAATGAAGGCGGACGGTCACGCCGTCCATTTCTTGCTGCCGGGCATGCGGGGGACAAAAACTAACGTTCAGCTTCTCGATACCATCACGCAACTTCCCGACATTCTCGATCGAAACGGTATTTCGTCCGACCTGATCCCCATCGCATTTTCGATGCTCTGGGGCGGGCTTCTCTGGCCCTTGAAATCGGGGTACGCGGAGTTTACTCATGCCGTGAGCATATTTTCTCAGGGTATTGCGCATTACACCCGCCACATTCTCGACCACATCGAACAAAATCCCCCCGACGTTTTGGTGTCCGATTTTGCTTTCGCCGCTGCAAGTCTGGCGGCTGAAATTGTGGATATTCCCTATGCCGTCATCTATCACAGCGGCTTGCCCTTTCGCGGCGCAGGTATTCCGCCGTTCGGAAGCGGTTTGCCGATTGGCGCTGCCGCTTCGACGCATCCTATGGCGCGTGAGTACGCCCGGCAGGAAAGTCGCGTCTTGGGCGAACTGGACCGGCGCATTGGCCAGGTCCGACGCCAGTTCAACCTGCCGCCGATTGCGCCCGATCTGTTGCGTCGTCCTTACTCGCCCTGGCTGAATCTGGTGACCAGTGTGGAGGCCGCGGAGGCGCCGCGTGAAAATCTTACTCCCAACACGTTGTTCGTGGGACCATGTTTTGGCCGTCGTGCCGGCACTCAAGCTGATTTCCCTTTTGACGAGTTGCGCGATGATGCTTTTAAGGTTTATGTCTCGCTTGGGACGGTTTTCAATAATAAGCCCAGGGTTTTCCAGAAGATCATCAAGGCCCTGGATGCCCAGGAGTATCAGGTGATCATCAGCGCCGGGGGTTCGTATCCGGTCTTACAGAGAATGTCATTTCCGCAGAACGTGATGTTGTTCAAGAGCGTCCCGCAGGTGGCGTTGTTGCCTAGAGTAGACCTTTTCATCAGCCACGGCGGCAACAACAGTGTCAACGAAGCTCTGGCGGCGGGGAAGCCGCTGGTGGTGATGCCGGTCGCCGGGGAGCAGGCCGACAACGCCAGCCGGGTTGAATATTTGGGCGTTGGCCGCCGGATTGATATCGCGCGGTTTGAGCCTGAGGAATTGCGCTCGCTGGTTGCGGATATCCGTGACACTCTCGCCTTACGCGAGCGAAGTCAGGCCATTGCGAGCGCCATCGCCGCCACGCAGAGCTTGCAGACGGCGTCGCGTTGTATTGAGTGGGTGGGCCGCACCCGTCGTCCGCTTCAGCGCCCTGCCGGCGTGCCTTTGACGATTACCCCCAATGAGTGGGACCATTTATTTTCAGAAGATTCACCATAAACCTGCGGTTCACCTGCGGTTGGATGAAAATCACGCTCTACATATCAGAGACATAAAGGGGGTTTTTCGCGGGCGGGTACCCCGGCCCGCG
>DAOUFX010000427.1:0-14559 GCA_034429675.1 Anaerolineae bacterium | reverse complement strand
CCCCTACTCCCCATTCGCTCCCGTGTATACGGCACCAGGCCACCCGCCTCGATAATGCGCATCAGAAACGGCGGGAAAGGCGGTACAGACACAGTCTTGCCGGTGCGCGTGTTGGTGATGGTCCCGGCTTCGACGTCCACCGTGAGCACGTCCCCCTTCTCCGCGTCGGCGACGGCATCCGGGCATTCCAGAATAGGCAGGCCGATGTTGACGGCGTTGCGGTAGAAAATGCGGGCGAAACTCTTCGCCACCACACACGCGACCCCGGCGCCCTTGATCGCCAGCGGCGCATGCTCCCGCGACGACCCGCACCCGAAATTCTCACCGGCCACGATGATGTCGCCCGGCTTGACGCTGCCGGCAAAACCGGCGTCAATGTCTTCCATACAATGCTGCGCCAATTCCTCGGCCGTGGACATGTTCAAATACCGCGCCGGAATAATCGCATCGGTATCTACATTGTCGCCATATTTCCAGACGGTTCCGCTAAGCTTCATCGTGATGCCTCCGTGAAACGTGATGCGTGAAACGTGAAACGTGATGCGTGAAGTTCGCAATTCGTAATTCGCAATTCGTAATTCGCGATTCGCATCCCACCGATTCTTGATTCATGATTCATGATTCCTGCTCCGCTCATCCCATCACCTCATCTGGATGCACAATCCGCCCGGCGATGGCCGAAGCGGCGGCGACGGCGGGACCGGCAAGGTAGACCTCGCTCTTGACGTGGCCCATGCGCCCCACGAAATTGCGGTTGGTGGTGCTGACGGCGCGCTCGCCGGCGGCCAGAATGCCCATGTGCCCCCCCAGGCACGGACCGCACGTCGGCGTGCTCACAACGGCGCCGGCTTCGATGAACGCCTCGACCAATCCTTCGCGCAGCGCATCCAGGTAAACTTGCTGCGTGCCTGGCAGGATGATGCAACGCACGTCAGGGTGAACCTTGCGCCCGGTCAAAATCTGCGCGGCCACGCGCAAGTCCTCCAGTCGCCCGTTAGTGCAGGAGCCGATAACCGACTGGTCAATTTTCACGTCCCCGGCGGCGCTCACCGGTTTGGCGTTTTCCGGCAGATGCGGGAACGCGACCTGCGGCTCCAGCCCGCTGACGTCAATCTCGTAGACGTGGGCGTAAGCGGCGCCCGCGTCGGCGGCAAAAACCGTGAAGGGCCGTTTGGCGCGACCGGCGACGTAATCACGGGTGGCGCCGTCCACAGCGAACAACCCGGCCTTGCCGCCGGCCTCGATCGCCATGTTCGCCATCGTGAAGCGCCCGGCCATCGGCAGCGCATCTATCGCCGGCCCGGCGAACTCCATCGCCTGGTAGCGCGCACCGTCCACGCCGATCAGACCGATGGTATACAGAATCAAGTCCTTGCCGCCCACCCACGACGGCAACGCGCCGTTGTAGACGAAGCGTAACGTCTCGGGGACGCGCAACCAGATCTGGCCGGTCGCCATCGCCACGGCGATGTCCGTTGATCCCATCCCGGTGGCGAAAGCACCGAGCGCGCCGTAGGTGCACGTATGCGAATCCGCGCCCACCACCAGGTCGCCGGGCAACACCAGCCCTTGCTCCGGCAACAGCACGTGCTCGATGCCCATCTTGCCGACATCGTAGTGATGCGAGATCGCCTGCGCCCGCGCGAAATCGCGCATGGCCTTGCACTGCTCCGCCGATTTGATGTCTTTGTTCGGCGCAAAGTGATCGGCGACCAGCACCACCTTCTCCGGGTCGAAAACCCGGTCAACGCCCAGCTTCTCGAATTCGGTCAACGAGATCGGCGCGGTGATGTCGTTGGCCAACACCACATCCACATTCACTTCGACCAAATCTCCCGGCCAAACTTCCTGACCGTCCGCCGCATCCACCACATGGGCAGCAATAAGCTTCTCGGCTAGAGTATGGTTTGCCAAGGTCTCCTCCGGCAATAGTTAAAAGTTGCAAGTTGAAAGTTGCAAGTTAAGATGAAGAGCACGTTTCACGTTTCACGCTTCACGCTTCTCTTATCGTTTCAATACCCGCTCATCGTCCGACACATTGGCCGGCGGGCGGTGTCCGTTGCGGCGCAGCGCATAATCCAGGCCGTCTGCATCCCACTGCATCGCCCACGCGCCCGGCTGGGGATAGGGCTCCCACTGCTGTTCTTCGAGCTCCGCTACGAGAGCCTGCGCTACCAATTGCCGTACCTTATCTCGTGTTTGCGTATCCATTGCTTTCCTCCTGCCTTAATATGGGAAAATAATCCTTCTTACTTTGCTGCCTCACGCCGCGCCGCAATCAAGCGGTTCAGCGCGAACATATAGGCCTTGGCGCTGGCGACGACGATGTCGGTGTCGGCGCCGTGGCCGCTGAAAACCTGACGCTGCACGCCGTTGACCGGCTCGTCAGCCTGAACCCGAATGGTGACGCGACCTACAGCGTCAATGCCCTCGGTCACGGCCTGGACCGAGAACTCGATCAGCTGGTTGGGCTCGCCGATGACGCGGTTGATGGCGCGGTAGATGGCGTCCACCGGACCGGTGCCGTGATCGGCGTCGCAAAAGACCTGCCCGTCCGGCCCGGTAATCTGCACGGTCGCCGTGGGGATGCTCTGATTCCCACAACTGACCTGCACCTGGTTCAAGTGATACGTCTCCTGGAAGAGCATCCCGGCCTCGTCGCCGACGATGGCCTCCAGGTCGCGGGTGTCCACCGTCTTCTTGCGATCGGCCACCGCCAGGAACCGCTCGTAGACTTTCTCGAACTGCTCGTCGTCCAGGTGATAGCTCAGCTCCGCCAGACGGTGACGCAGACCGTGACGCCCGGAACGCGCCGAGAGGATGATGGCCGAATCGGGCACGCCCACGTCCTGCGGATTGATGATCTCGTAGGTTGCGCGCTCCTTGAGCACGCCGTCCTGATGGATGCCCGAAGAATGCGCAAAGGCATTAGCGCCCACGATGGCCTTGTTGGGCTGCACCGGGATGCCGGTGAGATTGCTCACCAGGCGGCTGATCGAGTAGAAATGATGCGCCTGGATGGCAGTGTCCGCCTGGTACACGTCGCGGCGCGTCCGCAACGCCATCACCACCTCTTCCATCGAAGTGTTCCCGGCCCGTTCGCCGATGCCGTTGACGGTCACTTCGATCTGCCGCGCTCCGTTAAGCACGCCGGACAGGGTGTTGGCCGTCGCCATCCCCAGATCATTGTGGCAGTGAACCGAGATGATGGCCTTGTCAATGTTCGGAACATTGTTGACGATGCCCTTGATGAGCGCGCCGAATTCGCCGGGGGTGCTGTAGCCGGTGGTGTCGGGAATGTTGACCACGGTAGCCCCGGCAGCGATCACGGCTTCCAGCACCCGGTAAAGATAATCCGGGTTGGCGCGACCGGCGTCTTCGGTGAAGTACTCGATGTCGTCGGTGAACTGCCGCGCCGTCTTGACCGCCTGGACGCCCATCGCCAGCGCTTCGTCGGGCGACATGCGCAACTTGTGCTGGAGATGCACATCTGAAACGCCCAGCCCGGTGTGAATGCGCGGGCGCGCCGCGCCCTTCAGCGCCTCCGCAGCCACCTCGATGTCCTTCTGCCGGGCGCGGGTCAGCCCACAGACCGTGCAGTTGCGAATCTCGGCCGAGAGCCGCTCCACAGCCTTGAAATCGCCCGGCGATGAAATCGGGAACCCGGCCTCAAGCACGTCCACGCCCATCTCCTGCAACGCGCGCCCAATCTCGACCTTCTCGTCAATGTTCAACGCCGCGCCCGGCGACTGCTCGCCGTCGCGCAACGTCGTGTCGAACACGATCACCCTGTCCTTAATGCCAACCCCATCGTCACTCATCTCTCCTCCAAAGAGGTAGACGGTATACGGTAGCCAGTAGACAGGGAAAAGAAGGCCCCTGTCTACCGTCTACTGTCTACTGTCTACTTTTTCCAGTTCTCCGGTCTCAACGACCGCACGGCGGCGCCGGCGCGCCACATTTCCGACTCGCGCATCTCGCGCAGTTCCTCGCTCAGCTTCTCCCGGTAGTCGGGGGCGCTGTTAGCTTCCAGGACGATGCGCGTCTGCTCGCCGGAGACCACGCTCTCGTACAGCCAATCGAACACCGGCTCGACGGCCTTGCGGAACTGGCCGCGCCAGTCGAGCGCACCGCGCTGCGCGGTGGTGGAGCAGTTGGCGTACATCCAGTCCATCCCGTTCTTGTCCACCAGGCGGATAAGGCTCTGGGTCAATTCCTCGACGGTTTCGTTGAAGGCCTCGCTGGGGCTGTGGCCGTGCTTGCGCAGCAGGTTGTACTGCGCTTCCATAATGCCGGCCAGCGCGCCCATCAACACACCGCGCTCGCCGGTGAGATCGCTGAAGACTTCATTCTCAAACGTGGTAGGGAACAGGTACCCCGACCCGATGGCGATGCCCAACGCAATCGTGCGTTCGGCGGCGCGTCCGGTGTAGTCCTGCGCCACGGCAAAGCTGCTGTTGATGCCGCTGCCCGCCAGGAAATTCGCGCGCACGCTGGCGCCGGAGCCCTTGGGCGCGACCAGGATCACATCCACGTAATCCGGCGCGACCACGCCGGTCTGCTCGCGATAGACGATGGAAAAACCGTGAGAGAAGTACAGCGCGTCGCCCTTCTTGAGGTGCGGTTTGATGCGCGGCCAGGTCATCATCTGCGCGGCGTCGGAGACCAGGTATTGAATGATCGTGCCGCGATCCACGGCTTCTTCGAGATCGAACAGCGTCTCGCCGGGAACCCAACCGTCCTTGACGGCCTTGTCCCAGGCCGCCTGATCGCCCTTCCACTGCCCGATGATGACGTTGATGCCGTTGTCACGCATATTCAGCGACTGCGCCGGCCCCTGCACGCCGTAGCCCAACACGGCCACGACCTCATCTTTCAACACCTCGCGGGCCTTTTCCAGAGAGAATTCCTCCCGCATTACCACATCTTCAACCACACCACCAAAATCAATCTTTGCCATTTTTTGTCGTTCCTTTCAAAAGTAGAAATTAGGGGATTAGGGATTAGGGATTAGGGATTAGGGGATTAGGAAATTGGTAATGAGTATCTTCTTACTCCTTTTCCAAATTCTTCAATCCCTCAGTCCCTTAATCCCTCAGTCCCTTAATCCCTCAGTCCCTCAGTCCCTCAATCCTTCAATCCCTCAATCCCTCAATCCCTCAATTCCTCAATCCCTCGCCTCACCACAATCCCTACTTGCTGCCATTACCCGCTGCGCCGCGCGCCATTGCGACGCGGCCGGTCCGCACCATTTCGAGGATGCCGTAGGGCGTCAAAACATCCGCCAGGCTGTCTATCTTGTCCTCGGTGCCGGTCACTTCGATCATCAACGAATCCACACCCACGTCCACCACCCGCGCGCGGAACGTGTCCACGAGCTGCATGATCTCCGAGCGAGCGTTGCCGCCCGGCGTGCTCACCTTGATCAGCGCCAGATCGCGGGCCACGTTCGGATGCCCGGTGATGTCCTCAACCTCGATCACATTGACCAGCTTGCAGAGATTCTCCACGACCTTTCCGGCGTCGGTCTGCGAGCTGTCCACGACGATGGTCATCCGCGAAATGCCGGGGCGTTCCGTGTGCCCGACCGTCAAACTGTCAATGTTGTAGTTCCGGCGGCGAAACAGCGTCGCAACGCGCGTCAACACACCGGGTTTGTCTTCCACCAGAGCTATGAGCGTGCTTTTCATGCCATATCCTCCTCATAAATGGGGCGCTCCATCATCTCGTGCAGAGCTTTGCCTGCCGGCACCATTGGATAGACGTTAGCCCCGTCGCCTTCGCAGGTTACGTGGAAATCAATGAGCGCCGGGCCAGGGTAAGCGCGGGCCGCAGCGATGGCCTCGCGCGCTTCGCGGCGGTTGGTCGCGCGCCACGCGCCGATGCCGTAGGCCTCTGCTAGTTTAACAAAATCGGGGTTGACCAGCGGCGTCGCTTCGTAGTTCTTGTCGTAGAAAAATTCCTGCCACTGGCGCACCATCCCCAGACAGCCGTTGTTGGAAATCGCGATGCGGACGGGTAATTTCTCCTGGACGAGCGTCGCCAGATCGTGCATCGTCATCTGGAAACCGCCGTCGCCGAGAATCGCCCAAACCTCCTGATCGGGGCAGGCCACCTGCGCACCGAGCGCCGCCGGCAACCCGAAACCCATCGTGCCCTGACCGCCGGAGGTTACGATACGTCGCGGGCGGTCGAGCGGGTAATATTGCGCAGCCCACATCTGATGCTGCCCCACGTCGGTGACGAGAATGGCGTCGCCCTTGGTAGCTTCCCAGATTTCATTGATGAAATGCGGCGCCACCAGATGCCCGTTTTCGGGCCGGTTGATGATGTCGCGCTTGTGATTCTGCGCGCGCCACCCCTCAATCTCGGCAAGCCATTCAGGGCGTTTGACTTCGTTGACCAACGGCAACAGCTGTTCGATCACCTGCCGCAGGTCGCC
This sequence comes from Anaerolineae bacterium, assembly GCA_034429675.1. Lineage (GTDB taxonomy): Bacteria > Chloroflexota > Anaerolineae > B4-G1 > SLSP01 > JAKQHY01. Next base: position 8,117 of record DAOUFX010000427.1, on the reverse strand, counting down.
ACGGATGGGCACGTCTACCTTGACGACTTTGTTGAGTTCGGACGCATCCATGTCCACGTGGATTTTGCGCGCTGAGGGGGTGTAGGAGTCCAGGCGCCCCGTCACCCGGTCGTCAAAGCGCATCCCGAAGGCCAGGATCAGGTCGGCCTCCTGAATGGCGCGATTGGCAAAGACTTCGCCGTGCATCCCCATCATCGCCAACGCCAGCGGGTGCGACTCCGGGAAGCCGCCCTTGCCAAGCAATGTGTAGGCCACCGGAATATCCGCTTTCTCGGCAAAAGCGCGCAGGACATCCTCGGCGTAAGACATCAACACCCCGCGACCGGCCAGAATGACGGGGCGCCGCGCCCGGTTGATGAGATCGGCGGCCTTGCGCACCAATTCGGGGTCGCCCTTCCCGACGGGGCGATACCCGGGCAGATTGACCTTGTAGTCGGGCGGCGTGTAATCGGTCGAGGCAATCTGCACGTCTTTGGGGATGTCCACCAACACCGGGCCGGGACGCCCACTGCGTGCGATGTAGAACGCCTCATGAATGACATCGGCCAGTTCGGACACGTCCGATACCAGATAGTTGTGCTTGGTGATGGGCAACGTGATGCCGGTGATATCCACCTCTTGAAAAGCGTCGCTGCCCAAGACCGCAGTCGGCACCTGCCCGGTGATGCAAACGATGGGGGACGAATCGGTCATTGCCGTCGCGATCCCCGTAACCAGATTGGTGGCGCCCGGCCCCGACGTGGCAATCGCCACGCCGACCTTGCCGGAAACGCGAGCATAACCGTCGGCGGCGTGGGCCGCGCACTGTTCGTGTCGCATCAAGATGTGATGAATGTTGTAATTGCGCAGCGGGTGATACGTGTGCATAATCTGCCCGCCGGGAATGCCGAACACCACATCAACTCCCTCGTGTTGCAGCGTCTCCCATACAATCTCTGCTCCTGTTCGCTTCATCTCTCCTCCAAAATTAGTGAATTAGGGATTCGTGACTGGGGATTCGGAAAGAACGCCCAATCCCTAATCCCAAAGCACAAATCACTTCCTAAATTCCAACAAAAAAGCCGCCTTTTCGGCGGCTTTGCTGGCTTATGAGTGTCCCTTGCGCTACTCCGGTCTGGCTTCTCCCAACGCAACCGCCTTGACGCTCCTGCCTAGCAGGAGCACCATAATAACGATCACGACATTAAGCAACAGACCCAGCAATCGGGTGCTGGGACCGCCTACTTTGCTTAGAGTGCATATTGCTTTTGGGTTGCGCCGATTCATTTTCATCGTTTCTTAAACCAAAGTTCACAAGGCCCTTTATAAAAAACTTGAGCCACCCTTTGTGTTGGGCGGCTCTGGTTTTTCAGTTCAGAGGTGTGGTTGTACATTGCCCAACGGCTTGCGGCTCCTGTCCAATAAGGACAAGGAGGAGGCCCAGAATAATGACAATCAACAGCTCTAAAAACATCATCGCTTTCTTCTCTTTCCTGTAACCCATTGGTTTTCTCAAACCTGGTCACATTATATCCAGTCCCGAAGATTTGTCAACCATCATGTTAAGAATATGATCTTTATCACTGTACACAAATCTCAAGCGGCCTTGTCAAAAGCGGGAAAAACGCTATAATCTTCCCTCACCCACTTTTCCCCACACCTGAATTGAGGAGGCAAATCACAATGGCAGTAGAAGAGTTAAACCCCTTTGCAATTGCGCAAAAACAACTGGACATGGCTGCCGAGGTCATGCAGTTGGAGCCGGCGCTCCACGAGTTCCTGCGCTGGCCGGTGCGCGAGCTTCACGTCACCCTGCCCGTGCGCATGGATGACGGCTCCACCGAGATCTTCCACGGGTTCCGCGTGCAATACAACGACTCGCGCGGGCCAACGAAAGGCGGGTTGCGGTTCCATCCGCACGAAACCATTGACACCGTGCGCGCGCTGGCAGCCTGGATGACCTGGAAAACTGCCGTGATGGACATCCCACTGGGCGGCGGCAAGGGTGGTATCATCTGCAATCCCAAAGTGATGTCGCCCAGCGAATTGGAACGCCTGAGCCGCGCCTACATCCGCCAGGTGGGCCGCATTTTGGGTGAGGATATGGACATTCCCGCGCCGGACGTCTACACGACCCCGCAAATTATGGCGTGGATGATGGATGAGTATTCCTTCATGCGCGGTTACAATGTGCCGGGCGTGATCACGGGCAAGCCGTTGCCGTTAGGCGGTTCCGCCGGTCGCGGCGACGCCACCGCGCGCGGTGGGATGTACTGCATCCGCGAAGCCGCCAAGCGGCTCGGCATCAAGACCGAAGGCGCGACTATGGCTATCCAGGGATTCGGCAACGCCGGACAATATGCGGCGTTGCTGGGGCCCGAACTGTTGGGCGCAAAAATCGTGGCCGTGTCCGATTCCAAGGGCGGTGTCTACAATCCCAAAGGATTGGACCCGAAAGCGCTGCTGGCGCACAAGAACGACACCGGTTCCGTGGCCGATTTCCCCGGCGCCGACGCTGTCAGCAATGTGGAGCTGTTGGAGCTGAACGTAGATATCCTGACGCCGGCGGCGTTGGAAAATCAAATCACCCGCGACAACGCCCCCAAAATCAAGGCAAAGATCAGCGCCGAGCTGGCCAACGGCCCGACGACGCTGGATGCGGACGAAATTCTGCATGAGAACAACGTCTACGTTCTGCCGGATTTTCTGTGCAACGCCGGCGGCGTGACCGTTTCGTACTTCGAGCAGGTTCAGAACGCCTACGGCTACTACTGGAAAGAGGCGCAGGTCCACCAACTTCTGGACGAGAAGATGACCGACGCCTTCACCGCCGTCGCCAACACCGCCGATCAGTACAAGGTCAACAACCGGGTTGCGGCCTACGTCGTCTCGGTGGGACGGGTAGCCGAAGCCTGCAAACTGCGCGGTTGGGTATAACCCCCCTCATCATCAAAAAAGCCCTGCGAATTCGCAGGGCTTTTTTTGTGCCCCAAGACGCAAAAAACGTCAAAATCCCCGACGCCCTCAAGTCGCCATGTGCGCCGGAGTGCGCAACAAGAGTCAAGACAACGCCCGCTTCTGCCGGTATACTGAACGTAGATAGGATACCTACCCTCGCCCAAATTAAATCGAAGGAGCGCCTATGACGCGTTGACCGGACGCCCAACTTTTCACTTGAAACTTTCAACTTGAAACCTTTGACTTTTGACCTGCGACTTTAGACATTTGACTGCATTCATTAAGGAGACAGCAATGACCGAAAAAACCTTTACCGTCAATACGATTGGCTACATCCGCGCCGGGGAAACCGGCTTCTCCCTGGAGATCGCGCCGGAATACCGGGCAGCGCTCACCGAAATTCAGCAATTCCGGCATCTTCATGTGCTCTGGTGGTGTCACCTCTACGACGAATACCGCGAGATTTTGGAATGCGACCGGCCTTACCAAAAAGCGCCTGAGAAGATGGGCATCTTCGCCACCCGCTCGCCGCTGCGCCCCAATCCCATCGCCATGACGACGGTGGAAGCGCTGAGCGTGGACGCGGCGCAGGGGATCATTCACATTGCGTACATTGACGCCGAGGACGGCACGCCCATCCTGGACATCAAGCCCTACTACCCGTGCTCGGATCGCGTCCGGGACATGACAATGCCAACGTGGTGCGCCGACTGGCCGGCATGGCTGGAGGATTCGGCCACATTCGATTGGAGCGCGGTGTTTATCAACGCGCAGTAATCCGCCCAGTGCATCCGCCCACGCAGCGCAAGACCTTCGGGTTTTGCGCTGCGTGCGTTTTGTGCTAGAGTGAATTCGTCAAAATTTTGGAGGCGCTATGAAATCTACCCTTGTTGAGAAACCGGCGCTGACGCTGGTCGGGTTCAACTTCTTCGGCGACCCCTTTCGCAGCCACGGCGGCTGGAGCGAGGAAAACGAGATCGGGCGGTTGTGGGTGCGCTGGATGGCCTACCTGGAGAGCAACGCCGGAGACCTGCCGCCGCTGGCCGATCCAAACGTGATGTACGAGGTGCACGTCTACCACGCCGAAACCCTGCAAACCGGCGAGTTCGAGGTATTCGCCGGCGTCGAGATTGCCGGAATCGCCGATCTCCCGCCGCAAGTGGTAGTCAAAGTGCTGCCGGCGGGCCGTTACGCCGTCCTCACCCTCGCCGGGGAGGAAATCGTCGCCGACTGGACCTGGCAATTGGATCACGAGTGGCTGCCGGCCCTGGGTGTGCAGCGCCAGACAACCTTCAGCGTCTTGCAGTACGATGCGCGCTTCAAGGGGATGGGAGGCGAAGCCCTCGCCGGGTCGGAGATGGACACCCTCATCCCTCTGCTGGCGTGATGGAGCGCGATGGCCGACAGTGAGGTGATGGCGCAGGCCATTGACTTTATCGAAGCGCATTTACGCGAGCCGGTCGGCGTCGCCGAGATAGCCGGAGCCGTGGCGTATTCGCTGTACCACTTCTGCCGCACGTTTCACCAGGCGACCGGCTGCACACCCTACGACTACCTGATGCGCCGGCGGGTCGCGGAAGCGGCGCGCGCGCTCCTGCGCGACGAAACAAAGATCGTGGAGATTGCCTTCGACTATCAATTCAACAGCCACGAAACGTTCTCCAGAGCCTTCAAGCGCGTGACGGGCATGGCGCCCAATCAATGGCGTAAACAAAGCCCGGATGAGGCCCCCACGTTGATACCACGGATCACCGCAGCGCATCTGCGCCACTGGCAGCGCAGCGCGCTCTGGCAACCGGCGCCGGTGGAACGTCCCGCCCTCACCCTGGTGGGGGTGATGGCGCTGCCCGGCATTTTGCGCGAAACGGCCTGGGGCTGGCTGCGCGATGAGTTGGCGGGATGCGCAGATGAGCTCCACGCATTCTATGCGCTGACCTTCCTCACCGGCCACGGACCGGCGACGATGGTTGCCGCCCTTGCCCCGGCAGCCCTCGCCGAAGGCCGCGCGCTGGCGGTCAAGACGCTGCCGCCGCTGCGCTACGCGCGCTTCGCCCATCGCGGCCCCGCCAAAGCGCTCCACCTGACCCTCGACTACATCTACCACGTCTGGCTCCCACAGAGCAGCTGCCGCCCGGCCATGCCGTTCTATCTGGAAGACTGCGGCGATTTTCCAGGCGTCCCCGGCGGCGAATGGACCGTGGAGATTCCGGTGGCAGGCGAGTGATTTTAGATTTTAGATTTTTGATTCGCGTAACTTTTTAAAGCTTTCTCCGTCGTAGAGTGTGAAGCATACTCTATCAGGTTCAAATCGTCACGACCTGGGGTATGCTATAATTCGCGGTTTGCCGATTGGCGGGCTCGTGTCCCACGACCCACTGCCCCGCCGATCCGCATACCCGGATAACTATAACGACATTGAAAGGACTGTTAATGAAATCGCTCTATTGGAAAGGTTTGTTGCTTACTGTGTGTTTTTTGGCCCTGAGTACTCCGGTGTTGGCCGATACGGCGCCGCCGTGGACGGCGCAAGGGGTGACCATCGAAGCCGGCAAGACACCGACGTACGTGCAAATGGTGTCGGAGGAGGTGTCGTTGAAGGTTGAGGCGGTCGAGATCACAGGAGAAAGAATAAAGGAGCACGTCGAAGATGAGATGATTGCCCACGTGGATGCGACCTTTTTTATGCAAAACCAGGGGACGGAAAGCGAATCGTTCGACATGTGGTTTCCGATCACGTGGTATGACAAGAACATGAGAGCAGCCGGGGACAGGTACAACGTCCTGGCAACGTTCCAGGTTTGGGTGGACGGCGTTCCGGCCACAGTCGGTGAAGGGCTGGGACACGATCTGCTCGGCGGCAGCGATGACGTTCCCTGGGCCACCTGGCCCGCCACGTTTCCGCCGGGTCAGACCGTCACCGTGCGTGTGACCTACGACATTCACCCGACCGGGTATTCGAAGTGGGGACTGTTCCATTATATTCTCGAAACCGGCGCCGGCTGGTACGGCCCGATCGGCGCGGGGACGGTGACGGTGAGCCTGCCTTATGCCGTGGAACCGGGCAACACGGTCACTTCCTTCGCCGATACCCACTACAAATTCGAATATCTGGGCGGACAGCTTGCGCCCACTCAAATCTCAGGCAATGAGATCGTCTGGAGTTTCAAAGATCTGGAACCGGCGGCGGAGCACAATATCGCGGTGATGACGCTGTCGCCGTGGGCCTGGGCGGACATCGTGAGCGCGCGGGAAGCGGTCACAGCGCAACCTGAATCGGCGGAGGCGTACCTGGCCCTGGCGCAGGCGTACCGCAACGCTTTGCCCCCGGGGCCGAGCGGGTACCATGTCATAGAAAACGAGAATGAGCTTTGGCTCACAAACACAACCGACGCCTACCGGCGTGCGGCGGAGCTGGCTCCAGAAGATACGCAAATCCTGACCACCTACCTGGACTGGCTGTGGGAATTCTTGCCGGACTATGAAAAGTTGATGCCGGCAATCGCGGCCATTCTGCCGCAGGCCCAAAGCCTTGCGCCGGATCATCCGTTCGTCGCCTACTACAGCACCAAAAATCTCCCGACCCCGGAGCCTGCGACGCCGACCGCGCAACCCGCAACGCCAACCCCGGAACCCGCAACGCCAACTGCGCCCGCCGCGACGCCAACGGCGGCGCCCGCAACGCCAGCATCGCCCGTGGCGACGCCGGCAGCGCCAACGCCAACAGCAACGCCGGCAGCGCCGACCGGCCCGTGCGCCGGCGCGCTGTTCCTCGGATTGCTGCTGTTTCTTCCTTATAAATTGCGCTTACGGCTTAGATGAAAAAACTCCCCGCACTCACCGTCTATCTCATCCTGGAATTCTGCGCGGCCTTCTTCTTCGGCCTGGTGTTCAACGTGAATTTGATCTACCAGGCGACGGTGGTGCGGTTGACGCCGCTCCAGCTCGTGCTGATCGGCACGATTCTGGAATCTTCCGTGTTCCTGTTTGAAATTCCGACCGGTGTGTTGGCCGATGTGAAAAGCCGGCGGCTTTCGATCCTCATCGGCTACGCCATGATCGGCGTGGGATTTCTCATCGAAGGGTCGTTGCCGTACTTCGCGACGGTGGCGCTGGCGCAGATCGTGTGGGGCGTGGGCTACACGTTCACCAGCGGGGCGACCCAGGCGTGGATCGCCGACGAGATCGGGACGGAAAGAGCAGGACAGGCGTTCTTGCGCGGCGCACAGGTTGCCCGAATGGGCAGCCTGTGCGCCATCCCCATCAGCGTAGGATTGGGTAATTTGCTGATCACGCTGCCGATCCTGCTGGGCGGCGCCTTCATGCTTGGGCTGTCCGCCTTCCTGGCCGCGACCATGCCCGAACAAGGCTTCACCCCCACCCCCGTCGCGGAGCGCACCACCTGGGCCGTGATGCGCCAGACCACCGCCGACGCCCTGCGCCTCATCCGTCGCCGCCCGATGTTGCTCTCGCTGCTGGCGATCGGCGTCTGCTACGGCCTCTACAGCGAGGGGTTCGACCGGCTGTGGACGCCGCACTTTCTGGAGAATTTTGCCTCGCCCTGGCCCGCCGTCCGCCCGGTGGTGTGGCTGGGCGTTCTCAATGCGATCGGGACACTGCTCAATCTCGGCGTGGGCGAGATCGCCCGGCGGCGGGTAGACACCCAACAGGTGTGGCCGCTGACCCGCGTCCTGATGCTCAATGCCGGGGTCATGATCCTGGCGCTGATCGGATTTGGCGCCGCGCCGACCTTCGGGCCGGCGCTGGCGGCTTTCTGGATCTTCGGCATGGCGCGCAGTCTGGCCGGGCCGTTGCAGACCGCGTGGCTCAACCTGCTCATTGACGACCCACAAGTACGCGCCACCCTCTTCTCGGTGAGCAGCCAGAGCGACGCCATCGGCCAGATCGCCGGCGGCCCGTTCCTGGGCGCGATCGGCAACCGTTCCATCCGCGCAGCCTTCATCGCCTCGGCAACGCTCCTCTCGCCAACACTGCCGCTCTACGCAGCGGCAAGAAAACGGGAGAGGGGATTTTAGATGGTGGATGGAAAGCGCGGAATTCGCAATTCGCTCACCTGCTGATTCGCCATTCGTGTGTTCATGCTCCATTCGTGGATGGTCGCCGCTCACCCATTGACTCGCTCACCCGCCAGTTTCAATTAAGTGGGGATTTGGGGGCGGGCT
>DAOUFX010000426.1:0-9443 GCA_034429675.1 Anaerolineae bacterium | reverse complement strand
TGTTTCGCACACGGGGTACCGTGTGCGAAACACACCTTCCGGTTAACCTCTGCTGAACGCCAGTTAATGTGGAATTCCTTTGAAGTGTTAAAAGAACTTTTTGAGAGTGCGCGACGAGAAATTCCAGAAGTCTTACCAGATGCGCTTCGCGCGCCATTTTAGGTTATGATGAGGATGTTCGTGATTATTCATACGCGCTCCAATCACGAAGAAATTTTTGGAAGACGCATCGGGCATGATATAATTCACTTTCGTTGGTTCAATCTGGCGCCGTGATTTCAAACGGAAGGACATCGTGGTTCAATGAAACTGGTCATTCAAATCCCATGCTATAACGAAGAAGCGACACTGCCGCAGACTTTGCGTGATTTGCCGCAGCATATCGAGGGCATTGACGAGATTGAGGTTCTGATTGTGGATGACGGCAGTCGCGACAACACGGTGGCCGTGGCGCGTGAGTTGGGCGTTCACCACATCGTCCAACATGGGCGCAACCGCAAATTGGCGGCAGCCTTTGTCACGGGGCTGGAGGCCGCGCTTCAGGTCGGAGCCGACATTATCGTCAACACCGACGCAGACAATCAATACCGCGGCGAGGACATTGCACTGCTGGTTCGCCCCATTGTGAACGGTTCGGCGGATATTGTTATCGGCGACCGGGGGGTGCTCAGCGTGTCCGAATTTTCCCCTCTCAAGCGACGACTGCAACAGCTGGGAAGCTGGATCGTGAAGTTGGCGGCGGGGGTGGACACGCCGGATGCAACCAGCGGGTTCCGCGCTCTGAGCCGGGATGCGGCTTTGCATACCATCATTATGAGCCAGTATTCTTATACCCTCGAATCGTTGATCCATGCGGGAGCGCGGCGCATGGCCGTGACCTACGTTCCCATTCGCGTCAACCCCAAAACCCGTTCGTCTCGCCTGATGCGCAACATCCCCGATTATCTGGTCAATTCCGCCGCGACAATTTTGCGCGCCTATACGATGTACCGCCCCTTGCGAGTGTTTTTGTTTTTGGGGATGGTGTTGATTGCTCTGGGGATGGCCGGAGGGATACGCTTCCTGTGGTACTATGCCCAGGGTATGGGAGGCGGCAAGGTTCAATCGCTCATTCTGACGGCAGTTTTGTTGATCATGGGCTTTCAGGCCTGCCTGATTGGGCTGGTCGCGGATCTGGTCGGATTCAATCGAAAGCTGATCGAAGAAACGCTGTATCGTGTGCGGCGGTTGGAACTGGCCAAGTGGGCGGCAAAGGATAAGGACTGAGACCGTTGCGAGTCTGCTATTTTGGCACTTACCGGGCCGAATATTCGCGCAACCGGATCATGATGGAAGGACTACGGCGCAACGGCGTGGATGTTCGGGATTGTCAGGAAACTCTGTGGCAAAGCATTGAAGACCGGGTAGAAGTCGTCAAGGGGAAATGGTGGCAGCCGGCCTTTCTGTGGCGCGTTTTGCGCACTTATGGACGTTTGCTGCGCAAGTACCGTCAAGTGGGCGACTACGACGTCCTGGTCGTCGGCTATCCGGGCCAATTGGATGTGTTTCTGGCGCGCATCTTGAGCTGGCTGCGCCGCAAACCGCTGGTGTGGGACGTTTTTATGTCCATTTATCTGATCGCCAGGGAGCGCGAGCTGCACCGCCACAACGCGCTGGCCGTGACGCTGTTGCGCGGGCTGGAGTGGCTGGCATGCCGCGTCCCCAACCGTCTGATTTTGGATACAGACGCTTACGTTACCTGGTTTGCGCAGACGCATTCCATCGCTCCCGCGCGCTTTCGCCTGGTTCCGACCGGCGCGGACAATCGCCGCTTCTACCCGGTTTCAGCGACTTCGTCCGAAAGCTATTTCCGGGTGGTTTACTATGGGACGTACATTCACAATCACGGTGTCCCCTACATTATTGAAGCAGCGCGGCTTTTGCAACCTATCCCGGACATTCGCTTCGAGCTGATCGGGCAGGGACCTACCCGCGCAGCGGTAGAAGCGCTGGTCAGAAACTATCAATTGACCCAGGTGCAGTTCACCGACTGGATTGAGGGCGACGCCCTCCCGGCCTACCTGGCGGACGCTGACGTTTGTCTGGGGGCTTTTGGCGATACGCCGCAGTCGTTGATGACCGTCCAAAACAAAATTTACGAGGGATTGGCGATGGGCAAGCCGGTAATCAGCGGCGATTCCCCCACGGTGCGCGCGGCGCTGACGCACGGCGAGCACATCTATTTGTGCCGGCGCGACTCTCCCCAGTCGTTGGCCGATGCGATTCTCGCGCTTTACCGCGACCCCGCGCTGGCCAAGCGTATCGCCGAACAAGGACGGCTACGGTTCCAGGAGCAGTTCACCGTGGAAGCGAACGGGGCGCGATTCCGGCAACATCTTGAAGAGGTGATGGTCCAGGGATGACAGATCAACAAGGCATAGAAGCCCAGAAGGGCGAAATCGCGTTTCGCCGGATGATGTCCCGGCAGGAAACGGAAAACAAAATCTACGACCCCGATGTCTTTTCGGCGGAAGAAATCATTGCTTTCTTGAAGCAGGGGCTTGAAGAAACGCGCCGGGTTTTCACGGGACTGCACGCGCGTGGCGTGAAGACGACGCCGTTTCTGGAATTAGGCGCCGAGCGTGGACATCGCAGCGCTTGCCTGGTCAACGAATTCGCGGCGCAAGGGACGGCCTTTGATCTGTCGCTGGATGCTTTGTCCTATGGCGCACATTTACAGGCTGAATTCCGGTACAAAGATTTGCCCATGCGCGTCTGCGGCGATGTCTACAATTTGCCGTTTCGCAGCGACGTTTTCCCTTTCGTCTTTTGTTTCGCCACGTTGCATCACCTGCCCGATCCGGCAGTGATCGTCAAAGAAGCCGTGCGCGTGCTCCAGAATGATGGGTATTTTTACTTCGATCGCGAGCCCACTCGCGGCATGCTGGCCGTAACCTTGTGGACCCGGCGCGGGCACAAACTTTCCCCCTTCGAGAAAATTCTGAATCGTTTGGGCATCCTCGGCTTCATCTCCGAGGGCGGCGGGGTCGAACGCGAATACGGCATTTTGGAAAACACCTTTGCGCTGGATACCTGGACGAACCTGAAAGGGTTCTTCACCCGGCTGGAGATGCAGGTCAATCGGACCTTGAAAATTCGCTTTGACGCGACGAGCACATCGTTCACACACCGTTTTGCGCAGTGGGTAGGCGGCGTCACCTCCGGGCTGGGCCATGTCAGCAAGCCGACGCCGCCGGTCACGGCGACCGAGTGGGTGGACATGTTGCGTTGCCCCACCTGCCGGAAGGATTCGAGCGGGTTGCATTGGCGCACTCAGGGTCAGACGCTTGAATGCGACGTGTGCAAAACTCGCTACCCACAACAGAATGGCGTCTTTGTGTTACTGGACGCGCAACAACAACAGACGCTCTATCCTGATCTGCGGAAAGATTAGTCTATGGAAGAAAGCATCCACAAACCGAATTTCTTTTTATTGGGCGCCGCCAAAAGCGGCACGACTTCGCTGTGCTACTATCTGGGGCAACACCCTCAGGTGTGTATTTCGGAACCCAAGGAACCGTATTTCTTCGAGGAAGAGTACGGGCAGGGGATGGACTTCTACTGGCGAACCTATTTCAAGCATTGGCGCGGCGAAGCTCTTATCGGTGATGCCTGCCCGCGCCATTTGTTTCTGCCTTATGTGCCGCTGCGCATCAAGGCGCAGTGTCCGGATGCCAGATTGCTGGTTCTGCTGCGCAATCCGGTGGATCGCGCCTTTTCCGCCTGGTGGATGCGCTACAGCCTGGGCGTCGAGAAATTGTCCTTTGAACAGGCCATCCAGGCCAACGTCGAACAGCAACGCGCCGGGTTCACCCTGGCGGGCGCGGATGGCGAGGAATTGTGGTGCAGTGCGCGACACTGGGGCGGCGATTATTCCCACGTGAAATACCGCTGGTATCTGGAAGAAGGGTATTATGCGCAACATCTGCTGCGATATCTGGCGCTGTTCTCACAAAAGCAGATGAAAGTGGTGTTTATGTCAGAGCTGAAAGACGCTCTGGGATTGACCAACCGGGTTTTGGCTTTTTTGGGGGCGACGCCGTTGGCCTCGGTGGATGCCACGCCGCAGATGGTGGGGACGCCCAAAGCCGGGTTGCCGCTCCTGCGCATTATGCAGAAGACACGCATCCAGCATCTCATCCCCCAAAGGGTACGTGACGGCGGAGCGCTGCTCCTGAATCGCTACAGCCAGAAACCCGACATGAGCCCGGCGCTGCGCATGTGGCTGATCGAGCACTATCGGCCGTACAATCAACAGCTCGAATTGCTTTTGGGCAAGGACCTTGCGCATTGGAATCGTTGATGTGACGCCGGCGATCAGTGTGGTTATTCCCAATTTGCACTCGCCGCTCATCGGGCAGGTGGTGCAGACGCTCAAGCGCCAGATGAGCGAAACGGGCGGCGGAGAGATTGTGGTGGTGGGAATGGATCGTTACCAACAAGTGAAATCCGATGATGTGGTCACTTTTGTGCAGACGCCGGCGCCGGTATGCGCGGCGGCGGCGCGCAACCTGGGCGTGGCCCAGGCGCATGGCGACATCATCGCTTTTCTGGATGCGGATTGCATTCCGGCGCCGGATTGGTGGGCGCAATTGTGCGCTTGCTATCAAGACCCGGACGTGCAATGCGTGGCCGGCGGCGTCAGTTTCCCTGCCGATGAGTATTGGACTTTGTGCGACAACCTTTCGACATTCTACGATTATCACGTCACGGCCCGCCCCGGCTTACGCGATTATGCGCCGACTCTGAACTTCAGCCTGCGGCGCGACGCCTGGAAAAAGGCCGGCAAGTTTGATGAAAGTTTTCCCGGCGCTGCGGGCGAGGATATTGATTGGACGTTACGCCTGGGTTTTGCCGGGTATGCGATCCGGTTCGAGCCGAAAGTCCAGATTGCGCACCATCCCACCCGCAACAGCTTCAGAAAATTGCTGTCCCGTTCGTTTATTTTTGGTCGCAATATGATCAAAGTATTTTGGCGACACCGCGACCGCCGGCCTTTGTCGTGGATGTACCGGCAGGGTTGGCTGTTATTGCTGGCGGCGCCGGTTTTTGCTGCTGCCGTTGTGGTCAAAATCTTTGCCAAGAATCCTTTCATGGGCCGTTACTGGTACACGGCGCCCGCGCTTTTCCTGAGCAAAGTTGCCTGGCGGGTAGGCGGCGCCTATCAAATCTGGACACAGAGATCAAGCAGGTGAAACGTGCATACACTACGCAAACTCATTTCTAATACCGGTTTTTCGATGGCGGGCGAGCTGGTGGCGCGAGCCGCCAACGTCTTGCTGCTGCTGCTTATTTCGCGCATGCTGGGCGCGCACGAGGCCGGCGTCTACACGCTGGCGTTCAGTTACACGATGATCGCCACGCGCATGACGTTTTGGGGGCTCGACCAGTTGATCGTGCGCGAGGTTGCGCAGCGTCCCGACGACGTCCACCGCTATTTCAGCAATTTTGTCTATTTGCGCATCATTCTTTCCGGTTTGACCTGGGTAGTTTTGTGGGCAGCCATTCGCGTGTTCCTGCCGGGAGCGCACGTTGAGACCCAGCGCATCGTGCTGCTGGTGGCGCTCTCTACGCTTCCTGAGAGCATTCGCAATCTTTGCGAGTCCGTCTTCATCGTACTGCACAAGATGCCGATGATGGTTTTTTCGCGGATGCTGGTGACGATTTTGCGGGTCGCCGGCGTCGTCGCCGTGCTGTGGCTGAAGTATGGCCTGACCGGCGTGGCGGTAGTTATCATCGGTTCCAGTCTGGTCGGCGCGCTATTGACGATGGTGGTCGTCTTGAGGCAATCTGTGCGCTTCGCCTGGAAACCGGAGTGGCGTTTTTGCCTTGAGCAAATCAAGATCGCCTGGCCGTTGATGTTGGGGAATACCGTCTACGTTTTCGACAACCGCCTGGACATCATCGTCCTTTCGTTCCTCTTCACCGAGGCGGAGATCGGCGTCTTCAATGCCGCCTTTACCGTTGTCTCCACGCTGTTGTTGATCCCTCAGGCCTACCAATTTGCCGTTTTGCCGCCGATGTCGCACCTGTACAGCACGTCGAAGGAAGGACTCAAGAAACTTTATGACTATTCGATGAAATACATGTTGCTGCTGGGAATTCCCATTGCGGTGTTCCTGTCCGGGGCATCGTCCTTCTTTATGAATCTCTTCGGCGAGGAATTCGGGACCTCCGTGCCGGCGTTGCAGTGGCTGGCCTGGACGCTTCCTTTATTATTCGTCAATGTGCCGATGGCGCGCTTGCTCATCGCCGCCGACCGGCAGGGCGTGTTGGCGCGGTCGTTGGCCCTACGTCTGGCATTGGGGATCGTTCTGGTCCTGGTGTTGGGGCCCGTTTTCGGGATTTCCGGCGTCGCCATCGCGCGGCTCCTTTCCACGGCTTTTCTAGTCATTCAAAACTACGCCTACGTCCAACGCAAAATTTGCGCGGTGACGCCCTCACGCAGCTGGCTGAGCCTGTTGCTGGCCGGGGCCGGGATGCTGGGGGTTCTGTTTCTGCTACGGTCTTTCATGCCGTGGGGATTGGCGCCCAGCGCTCTGGTGTACGTAGGCGTGCTCTTCTTTAGCGGCGCTTTTTCGGACGACGAAAAGACCGCGTTAAAAGACCTGACGGTATCGGCCTGGGGACGCCTCAGTCGCGGGCTGAACCGCTCCGGTAGAAGCTGATCTATGTCTATACCTGCTGCAAAGCTGTTGGTCATTGCGCCCTTTAAAATCTGGCCGCCGCATTTTGGCTCTTCGGAACGCGCCTACAATGTGACAAAACATCTGGTCAACGCGGGCCGGTTTGGCGTCTCGGTCATTTACACCGATTACGCTCAGGTGAAGGGACTGACGCAAAACGCAGAAGCCTGGCCCGGCGCGACGATCATGCCGGTCGGCCCGGCGCAGCGCTATTCACAATTCTTCTATCCGCGTTTGATGGCCGAAGCGTTGCGTCTGGTTCGCCGCGAGCGTCCTGACCTGATTCTCTGTGAGCACCTGTGGGCCGGGATTCACGCCGCGCTGCTGCACACGCTGACCGGCGTTCCCTTCATCTTAGATGATCACAACGCCGAATATGTGCGTTTCAAACGCATGCAGCGAAAATCGGCCTGGATCATCCGCATTTGGGAACAGGTGGTGTGCCGTCTGGCCGCCGACGTCATTGCCGTTTCACCGGATGACCGGCAACACTTGATGGAGATGGGCGTGCCTGCGGCAAAGATCGCCGTTGTGCCCAACGCCGTGGATGTGGATCAGTACCGGCCTGACCCTGTCGCCGGGGCCGCAACGCGCGCGCAGTTGGGGCTCGCTCCCGATCAACCGTTGTTTCTTTTCTATGGGAAGCTGGATTACCAACCCAACGCGGAAGCCGTTCAGATCCTCGTCCATGAAATTATGCCGCGGGTTTTACAGAAAATGCCTGACGCGCGCTTCGTGATCTGCGGCTATAACCCGCCGAGGGAAACGTACTCCCATCCGAATCTGACCTTTACCGGAATTGTCCCGCGGATTGAGGATTACATCAATGCCGCGACGGGCGTGATCGTCCCCCTGATAAGCGGCGGGGGAACGAAGTTTAAAATCATTCAATCGCTTGCTTGCGGTAAGCCGGTGATCACCACCCGCGTCGGCGCCGAAGGTATCGAAAACGCCGGGGCCCGGATGCAAGTGGCCGACGATTGGGACACGTTTAGCCGCCTGATTGAGCAATTGCCCGGTTCTTCACAACCATGCGCGCCGGAAAGCCTGGAGCGGTTCAGGCAGCACTACTCGTGGCAAGCCATGAGCGCCTTGATGGTTCAATTGCTTGACCGGCGTTTAACTTTGCTGAGGAAGGCCTGATACCTATGAAAACTCAACCTGACATCGTCATTGTGGTTCTGGATACGCAGCGCGTTGACCGCCTCTCGTGTTACGGATACGAGAAAGCGACCTCGCCGCATCTCGACGAACTGGCGGCGGACGCCACCCGCTACACCCAGGCGATCTCCCCCGCGCACTGGACGTTGCCGGCGCATGTCTCAATGATGACTGGCTTGTATCCCACGCAACATACCGTGACCCAATACACCTCGGTCTTGCCCGACAAAATCCCGACGTTAGCCGAGCGGTTGCGGAAAGCCGGCTATTTCAACGTCCTGCTTTCCAACAACCCCTTTATCGGCGCCATGAACAATGGCGTGCGCCGGGGATTCGATCGAGTTGCCAACTATAGTTACATCGGCTCCGGGCTGTGGACGTCAAAATTTCAACCGCCCCCCAAATCCAAGGGGTATTGGGCGCAATTCCGTTATCAAGTGCGGCGATTGCTTTCGCAGACTCTGGGACTGAACGCCGACAGCCACCCTACCTGGTGGTCAACGGCAATGATGACGCTGGTCGAATCGCTGCTACACTTCCGGGGCGGCTCGAAATTCTACGACACGCAACACACCATGCACGCAGCCGCCGACGTGTTGATCCGGCGGCGAAAGTTGCACCGCGCCGACCAGCCCATTTTCACCTTCATCAACCTGATGGCCACACACATTCCCTACGCCCCGCCGCGCTGGGCGATGGAACGTTTCGTTTTCCCTGAGCTGGGTTCCCGCAGCTGGCGGGAAGTGATTCACAGCAGCAACGCCTTCGGGCTGGATGTGATGAACTGGTTCCACACTGCGGCGCCCTTCGACGAATGCCAGAGCCGGTTGAGCGGATTCTACGACGCGGAAGTCTACGCGCAGGATACGCAGGTCGGATACTTCCTGGCGCAACTGCGCCAGGCCGGAATCCTGGACGACACGTTGCTGATCGTCGTCGCCGACCACGGAGAACATCTGGGGGAAAAACAGCGGGTGAACCACAGTTATGGAGCCTACCAACCGCTGGCGCATGTGCCGCTGATCATCCGGGGCCCACGGCAGGGGTTTGCGGCGAAAACCGACGACCGGTTTATCTCGACCCGCCGGATTTTCCACACCGTCTTGCAGGCTGCCGGAGCCGCGCAGCCCGAAGAACAATCGCTCGGTTTAACGGCGGAGGGCGCCGAAGCGCTGCCCGTTGTCTGCGAGGCCGAGCCGTCCACCTGGATCCTCGAACGTCTGGCGCGCGCGACCCAAGACGCCGAACGGCTCGCCAAAAGCCGCCAGTACATCCGCGCGCTTTATGCCGGCGAGCACAAACTCATCGCCAACGCCTACGATCCCCACGAGCTCTACGCCGTGCGCCGCGATCCGCAGGAATTGCAAGAACTCAGCGCGGCAGATGCGGATACGGCGACAAAGATGCAGGAAATGCTGAAAGTTTTCGACGACAGCATCCAAAAACCGCAAGATGGACAGGTATTCGCGCAGGAGCAGGACCCTGCGGTGCTTCAGCGGTTGAAGGATTTGGGGTATTGGTGAAAAAGAGAGAAAAGTGGGGGCTTGG
This sequence comes from Anaerolineae bacterium, assembly GCA_034429675.1. Taxonomy (GTDB): domain Bacteria; phylum Chloroflexota; class Anaerolineae; order B4-G1; family SLSP01; genus JAKQHY01. The sequence goes on along the minus strand of DAOUFX010000426.1, from coordinate 9 downwards.
GGGCGGGCC
>DAOUFX010000425.1:0-4393 GCA_034429675.1 Anaerolineae bacterium | reverse complement strand
CCCCCCAAGCCCCCCCTTCTCCTCCCTTTTTATTGAGATGATACGAGTTAAAGGTATGTTTTTTGCGGACGGAGTAACGTTGCAAAGAACGCACTGCGTTCGGAAAAAATAGTTGACTTATCAACCAGTTGACAAATTACCCCCAACAGATAGAATGATGTCCATGTTTACCGCAACACCCAAGACACAACACACAGAACGCGATCAATTGAGTGTTTTGTTGGCCGTCACGCTGTTCTGTGCTGCGCTTTTCCGATTCGTGGAGCTCCCCACCTTCACCTGGGACATTCCTCACATTTTAGGATCGCCGCTCGGTTTCTCACTGACCGGGGGGTGGATGTTGGCCATCCTGATGACCGGACTGGTAGCCACCGGCACACTTTCGATTATGCAAGGCCATCCGCTGCGCGGGAAACAAGAACGCGGCATTGCCTTTTTCCTGATTACCCCAAGCCTGGGGGCGCTGTTGGGATCGTTGTTCCTCATCCGCGCCGCCACCTGGTCTGCCTGGCTTGGGGCGCTGATCCTGGACGGCATCTTCATCGGCCTGCTGGTGCACTTTAGCTATCGCGCGGTCTCCCCCGACAGCGCCGGTTATGCAACGTCACGCACCATCCTCAACGTCGCCGATTACTTGATTTGCTTTGTGTTGTTCGGACTGATTTTGCAGAGCCAGGGACGCGCGCTGATCCTGGCGCCGGCGACTTTCATCATCACCGGGTTGCTGGCGTTGGATCTTTTGAGCGCCGCCGGGACAAAGTCGGGCGCCATCTTGCTTTTTGGCGTCATTCTTGGCTTTTTGGAAAGCGAATGGGTATGGGTACTTGGCTACTGGCCGGTTTCGGAATGGACAGCCGCCGCTTCGCTAACCCTCATCCTGTACCTGCTCAACGGCATCATTTATCAGTACTTACTCAAACGCCTGACCCAGCGAGTCATCTGGGAATTTGCCATCGTCTCGATCTGCGTTCTGATGATGGTGCTCTGGCTTAAACCCTAGGAAGGAAAAATGAACGACTCAACGAAAACCGCCATTCAGCAAAAACTCACGCCGCGCCTGGCGCGACTCGAAAAATTGACCTACAACTTTTGGTGGTCCTGGCATCATGCCTCGCGCGACCTCTTCAGGCTGCTTGACCAACAACTCTGGGCCAACACCCGCCACAATCCGGTGCGCATTTTGCTGGAGACGCCGGAAGAGAACATCCAGCAAAAGACGTCCGATCCGCTCTTCTTGCGCGATTTCGACGCGGTGATGCGGGAACTGGACAAGGATATCGAAAACAACCATCGCTGGTTCAGCGCCGCCTATCCCGATCTGACCGAACACACCATCGCCTATTTCTCGGCGGAGTTCGGCCTGCACACCTCGTTGCCCATCTATTCCGGCGGCCTGGGTGTGCTTTCGGGGGATCACATCAAGGAGGCCAGCGACCTGGGATTGCCCTTCGTCGCCATCGGCTTCCTGTACGACCAGGGCTATTTCCGCCAGCGCTTCGACCCCAGCGGCTGGCAGGAAGCCATCTACCCGCCGCTCTCCCCCGACGAAGTCGCGCTGCGCCCGGCGCTGAACTCAACCGGCGACGAATGCACATTGAGTCTGCCCATCGGCGACAGGGAAGTGACCATGCGCATTTGGGAAGTCAATGTAGGGCGCACCCGCCTCTATCTGATGGATGCCAACGTCGAACAAAACGCCCCCTGGGATCGCCAACTGACGGCGCGGCTCTACGGCGGCGACCGGGAAATGCGCCTCCAACAAGAGATCATCCTGGGAATCGGCGGCGTGCACGTCTTGCGCGCGATGGGAATCCGCCCGCGCGTCTGGCACATCAACGAAGGGCATTCCGCGTTTATGACACTGGAACGCGCGCGCGAATACGTCACTCAAGGCATGAGCTTTGAAGAAGCCCAGAAGTGCGTTCGCGCCGGGACGATTTTCACCACCCACACGCCTGTCCCCGCCGGACATGATGTCTTCGACTTTGGGCTGATTGACAAGTATTTCTATCCCTTCTGGCCGCAATTGGGGCTGAACCGGGACGAGTTCCTGGCATTGGGCAACCACCCCACCTGGAACGGGGATGCGTTCAATATGACCAAACTGGCCCTGCTCCATTCGGGACGCGCCAACGGTGTCAGCGCCATCCACGGCGAAGTTTCACGCCAGATGTGGGTGAATTTGTGGCCGGATAAGACCGAAAACGAAGTACCGATCGGGCACGTCACCAACGGCGTCCACCTGCCCTCGTGGACCGGCGAGGCGATGCACCGCCTGTACTGCCGTCACATCAGCCCGGACTGGGTCGAAAACCAGGACGACCTGCTGATGTGGGCGCGCATCGAGGATGTGCCCGACGAGGCGCTGTGGCAGGCTCACATGAGCCTCAAGCGTAAGATGTTCTCCATCATCCGCGAGCGCGCCCGCGAAGCGCGCGTCCAGCAGTCCTCGGCGCCCGACCAACTGCTGGCTTCCGGCATCTTCCTCGATCCCGAAGCGTTGGTCATCGGGTTCGCGCGCCGGTTTGCTACCTACAAACGCGCCGGCCTGATCTTCAGCAACATCGAGCGGCTCAAGGCGCTGATTCACGACCGCTATCGTCCCGTGCAATTCATCTTTGCCGGAAAAGCGCATCCTGCGGACGATCCGGGGAAGCTGCTGCTGCAAGAAATCTACAATATCGCGCGCAGCCCGGAGTTCGGGGGACGGATTGCATTTGTCGAAGACTACGACATGCACGTATCGCGGTACCTGGTGCAAGGCGTGGACGTGTGGCTGAACACGCCGCGCAAGCCGATGGAAGCCAGCGGCACCAGCGGGATGAAGGCCGCGTTCAACGGCATCCTCAACTTCAGCATTTTGGATGGCTGGTGGGCCGAGGCCTACAACGGGCGCAACGGTTGGGCCATCGAATCCGAGGAACAATACGAGGAAGAGCCGCTGCAAGATCAGGCCGATTCCAACGCCATGTACCGGCTCCTCGAAGAACAGGTCGTCCCGCTGTTCTACCAGCGCGATCGGGACGACGTTCCCCGTGGATGGGTGGCAATGATGAAAGAAGCCATCCGCACCGTCGGCCCGCAATTCTCGACGCGGCGGATGGTCAAGGAATACACCAACAAGTACTACGTCCCGGCCATGCGCGAGGCGTTGGAGCTGGAAAAATCAAAAGCGAAAAAGCCCTAACCGCTGTTTAGTACGCGCCAAGTTCGTGCAATCGCTCATCACTGATGCCAAAGTGATGAGCGATTTCATGACGCACAACGCGAGAGACCAGCGCCTGCACTTCTTCGGGAGTGCGGCAGAGCACGGTGATCGAGCGCCGGTAGATGCTGATCTTGTCCGGCAACACCAGCCCGTAATGCCGCGTGCGAACGGTTTGCGGCACCCCATGATAGAATCCCAACAGCTGCGACGGGCGTTGCACTCCGGCCAGGCGCATGGTTTCCTCGTCGGGCCGGTCTTCCACCACCACATCCACGTTGGACAACTTTTCGAGAAAGAACTCGGGCAAGGCGTCCAGCGCCGCTGCGACCAGAGGTTCGAAGGCTTCGTGGGTCATGTACATCAGAAAAGACACCCCGCGCTACAAAATTGTGTACCCGCCGTCCACCGGCAACGCCACGCCCACCATCATCGAAGCGGCATCGGAGCAGAGCCAGACGACGGCTTCGGCAACCTCGGCGGCCTCGCCCAGACGTCCAATCGGCTGATGCATCAACATCCCCTTTTCGGCGCCAGGTTCGCGCTGCAAGAGGTCTGCAATGGGCGGGGTGCGAATCCAACCGGGGCACACGGCGTTGATGCGAATGCCCTTCTCAATGTACTGCATCGCCGCCGATTTGGTCAACCCGATGACGCCGTGCTTGGCCGCCGAATACGCCGGATTCCACGGGAACGCCCGCAAGCCGTCCACCGAAGAGGTGTTGACGATGGCGCCCGCGCCCACTTTCATCATCTCGATGATTTCGTATTTCATGCACAGCCACACGCTCTTGAGATAAATCGTCAGCACCTCGTCCCAGTCCTGCTCCTGCATCTCGGCCACCCAACCACCGTTGCCGCCACTGCCGGCGTTGTTGAAGGCGTAGTCCAGCCGCCCGTACGTGGCTACCACCTGCGCCACCATCGCCTGAACCTGGCTGCTCTGCGTGACGTCGCACTGAATCCAGAGCGCCGGCGCGCCGAGCGCCTCAATCTCGCGCACCACCTCCGCGCCTTTCTCGGCGTTGCGGGCCGCGACGACCACGCTCGCTCCGCGCCGGGCAAAGGCCAACGCCGTCGCCCGCCCAATCCCGGAGTTTCCACCGGTAACTAACGTAACTTTCCCTTTCATATCCTGTGACATTTATACCTCCAAAAATCTGGAGATGAAGGTTTGGGGGGCGGGCG
>DAOUFX010000424.1:0-9188 GCA_034429675.1 Anaerolineae bacterium | reverse complement strand
CTCCCCGCGTGAGCGGGCGGTTTTCAAGGAGAAAACATGAAGGCTACTAAAAAAATTCTGCGCAGCATGGAAGGCCGCACCGGCGTTGCCCTGTTGGTGATTGACGTTCAGCAGGGCCTTTTCAAAAAATCTACTCCGATCTACAACGCCGAAGCGTTGCTTCAGAATATCAACACGTTGGCCGAGCACGCCCACACTGCCGGCGTTCCGGTTTTTTATATCCAACATTCGGATAAACGGTCATTGGTGGAGGGTTCGGACGACTGGCAGTTGCACGCCGAACTGCGCCCGCTGGACAGGGATGTTTTGCTCATGAAAACTCACCCCAACGCTTTCGAGGAAACCGACCTGGACGAAGCCCTGGAGTTCAGGAACATTGGCCGGCTCGTCGTCGCCGGGCTGGTGACGCATGGCTGCGTGCGCGCTACTTGTCAGGGCGCCAGAGAGTTGGGATACGCTGTAACGTTGGTCAAGGATGCGCACAGCAGTTTTAGCAAAGACGCCGCGCATCTCATTGAGGAATGTCACGGCAAACTGAGCGCCGCCGGCGTCGAGTTGAAGACAACGTCCGAATTGGCATTTTAACGGCAATTTCAAGGGATTGAGGATTGGGGAATTAGGGATTAGGGCGAGTTTTCTAATTCCTGGTTCCCCAATCTGCTGTTTGTGAGAGGATGAGGGAGGGTGACTGTGTCCCACGAAGCTTTGACTCTGACCGAGTTGACCAGCCGTTCCGATGATCTGCTTTTGCCCTGGCTTGATTTGTATGAGACGGCATTCCCGCCGCCGCTTAAGATGTTGGTTTCGAGTCTCTTGAATATTTTGCGCGACAAAGAGCGCGGGATTCCCGGCTCCAAGACGCTGTTGGCGGCGCTGGATGGGCAGTCATTGGTGGGGCTGGCCGCTTACGACCTTCTCGCTCTTGCGGACTACGCGGTTTGCTCTCTGTGGTACCTTGCCGTGACGCCCGAGGCGCGCAACCATGGCGTCGGCGCCTGGCTTTATCACGCTGTACTGGCGCGAGTCTCGTCGCCGGTGATGTTGATCGAAGTCGAAATGCCGGAGGAGGCCGCTGACATGACGCAGCGACAGTTTGCTGAGCGTCGCATCGCCTTTTACCGCAGGCAGGGTGCGCGCAGGTTGCTCGGCGTGCGCTATTTGCAGACTGTCGGCCCGCACCAACCGTTGACGCCAATGTTTTTGATGTGGCATGCGCGTTGCCCGTTCTCGCCGGAGGAGGCATTCCACATAGCCAGGAGTATTTTTGGCAGCGAGAGCGTTTCTCAGATTGATTCTTTGACATTGGAGTAGAAGTGGCGGCCAAGAAGCCTTCGCGAACTGACATCTTTGAAGACCGGGTCAAGGCGCGCACCCGTGAGCTGGAGCGCCGCCGGCTGGTGGCCGAAGGACTGCGCGATGTTCTGGTCGTGCTCAATTCCGACCGCCCGCGGCGTGAAATCTTGGGATACATCGCTGGTCAGGCCTGCGATTTATTTGTCGCCGATGCCTGTTGTCTTTATCGTTTGGATTGGGACGAGGAACGTGTGTCGGTGGATGCCAGCGCCGGCCTGCCGGGCGCGCCCGATTCAACGGGAAGTTTGCCTTTTCCGCCGCTTGAGATGTGGGTTCGTGGCGACGATGATCCGGCCATCCTGGAATATGCTCCTATCGCTGTTGCCGATTTGTCGGCTCCCTTTGAAGGGCCATCCCTCTCTTCTGAGATGCGTCGCTGGTGCGAGTCGTTGGTTCCCCATTATCGCGCCGCCTTGATGGTTCCCATGCTGATCAAGGGCGCGGTTTACGGCGTTCTGGTGCTTTTCTACGTTCAATCTCAACTCTTTTCCGACGAGGATATGCGTTTGGGAGGAATTTTTGGATACCAGGCGGCGCTGGTTCTTGAAAATGCGCAGCTGCGCGTTCAGGCAGAGCAGGCCGCGATCCTTCAGGAGCGCAATCGTCTGGCCCGCGATTTACATGATTCTGTGACGCAATCGTTGTATAGTTTGACCGTGCTGGCTGAAGCCGGACGCCGTCTGGCGAAGGTCGGCGACTTGAAACGGGTCGAGGAAGCCATTGGCCGTCTTGGCGAGATCGGCCAGCAAGCGTTGAAAGAGATGCGTTTGTTGGTGTATCAGCTGCGTCCTCAGGCCCTAAAAAGCGTCGGGCTGGTCAGGGCATTGCAACAGCGCCTGGATACGGTGGAGCGGCGCGCCGGCGTCGAAGTGTCGTTGGTGGTTGAGGGTGAAGTGGTATTGCCGTCTCATGTCGAGGAGGAGTTGTATCATATTGTTTTGGAGGCGCTCAATAATGTCCTCAAGCATGCTTCGGCCACGACCCTGCGGGTTTCTATTTGTGCTGCCGCGCCGGATCTTGAAATTGAGGTTTGTGACAACGGCAAAGGCTTTGCATTCCAGGGGGATCAGGATACGGGCGGAATCGGGCTGGTGGGTATGCAGGAACGCGCCGAGCGGTTGGGGGGTGAATTGATCGTTCATTCCTTGCCCGGCGCCGGCACATCGGTTAAAGTAACTTTACATCGTTAATGGAGCCAGATTATGCCTGAACTGATACGGATTCTGATTGCCGATGATCACGCTATTCTGCGCGAGGGACTGCGTTGGCTGATTGCGACGGAGCCGGAGATGGAGCTTGCCGGCGAGGCTACCAATGGCAAGGAGGCGGTAGAACAGGCGCGCGCACTGCATCCTGACGTCATCTTGATGGACCTGGTGATGCCGCTCAAGGATGGCATCACGGCTATTGGTGAGATCAAACAACAAGATCCCAATGCGCGTATTCTGGTTTTGACCAGTTTCGCGGAAGACGATAAGATGTTTCCGGCTATCAAGGCAGGGGCTATGGGCTATTTGCTCAAAGATGCCGCACCCCAGGAATTGTTGCAAGCTATTCGTGATGTCTATCATGGCCTGCCTACCATGCATCCAGCCATCGCTCGGCGTTTGATGATGGAATTGCAACGTCCCTCAAATTTGCCGCCCACTGAAGACCCATTGACGGCGCGAGAGGTGGACGTGTTGCGGCTGGTTGCTCAGGGGTTAACCAACGAGGAGATTGCCGGGAAATTGTTTATTACTGAGCGCACGGCCCGAACACATGTCAGTAAGATTTTAAGCAAGTTACATCTGGCAAACCGTACTCAAGCGGCTCTCTACGCCTTGCGAGAGGGGTTGGCTCATCTTGAAGGGAAATCCTAAGACGTGGAAAACAAAAACCGGCCTGCTAAAAAAGCAGGCCGGTTTTTGGATATTTGATTTAGAAGCTTTCGTCCCAGTCTTCTTCTTCCTCTTCTTCGTCATCCCAGTCGTCGTCATCGTCCCAGTCGTCGTCAACCTCGGCCCAGTCGAGTTCGACGGGATTTAGCGCAATGACCTCCAACTCCGTATCGCAGTGGGGGCAGGTGATGGTGTCTCCAATTTGCGGTTTCCGTTGCAGTGAGATGGTTTCTTCACAAGCCGGACATTCGGCTGCAGTAGCCATTCGTGTTTCCTCCTTACTAAAAGGTGAATGAAATTTGTTTTGATGTGAAGGTTGCCCACCTTGCATCGCGCAGCATGATAAGCAACGGGTGTATAAAAGTCGTGCAAAGTCTGTATAAAGGTTGTGGCAAAGCTTTTGCGTACATACGAAATTTATAACACTTTGCCTGGATCAAAAATTGGATGAGTGTTTTTGATGGATGCCGGTAAGTCATTTGACGTACATGGGGCTCGTTTGAAGAACCGTCGTTTGCTGTATAGAGAAATTCGACCTTTGGCTGATGTGAATTTGTTTGGGTCGCGGTATGATGGTTTTCTGGATGTTCAAGTCAGATAGGGAGGCGTTTTTATGCTGGTGTTGGTTCTGGCAAAGCCTGGTCCGTTGCGTGATAGTTTGGTGACGTTAGCAATGTCTATACCCCAGGTAAAGGCAGTCTCACAAGCTGAAAGCACAGACGTGGCGTTGCGCGTGATCGAGTCTCAACACCCCGCGTTGGTTATTTTGGATATGACTTTTCTTGAATCGGAAGGTTGGGGAGCTTTGTTGAAGTTATGGAACGCCTGTCCACAGACGCGTTGGGTGATGTTGGTTGATGATGTGCAACAACAAGCTCGCGTACAGGCTGCCGGCGCGCACACGGCTTTGCTCAAAGGTTTTCCTGCAGTCCGGCTCTTTGACACGATTGAGAGTTTGCTACTTTGAGGTATACTATGTGGTTTGGTGTTGGCAACTTGGGCAGGTCGGTTGACGTAGAATCATTCTCTTGATACTTCTAACAACAAACTATTTTATGGTAGTCGCTTCAACCACCCCCAAGCATGGCGGCGATTCCTTTCAATTCTCTTGACATTCTAGCTAGACCATTTTGAGGAGATGACACATTATGGATAATAAGACGTTGTACACCGATTATGATTTTGAGGAGCCTCCCGGTGCTAGGCGAAGTTTACGTACCTGGGACGATGTGCCCCCCGAACAGTGGAATGATTGGCGTTGGCAGTTAACGCATCGTCTTCGCACGGTTGAGGACTTTGCGTCGGTTATTCATTTGTCCCCGGCTGAAATTGCTGGACTTTCTGCTCCCGGTAAGTTCCGCGTAGATGTTCCCCCCTATTTCGCCAGTTTGATGGACCCCGATGACCCCAACTGCCCGATCCGACGGCAGGTCATCCCAACAGAACAAGAGTTGGTGCCTTTTGATTCGGCCATGGTGGATTCATTGGGCGAGGACGCCCATTCACCGGTGCCCGGTCTGGTGCACCGTTATCCAGATCGTGTGTTGATGTTGGTCACGACGCAGTGTGCCAGTTATTGTCGTTTTTGCACGCGTAGCCGTCTGGTTGGCAATGACCATGTGATGTTCAACTCGACTACTTATGATCGCCAGATTGAGTATATTTCCAAAACCCCTACGATTCGTGATGTGTTGTTGTCGGGCGGTGATCCGCTGACGTTGCCGCAGAATCTCTTGGAACGCTTGTTACAGCGTTTGCGCGCAATTCCTCACGTTGAGGTCATTCGCATCGGCTCGCGGGTGCCCGTGTTCTTGCCGCAACGTGTCACCGATGAGTTGGTGGGTATGTTGTCGAAGTATCATCCGTTGTGGATGAACTTGCATTTCAATCATCCCAAAGAGATCACACCTGAGGTGGAAAAGGCTGTTGCGCGTCTGGCTAACGCCGGAATCCCTCTGGGCAGCCAAACCGTTCTGATGGCGGGAATCAATGACTGCCCGAACGTGATCATGTCTTTGGTTCATAAGTTGGTGCGCAATCGGGTGCGCCCATACTATCTGTATCAGTGTGATTTGGTGCATGGCGCCGGGCATTTCCGTACTCCGGTTTCGAAGGGCTTGGAGATCATGGAATCGTTGCGCGGCCACACCTCCGGCTTTGCAGTGCCGACGTTTGTCATTGATGCGCCCGAGGGCGGCGGCAAGGTCCCCGTTCTGCCCAACTATATGTTGACGATGTCCGACAGCAAAGTGGTCGTGCGAAACTACGAAGGTTTTATCACGACGTATACTCAACCACGCGACTATCAGCCGCATGATCCTGAGACTTGTTCATACTGCCAGAGCCGTCGGGCCGAGGCGGGACAAGAGGGGATTGCCGGTTTGCTGCACGGTCAGTCGCACCGTGTGGCGCCCGAGGGTTGGTCTGACACGCATCATCGCCAGAAGGAAGCTGATCCAGTGGCGGAGCGCGGCGCGGATGATCTGCACCTGATCCGCGAAGCTATTCTGGAGACATCGGAGGTATAGATGGCGTTTACATCCTCTTTACGGATTGCCGTACTGGCAAATAGCAAGCATTCTGTCAAGGCGCGGGTGGGAGCGGAAGCTCCCACCGATGCCCTGGCCGAATATGATGCCGAAGAAACGGTGAATGGAATTCAGGCGGCGCTGCGAGCAGCCGGCCACATCGCTTTTCTGCTCGATGCCGACGAAACCTTGCTGGACACGATCCGCGAGACCCGGCCTGACCTGTGTTTTAATATCGCCGAAGGCTTACACGGGGATTCGCGCGAGTCGCATGTCCCGGCGCTGTTGGAGTTGTTGAAGGTTCCGTATACCGGCGCCAAGGTATTGACCCATGCGCTGTCGTTGGACAAGGCTATGACCAAGCGTGTCTGGCGTGATCAGGGCTTGCCGACGGCGCCTTTTCAGGAGTTCTTTCACGAAGACGATCCGCTTGATCCCGCTTTGCAGTTCCCGTTGTTCGTCAAACCGGCCCGCGAGGGCTCCGGGATGGGGATCAATGCTTCTTCCATCGTTCACGACGAGGCTGCGTTGCGAGCGCAGGTGCGCTGGGTGTTGACCACGTATCTTCAACCGGCGTTGGTCGAAGGGTATTTGCCAGGTCGCGAGTTTACGGTGGGCCTGGTAGGCAATCGTTATCGTCCCGGACAGGCGCCGCGCTCGGATTTCTACGACGCCTCCGGTTTTCACATTTTCCCGCCGTTGGAAGTGGACACGCAGAAGGGCGCGGTCAAGGGTATCTACAACACCGAGGCCAAATCTTATGCGATTGAAGATGAGAATGCGCCGGGTTATCTCTGCCCGGCCGACATCACGCCGGCGCTGGACGCCGAGCTGCGCCGATTGACGGTAGCCGCTTTCGAGGCGTTGGGTGGTCTCGATGTGGGCCGGGTGGATTTCCGGTTGAACGCCGGCGGCCATCCGCAGTTGGTGGAAATCAACACATTGCCCGGGCTCAACCCGTTGGTCAGCGATATGGTGATTGTCTCACGCGCCGAGTCGGTGCCTTACGAGCGTCTGATCCGCGAGATTTGCGATCTGGCGCGTGAGCGTTACGGAATATAACTGGACGCCTTCGGGCGTCTCTCTCAAAGTCACAAGCTCAAGCTCGAAGGTTTGTATTCTGGCCCTCGGACTTGGGGGCTTGTGACTTTTTATTTCGGGAACGGCTCATAAACTGAGCGACATCAACTTTTTAGCTGCCAATGTGAAACGATTGTGAATGAGGTGGGATGATGGTAGACATTGTTTACACGCAACGACACAAAGTTCATGCCACCGATTGTATCGGTGATGACGGCGCGGCGGCAGAATTCAAGGAAGTGCCGGCCCGCGCCGAAGCTATTCTGGCGGCGCTGCAGGCGGCAAATATGGGATCGGTCATTTCGCCATCTGACTTCGGGATGGCGCCCATTCTGGATGTTCACGCCGCGGGGTATGTGGAGTTTTTACAAACGGCGTATGCTCGCAATGCGGACTATTTGGGCCGACCCACTCCGGTTTTTTCCAGGCGTGCGGCGGTGACGACGTGCCGGGACGCGCAACGTCCGTCCGACGACGATTTCGCGGCTTTGTGCGATTATTACACGTTCGACTACGAAGACCCAATTCTTGAGGGAACGTGGGAGGCTGCCTATTGGGCGACGCAGTGCGCGTTGACGGCGGCGATGCGGGTTCTGGATGGCGAGCGTGTGGTCTACGCACTCTGTCGCCCTCCCGGCCATCATGCGACTGCCGATCAATACGGCGGATTTTGCTATCTTAATCACGTTGCCATTGCGGCTCGTTTTCTGTTGCGCCGCTCCGGATTGCACCCTGCCGGAAAGCGCGATCCTGGCGGGCGGGTTGCTATCCTGGATTTGGACTATCATCACGGCAACGGCACGCAATCCATCTTCTACGCCGACCCGGCGGTGATGTACTGTTCGTTGCACGCCGATCCGTCCGTTGATTATCCGTATTATTGGGGCCACGCCTTTGAGCGTGGCGACGGTGCGGGCATGGGAACCGTCTACAACCACCCGTTACCTTTGCATGCCGGGGACGAGCTTTACCTGGCGGGGTTGGATAAGGCTCTGACTGTCATTTCGGACTTCGCCCCGCAGTTTTTGTTGGTGTCGTTGGGACTGGACATCGCCGACGGCGATCTCATCGGTAAGTTTCACATCACGCAGGAGGGTATCTCCGAGATTGCGCGGCGCGTGTCGGCGCTACGGTTGCCCACGTTGATTGTCCAGGAAGGCGGCTACAATGTGGCGACCCTGGGGCAGAATATCGTGGCTTTTCTAAGCGCTTTCTCATCCAATTAGCACCTTTCTGTGGTAAAATGCCGGGATGACGCAAGTTTTTGCTTTGACAACCCGCGGCCTGGAAGCCGTATCCGCTTCTGAGATGGCGGCGTTGCCGGGGGTGCAGGTACAACAGGTTGCCTACCGGCGGATCACGGCGACATGCCGGGACGCGGCGCCTTTGTTGGCGCTGCGCACGGTGGACGATGTTTTCCTCGATTTGGGCGCGTGGTCAGGGCTGGCACGGCATCGCGATGCGCTGTCTAAGCTGCGCCAGCAGGCTACGCGCCTCGATTTGCGCCCGGCGTTGGCGGTTTGCAGCGCTCTCCGCTCTTTTTCTTCCCCGCCTTGTTTTTCCTTGACGGTCAATTTTGTCGGCAAGCGCAACTACACCGGCGATGAGATCAAGCAGGTGTGCGCGACGGCTATTTCTGCGCGTCACGGGTGGCGTTACACCCCCGACGACGATGTTGCCGATTTGAATGTGCGCGTGTTTATCGAGCATGAGTCGGCGTGGATCGGCGTGCGGTTGGGGGCGCGACCGTTGCACCGGCGATCGTACAAGCTGGACCATGTCCCCGGTTCGCTCAAGCCGCCGGTGGCGGCGGCGATGTTGCGGTTGGCCGGGTTGGCCCCCGGCGCAAGGCTCCTGGACCCCTGTTGCGGGGCGGGAACGCTTTTGATTGAAGCCTCGCTGTCCGGCGCGAAGGCAATGGGTGGCGATATTTCATCTGAGGTGTTGGCGGCGGCGCGGGCCAACGGGGCTGCGGCGAACGTCCCGCTGCGGCTGTGCCGTTGGGATGCGCGGCGTTTGCCGTTGCCGGACGGCAGTGTAGATGCTGTAATCTCCAATCCCCCGTGGGGCCGCGCCGTGGCGACCGGGATGGACGTGGGCGCTTTCTGCCGGCAGTTCTGCGCCGAGGCGCGCCGTGTTCTGGCCCCGGATGGGCGGGTGGTGCTGTTGACTTCGGCGCTGCCGGCGGATTTCCCCGGCCTGCGCCTGGATACCGCGCTCGAAATCAGCCTTTTTGGGCAGACGCCTGCGATTTTGATTTTCTCAAATGCAGGTCAGGAGATATAAGGAAGGCATTTTTGCACACGGTACTCCGTGTGCAAAAATGCCCCCTTTAACCTGGCCGTCG
>DAOUFX010000423.1:0-11932 GCA_034429675.1 Anaerolineae bacterium | reverse complement strand
CGAAAAACACCTTCTTTTTATTTATCGCCTGGCCTGCAATGCCACGATTTTCATTCGCCGACATTGTACTCCATTGTTGATTTTTGTGCCGTTGCCAGGTGTGACGGAGATTGCCGCCGAGTTCTGTGGTTTTGCTTTGCGTTGTATAATCGAGTAAAGGTGACAGAAATTCCCCTTTCCAATCCGGTCATTGTGGAGGCGATACCGATGAAATGTCCTGTTTGTCAGACTGTGGGATTGCGCGGGCAGCCGATTGAAGAGAATTTGCACGGTTACGGCTGCGATCAGTGCGGCGGGACCTGGGCGCCGGCGCGCCAGTATTGGACGTGGCTCAAGTCGCGCGACGCCGCCGAACAGACGTTGCTGGAGTCTGTTGTATCTAAAGCGTTTTGGCGCAGAGGACTATGCCCGGATCAAAGAGTTGCGGGAATGGCTGTGGGGGCATCCGCACCAGGGCGCGCTGCTGGCCTTTTTGAGCGACAGGGACCCTTACCGGGTTTAGCCGGCGGCAGGTTTGACTAAAGGCTAAAAGTCAATGGCTAAAGCTGTTCTTGAAGGAGGTTTCTATGATTAGAGTTAATTTTGGCGGGGGCCGGCGAATGGGCCCGATCGGTTGCCTGTTTTCCTCCGTGATCGGTTTCCTGGCTTTGGGAGCCGCTCTCGTCATTGTGGTTGTCGTTTTCAGTATGCTGCGCTCTTCCGATGTGGTGACCGAAGCGGTGGCCCTTGCCGAGGCGGATGGCCGCGCGACCGCCGCGTTGGGTACGCCCATTGAGGTGGGTTGGCTGGTCAGCGGTTCAATGAGCACCGATGGCGCCGGCAACGGCTACGCCAGCCTGAACGTCCCGGTGTCCGGCCCGCAGGGGAGCGGTCAATTGCGACTGGTTGCCCATAAATCCGGCGGGGAATGGGAGTTTTCATCTTTGACGATTGCTATCAAAGCCACCGGCGAAACGATTGATTTGTTAGGTTCGTAGGCGCCGGCTTGTTCAGGAGGCAGACGGTATGCGTACCCCAACGACAGCTCCCGCACCGACGGTAGACCGTGAGACTTTGCGCGGTGTGCTGGATGCTGCCGTGTTGCGCGCTTTGCGCCCAGGCGCTGCCGTGCTCAGCATTTTACTGTTTGTGTGGGCTGTGGCGTATTTGCGTTGGCGCGCCTCCGTGGCGTTGCCTTTGGCCGGGACGGCTGCGTTTTGCGCTCTTCTTTTGTTGGTTTTTGTGTTAGCCTTCAATCGGCTGCGTCTTTCACCGCGACGGGCTAACCCTGTCGCTGCCGGAATAGCGCTGCTGCTGCTGTCTCACCGTTTGTTGGGCATCGTGTTGACGGCGGAGATCGGACAGACGACCAGCCTGATCTTGATCCTGGTGGGAGCCGGCTTTGTGATTCTTTCGACGGCGTGGTTGAGCGTCGTGGTCGGCGTCGCGTTGTTGGCCTGGTTGGGTATTGCGCTGGCGATGCACTCGTTCGCCGGTTGGGGAATCTTTGGCTTGGAGTTGCTTTCATCCGTTGCGCTGGCCTTCATTCTCCATATCACCCGTATCCAGGCGTTCCGCCAACAGGAGAGCTTGCGCCTGCAAAACCGCATTCACGTTGAGGAAGTGGAGCGCCGCGCGTTCCAGATCGAGGCATTTTCCACGGTGGGGCACACGATCAACCGGATTCTCGACCCGGCGGCTTTGCTGGATTACGCCGTAACTTTGATCCACGAGCATTTCGGCTACGATTACGTTGGCATTTTCCGGCTGGATCAAAGCGGCGACTTTATGGTTTCGTGTGCGGGGAGCGGCGAGGCCGGGCGACGACTCGCTGCGGAGAAGTTTTGCCTTAGGGTCGGCGAAGAGGGATTGGTCGGCTGGGTCGCCGCTCAGCGCCGGCCTTTGTGCGTCAACGACGTGACGCAAGACTCGCGCTATGTGGCGACGGCGTGCACGCCCGACACGCGCGCCGAATTGGTGTTGCCGCTGGAAGTGGGCAGCGATCTGATCGGCGTCCTGGACATTCACAGCCGCCGTCCCGGCGTTTTCCGCGATGACGACGTTCAGGGGTTTCAGTTGTTGGCCGACCAGATTGCTATCGCGATTCAAAACGCCTCCAGCTATCAAGAAGAGCGCGCGCGCCGGCTGGTAACCGAGACGTTGTTCGAGATCGGGCGGGCGCTTTCCGAGACGTTGGATTTGCATGAGGTGCTGAATCTCATTCTGGGAAATCTGAAGAAGATTGTGCAGTTTGATCGCGGCGGCGTGATGTTGCAGCAGGGAAACGAGTTGGAGTTCGTTGCGGCTTTGGGGTTCCCGCCGGAAAGCAATCCGCTGCAAATTCGGATGCCTTTGAGAAAAGACGACGTCTTTGGCCAGATTCACAGCAGCAAGCAACCCCTGCGATTGGACAATGTTCTGACCCGCTCCGACTGGCAGCAGGTCGAGACTCTGCCGCAAACGCTGTCTTGGGTCGGCCTGCCGTTGATCAATGCCGAGCATGTGGTCATCGGAATGTTGTCGCTGGCGCGTGAGACGCTTGCGCCGTTCAAGGAGGACGAGGTGACGCTGGCGATGTCCTTCGCCGGGCACGCCGCTCTCGCTTTGCAGAACGCTCGCCTGTATTCGCAGCTCTCGGAGGCTTACGAGCAGTTGGAGCGGTTGGATCAGACGAAAGCGGATTTCATCACGGTCGCCGCCCACGAGTTGCGCACTCCTTTGACGATTTTGCGCGGCTACAGCCAGATATTGCTGAAGGATCCGCATATCTGCGCCAGCCCGATGCACCTGGATATGGTGCGCAATATCGTCCACGGCTCTTCTCGCCTTCATGAGATTGTTGAGAGTATGATTGATATGGCGAAGGTTGACGGGCGGGCGTTGCAACTTTATCTGGAGCCGGTTGATCTGGCCGTCTTGTTGCAGAAGGTGTCCTCGCAGTTTGCCGAAGCTTTGCAAGAACGTCATCTGGTCTTGACGATTGCTTCGATGGCCGGCGTCCCCACGATTAACGGGGACATGGATGCGCTCAAGACGGTGTTTTATCATTTGTTGATCAATGCGATCAAGTACACGCCGGATGGCGGCTGGATCACGGTTTCGGCGCAGGCGTTGCCGGAGAGTGAAGGCTGGTCCGGGGGCGCGGTCGAGATCGTGGTGGCCGACACCGGCATCGGGATTGACCCGCATTACCACGAGTTGATTTTCACCAAGTTCTTTCAGATGGGGGAAGTGGCCCTGCATTCCTCAGGCCGGACCAAGTTCAAGGGGGGGGGGCCGGGTCTGGGACTGGCCATCGTCAAAGGCATCGTTGAATCCCATCACGGCAAAGTTTGGGTAGAAAGCCCCGGCCATGACGAAGAAAAATGTCCTGGCAGCCGTTTCCACGTCATCCTGCCGCTGCTTCAAGAGTCTGCGCTGCTTGACGAAGGCGCGGGGTTGGATCTGAAACGTGAAGCGGATTGATCGCAAATGGCAATTCGTAATTCGTAATTCGTAATTCGTAATTCGTAATTCGTAATTCGTAATTCGTAATTCGCTGACTCGCTGACTCTCAGACTCTCAGACTCTCAGACTCTCAGACTCTCAATTCACACGGAGGCCCTATGTTCGTAGTCCATGTCTTTGTCCACGTTAAACCTGAATGCATCGCTGCTTTCAAGACGGCTTCGGAGGAGAACGCGCGCAACAGTGTGCGGGAGCCGGGGATTGCCCGTTTCGATGTGTTGCAGCAGTCGGACGACCCGGCGCGCTTTGTGTTGGTCGAAATCTATCGCACGCCGGACGATCCCGCCCGGCACAAGGAGACGGCTCACTACCAGACCTGGCGCGACGCCGTCGCCGAGATGATGGCCGAACCGCGCACCAGTATCAAGTACGCCAACATTTTCCCGGATGACGCCGGGTTTTAGTTGAAATCGGGTAGTTTGAACTTCCGCTGGCTTGGCGTCGCCGGAGTTGAGCTGTCCTCGGCGGGGCAAGCTCTGGTGGTAGATCCCTACTTCACCCGCGTTGCGGCGCTGCGTCTGTTGGGGCCGGTGTGCTCCGATTCGCGTCTGGCTGCGTCGTGTATCCGGCGCGCCGATCATGTGCTGGTGACGCATCCGCACGTTGACCACGTGATGGACGTCCCTGCGGTGTTGCGGCTTACCGGCGCGGTCGGGTTGGGGTCGGCCCACACTTGCCGGTTGTTGTCCGGCGCCGGCATTCCCTCGCGCCAGATCCGTGAGATTCACCCCTGGGAGATGTTGTCGTTGGGCGCGGCGCAGGTGCAGGTGCTGCCCGCCGACCACATCCGCTTTTTCGGTTTGCCGGTGAGCGCCGGGCCGCTGCCGTCCCCGTTGCGCTTCCCACTGCGCGGGTTTGACTACCGGATGGATCAGGATTTCGCCTTTTTGATCATCTGGGAAGGATTGCGCATCCTGATCTGGTCCGGCGCCCTCGCCGCGCCGATCCCGGATGTGGATGTGGCTTTCGTCAACCTGTCTATGGATGCGCGCCGGTTCTGGCCCATGCTCCCGGTGTCGCGTCCGCGCCTGCTGATCCCCATCCACTGGGAAAATTTCATGCGTCCCCTGGATCGCCCCCTGCGCCCCTCGCTGCGTTTTCCCAATACGATTCGACTGGCTGGCTTTCGTGAAGGTGTGGCGCGTGTGCTCCCCGAGTCGCGGGTGTGTCTGCCGGAGATGTTTCGGGAGTATGGATTGGAGATTGGTGATCGGTAATTGGGTGATCAGGGGATTGGTAGCGCAGACGCCAAATTTCGCGTCTGTACAGTTGTGCAATAGGTCGTAGAGACGCAAAATTTTGCGTCTGTACAGTTGTGCAATAGGTCGTAGAGACGCAAGATCTTGCGTCTGTACAGTTGCGCAATAGGTCGTAGAGACGCAAGATCTTGCGTCTCTACCGTTTATTGCACGTTGGTGCAGACGCAACATGTTGCGTCTCTACCGGGCCACGAACACCGCCGTGGTGCGCGCCGGGATGCTGAAGACGCCGCTTTTGCCATCGTACCGCGCAGTGCGCACGATCGGATCGTGCGAGGCGATCTGGACCGGATGCAGTTTGAACGCGACGCCCTGCAGGCTTTCCACGCGAAAGGTCTGGGCGGCAGCGGCGGCGTTGAAGGCGACGAGGATCTTCTTGATCTTCGCGCCGCGCTCCAGCCCGCGATTGTCGAGCGCCATCACGATGAGGGCGGGATTGAGCTCCGGCGCTGCGGAATCCGCCAGAACGATCGCCGGGAAGCTGAGCCGTTCCACAACTTCTTGCATGGTTCTTAGCCGGAAAAGGCGCGAGCTGCGGCGGATTTGCAGCATCTCCTGGAAATGCCGGACGGCTTTTTCGATGTCTTCCGGCGCCGGTTTCAGGGCCGGATTGGCGAGCAGCGGCTGTAACACCGGCCAGTTGGCCTGGTTTTCGCTCGCGGGCGGCAGCCCGCCGCCCCAGCCGCTGCTCCGGTAGGTGAAGTCGAGCCGGTTGAACCAGTCCCCGGAGCTGTAGCTGTTGCGATCCAGCGATTTGGAGCGCAACATGTCCGCTCCGGCGTCGAAGAAGGGCACCCCCTGCGCCAGCATCACCAGGTCTATCCCCAGATTGTGCATACGGATTCGCTCGGCCAGCGGCAGCGTCTCTGCCGCCTTGATCTGCACGGTGTCGAACAGCGTCTCGTTGTCGTGCGCCGAGACGT
This sequence comes from Anaerolineae bacterium, assembly GCA_034429675.1. Lineage (GTDB taxonomy): Bacteria > Chloroflexota > Anaerolineae > B4-G1 > SLSP01 > JAKQHY01. The sequence goes on along the minus strand of DAOUFX010000423.1, from coordinate 6,264 downwards.
AGTTGACGGCTTCTTGCGGATCGCTCGCGTACCCAGCCGGGAGCCCTTTGTAGGACACGGCCCGCCCGGCGACCACCCGCCCGGTTGTGTCGCAAAAGGTGAAATCTTGCAGGCTGCCGGCCAGACTCACGCGGATCCAGTCCGCCATCTGCAACAGTTGCCAGCGCCGCTCCTCCAAAGAACGTGACTCGGCGGCGTTGGGGGCGTCGTACAACCCGGTGACGAACCCCTGCTCGCGCAAGCCGCTGAAGGCGCCGCCGCCGCGCACGGCGTCGCGGATCCGGTCATTGAAGGTGCCGATGCCGGTCCCGGCGATGTTGGCCTGGGTGGCGTTGCGCCCGCGCCGGTTGTCGGCTACCTCGCCGAAGTTCCAGCCTTCGCCGTAGAGCCAGACGCCTGTCCCGTCCACGCCGTCTTTTTCCAATGTCAGCGCATCCAGCGCGGCGCGCACCGCCTGCAGGTTGCGCACCATGTGATGCCCCATCAGGTCAAAGCGGAACCCATCCACTTTGTAGTCGCGCGCCCACGTCACGATGGAATCCACCATCAGCTTTTCCATCATCGCGTGTTCGCTGGCGGTGTTCTCGCAGCAGGTGCTGTGCTCAATGCCGCCCTCGGCGTTTAGCCGGTGGTAGTAGCCCGGCACAATTTGGTCCAGCACCGAGTATGGCGCCTGCCCGCTGGCGTGGGTGTGGTTGTAGACCACGTCCATGATCACCCGCAACCCCGCCTGGCTGAGCGCTTTCACCATCTCGCGGAATTCCACAACGCGCGGTGTTCCATCGGGCTCGGTGCTGTAACTGCCCTCCGGCGCGGTGTAGTGAACCGGGTCGTAGCCCCAGTTGTAGCCGCAGCGGTTGCGATAGGGCGCCAGCAGCGCCTGCTGCGCGGGCGAATCCGGCGGGAATGCTCCCAGCACGGCGAACGATGGCGACTGCCACGTGCTCTTGTCTTCGTTGACGCTGGCGAAGTCGAAGGCCGGCAGCAGGTGGATGTGGGTCAGCCCGGCCCCGGCCAGCGCGCGCAGGTGGCGCATTCCGGCGGAGTCGTGGACGGTGAACGCTTTGTAGGTTCCGCGATAAGCTGCGGGAACCGTCTCGTCGTGGCTGCTGAAGTCGCGGACGTGTAGCTCATAGATGATGGCCTCTTCCGGCGCTTCCAGATGCGGGTCACGCAGCGCGTCCCAACCTTTTGGCTTGAGATCGGCGTGGTTCAGGTTGACGATTTGGCTGCGCGTCCCATTGGTCGCCAGGCTCAGGGAATACGGGTCGGTTGCCTGGTGCGTTTCGATTCTCCCGCTGCCCGGCGTGAAGACGGTCACGGCAAACAGGTAGTACATTCCCGTCCAATCGGCGCTGCCGGTGAGGCTCCACACGCCGGTGCGGCGGTCTTCGACCATGTCGTGGCGCGTGGCCGGCGTCTCCGGGCGGCTGTCGGCGTAAAGCTGCACCTGCACTTTTTGCGCCGTGGGCGCCCACACGCGCAAGGTGGGCGTGTCGCCTGCGTAGGTGACGCCCAGCGGGCCGGTGTAGGTGAACAAATCGTCCAGAACGCCGGGGATTTGCAGGGACGTAGTCTCCTGCATCTTCGCGTCGCGCCAACGGCTGACGGCGAGCGCGCCTTTGAGCAGTTGCCGCGCATGGGCCGCCGTTTTTGGGGGGACGCGCAGCCATAGCCCGTTCAGATGCGGGAAACGCGCCTGGAGGTCGGGATTGTGCTCGCATGGCCGCAATGTGACGATGGCGCCCTTTTCGATGCCGTCGGCGGTCGCTTCCAATGGCCCCTCCGGGTCGGTGTGCAAAATGTAGATGCTGTGCGGCTCGTTCCAGACGGGCCACAGGATGGTGTCACGGCTAAGCCAGTGGGCGCGCGCCTGGCGCAGGTCGTGCGCCGGCGAGACAGGAGCATCGGTCGAATTATTCTTTCGCATAGTCATAAGCCTTTTCTGCTGTTCTTGCCAGATTATCCCACGCAAAACGCCCGCGCACGTCGCGGGCCGCCTGCTGTCCGAGCGTCTGGCGGCGCTTGTCGTCCAGCAGCGCGAGAATGACGGCGACGTTGGCGGTCTCGTCGCCGGGAGCAACCAGGATGCCGGTCTCGCCGGCGCGGATGACCTCCGCAATCTGTCCCACCGCATCGGCGACCACGGGGACGCCGGCGGCCAACAGATCCATCAGTTTGACCGGGCATTTGGTGCGGTTGAGCAGGGTGTCGTCGAAGGGGTAGAGCGCCAGGGTCGCTTGCGTGAAAAGCGCGGGCAACGTCTCGGCGGGAACCCAGCCGAGATTGACGAGGTCGGCGCCGGGGTCGTCGAGCGTCTCGGCGATGCGCCACTCCTGGGCGCGGGCCAGTTCGAGCAGCTGCGTTTCTTCGCCGAATAGCCCTTTCCCTACCACCAACAGCCGCACGTCCGGGCGCGCCGCCCGCACCGCGCAGACCACACGCCACAGCCGCGTCACCTTGAATTCAAAGAAGCGGGTGTAGAGCAGCAGCGTTGGTCGCGTCGTAGCCGGGGTATCTTGCGCGCTGCCTGTTTCTCCCTGCCCGGCGACGCCGTTGGGGACGTAGAACACGCTTTCCGGCGCGCGGCCTGTCGCCCAGACCAACGTTTGCAGCGCGCGGCTGGCGACGGTGACGGCGCGGGCGTGCGTCAGGCCCCAGCGCTCCTGCCAGGCAAAGAACACCTTGAGCGGCGCGGGGTAGGGGCTGAGGGCATTCCAGCCGCCGGGGCCCTCCCAGTCGTCGGTGTCCACCACCACCGGAAAACGCCGCGTCAGCGCGATGTGCGCCAGCCCGGCGTAGGCTTTGGGTTTGAAAACGTGCACGACGTCCGGTTTGAGGGCGCGGGCGCGCCGCGCCAGGCTTGCCATCAGTTGTTGGTGAAACCACCCCGGCACGCCGGCGGGCAGCGGCATATTTTCGATGTGGACGCCGGCCTCGTCCCAGATGCGCCCGGCGTCTTCGGGGTTTTGCCAGGGCGGCAGCAGCATGGAAACGGTGTGTCCGTGTGCGACCAGCGCTTTTGCCAACGGTAGCGCGCGCACCGCCATCGTCATGCGCGGGCGCAATCCGAAAGGGCCGATCATAACAACGTTCATAGGGCCGAATCGTTCTCCCGTTTTGCGGCCAGGCGTTCGGCGATAGGGCGAAAACTGCGCCGGTGCAGCGGCGTGACGCCCTGCCGGGCCAGCGCCGCCTGATGTTGGCGGGTGCCGTAGCCTTTGTGCTGCGCGAAGCCGTAGCCGGGGAATTGCGCCTCGGCGACGGTGGCCATCCAGGCGTCGCGCCGCGTCTTGGCGAGGATGCTGGCGGCGGCGACGCTCAGGGAGCGGGCGTCGGCGCAGGGGAAGGCGTCCTGGGGCAGGGGGATGCCGGGCAGCGTGAGCGCGTCAATGATCAGCGCTTCAGGCGCGACGACCAGCGCGGCCAATGCGCGTTGCATCGCCAGGCGTGTGGCCGGAACGATGCCCACCGCGTCAATCTCGCCGGCCTCGGCGCGACCGACTGCGGCGGCCACCGCGGTCGCGAGGATGGCGAGCGTCAGCCGCTCACGTTGCAGCGCGCTGAGCATCTTGGAATCGCGGACGCCTGCCAGCGCTGCGCAGCCATCCGGCGTTGCCGGCAAAACCACGGCCGCGGCGAAGACCGGCCCGGCCCACGGGCCGCGACCTACTTCGTCCACGCCGGCGACGTAGCGCAGTCCCTGCGTCCAGAAACGGGATTCGGCTTCCAGTGAAGGCGAAATTTTGGATGAATTTGTCGCGCACATTCGCTTATTTTGCCACAACCTCAAGGAATTGCCAGAAAGCCCGTTCAAGAGGATGTATTTCAAAATGGGGAAAAATCTGTACTTTCGTAGAGACGCAACATTTTGCGTCTCTCTCCGCGCAGAAGAAGACGCAACATTTTGCGTCTCTACGTTCTTCTCTTCCCCGAAATTAAAATGCGCCCCGCCCAAGATTCTGACTCGCATTCTCTCTGAAATGCGCTACAATGTAGCGGCGCTGGGGCCTTTGCGGCCCCAGGCGATGTTAATTTGATCGGGAGGAAGTATGTCGAAGAAGTCTAACAGAGCTTCAGCTTCAAAGAAGGGAGAATCTACTCAATCGTTGAAATCATCTTCGAAAAATGCAATGAATCGGACCCCGGATGATATGTCCGCGCCTCGTCCTATTTGGATGTGGGTTGCGGGAGGCGGTGTGCTGGTGGTGTTAGTTGTCGCGCTTATTGTGGGCCTCGGCCGGGGCAAGGCGCAGCCGGACCCCGATAGCGCGATTCCGGCGACGGTTGGTTACACGTATGCCGACGGGACGCCTATGCCCACCGACACCGACGGCGACGGCAATCCGACCGAGTCTACGGCGATTCCTACGCCCGCCGATCTGCCGCAGGGCGAGTCAAACCCCGATATGCCCAAAGAGCCGGCGGCGCGAAACAATATGTACACGTCCACCCCTCCGATGACGATTGATCCCTCCAAGGTCTATCGCGCTACTTTTGTCACGTCAAAGGGCGACATTGTGGTGGAGTTGTTCGCTAACAAGGCTCCGAATACGGTCAATAACTTCGTGTTCCTGGCCCGCGAGGGATTTTACGATAACACGATGTTCCACCGGGTAATTGCGGATTTCATGGCTCAAGGCGGCGACCCGACCGGCACCGGTATGGGCGGCCCCGGCTACGAGTTTGCCGACGAGTTTAGCCCGGACTTGAAGCACGATGGTCCGGGTGTGCTTTCGATGGCGAACGCCGGCCCCAACACCAACGGCAGCCAGTTCTTCATCACGTTCGGCGCCACCCCCTGGCTCGACGGGATGCACACGGTCTTCGGCAAAGTCATCGAGGGATTGGATGTGTTGCAATCCATCAGTCTGCGCGATCCGAGCACGGCGACCGAGCCCGGCGATCTGATCAAGACGATTCGTATCGAGGAAGTCGCCAATTCGGTGCTGCCGACGCCGATACCTGTTGTTCTCACGCAGCCCGGCCAGGTGCCGATGCCGGAAGAGCCGGCGCAGCGGTACGGGATGTACTCTTCGCCGCCGGCGATGATCATTGATCCGACGGTGAAGTATTATGCGACGTTCAAGACGGACAAGGGCGACATTGTGGTGGAGTTGTTCGCGGACAAGGCGCCCAATACGGTCAACAATTTCGTGTTCCTGGCTCGCGAAGGGTTCTACGACAACACGATGTTCCACCGGGTGATCGCCGATTTTATGGCTCAAGGCGGCGATCCTACCGGCACCGGTATGGGCGGCCCCGGTTATCAGTTCGCCGATGAGTTCAACGCGGATTTGAAGCACGATGGTCCGGGTGTACTCTCGATGGCGAACTCCGGCGCCAACACCAACGGCAGCCAGTTCTTCATCACGTTTGTGGCGACGCCGTGGTTGGACGGGATGCACACAGTCTTCGGCAAGGTGGTCGAGGGATTGGACGTGTTGTTGTCCATCAGCTTGCGCGACCCGGAATCGGCGACGACGCCCGGCGATACTCTCAAGACAATTCTCATCGGCGAGGGTGCGCCTGCGAGCGCCAAAGAAGCAACCCCGGAAACTGCCAAAGAAGCAACCCCAGAGGCCACGAAAGAGGCAACTCCCGCGACATCGAGCGGTACAGCGCCTGCCGTCGTATCGTTGGCGCAAACTTACAACGACATCGAAGGCGCGCCTTACGACGGTGGAACCGCCGATGCGGCGTACCCTGGCCCTTCTGCCGGCGTCCGTTGGCTGCCCTCTCTCGGCGCCGAGGATGCGCCGGTTACGGTGATCGAGTTCAGTGAAATCGGCTGTGGGCACTGCCGCAATTTCAACCAGAATGACCTGTCCGCTTTGTTGGACAAGTACGTGGCGACCGGCAAGGTGCGCTACGTGAGCTATTACATGGCCTGGAATCGCCCGGAATGGAGCGCATCCAAAGATTACCTGGATGCGGCGATGTGCGCGGCGGAGCAGGGGCTCTATTTTCAGTTCGAGCACGCCGTCTTCAAGAACGGCGCCGAGGATCTTGACAAGAGCGCCACGGAAATCAAGCTGGACATGGACGCTTTCCGCGCTTGCCGAGAGGACAAACGCTACCAACCCGCGGTGCTGGACGCCGTAGCGTACGCGGAGTCGTTCTGGCAGATCACCGGCACGCCAACTTTCTACGTCAACGACCAGAAAGTCACCGGCGCAACCAACCTGGTTGCCACTATTGACGCCGAACTGGCCAAGCGTTAATTAGGGAATAAGAAAGAAGGGTTTTTTCGCGAGCGGGGAT
>DAOUFX010000422.1:0-54237 GCA_034429675.1 Anaerolineae bacterium | reverse complement strand
TTCGTGCGGAAGTACCCGCACGAAAAAACACTTCCTTAATATCTCTTCGGTCGAACTGCAATTTTCGCCACAAAAGAATTATGAGTGATTCTAGGCAAAATCACGCAAAATGCCACCAGGGGGGGATTTGCTTTCCATAATCGTGCCGGCATCCGTGCTACAACCCCGTGCAGTTTGTGGCATAATAAGGAAGCATTTCCCGGCACAAATACGCTTTGATCTCACACAGGCTTAACCCTTATGAAACTACAACTCTCAGAAGTACACCCGGAACTACGACAAATCGCAAAAAGGATACCGCGGTTCACGTTCAACCGGCGCAGCCTTTGGCTTATGCACATCCTGGACGTCTTGCGATGGATACCTGGAACTCCAAAAGATATTGTCATCGAAAACAGCTTCATCCCCACACTGGACCAGAGAGCGCAGATACGGTTACGATTCTACAAATCGCAATCCGGCCCGCAATCTAGCGTATTGCCGCCCGAGACGACTGCGCCGGGGTTGATCTGGTTTCACGGCGGCGGGTATATCTCAGGGAATCCTGAAATAGACGATCTGCGTTGCATCCACCTTGTGCGCGAAACGGGCGCCATCGTTGTGTCGGTTGACTACCGTTATGCGCCCAAGCATCCCTACCCCACGCCGCTGGACGATGGCTATGCTGCACTGAAGTGGGTGAGCACCCACGCAGGAGAACTCGGCGTTGACGCAGAACGCATCGCAATCGGAGGCGACAGCGCCGGGGGCGGGCTGGCCGCCGCCCTCGCCCAGCTCGCGTGCGATCGCAGAGAAATCAGATTGGTTGCCCAAATCCTCGTTTACCCAATGTTGGATGATAGGACCGTACTGCGCGCCGACCTTGCCGGCAAGGAGACCGTAATCTGGAACCAGAGCAGCAACCGGTTCGGATGGGAATCCTATCTGGGGAAACCCGGCGGAGCCGCCAGCGTACCAGCATATGCAGTCCCCGCACGACGCGAAGACCTTTCAGGACTGCCGCCCGCCTGGATCGGAGTGGGAACCCTGGACTTGTTTCACAATGAGGTCGTAGCGTATGCCCAACGGCTGCAAAACTGCGGCGTCGAGTGTGAACTTTGCGTCGTCCCCGGGGCATTTCACGGTTTTGATATGGCTGCCTTTCGATCGCAAGTAGCGCAAGATTTCTGGAAAGCGCAAATCACAATGCTGAAGAAACACCTGCGCTAAAGCAATTGCTTGGCGCTCCATCCCATGTTAAAATCCCAGGCATGATTCATCCGCGAAACCGGTAAAAAAGGAGTGCTCACGAAATGATTATCACCGATGAAATTGTGAGAAACATAATCGCGCACAATCTTCCGGAACGCAAAGCGATCACCATCGAGGATCGTGGAGTATGGATTCGTCACAATTTCAGAATCACACTCGATACGGATGAGATTATCTACTTAAGTTATACTTGCTGCGGCAACGATTGGATGCCGGGATGGGAAATTATCTCGAACCGGAAACTGCTAACAACCGGCGCTGGCGCGACAACGTCTGGAAAACCCTTCCCAAACTACTTGATGAAGTCGAAAATTTGCGAGAATAAACCTAAGGACAAGACTTTGCACCGTTAACCTGTGGTTACCAACGATTGGATGAAAATCACGGCCTCGCAGGCCAAGAAATAAAAGGTAAGGGTTTTTCCGGGCAGGTACCCTGCCCAATCCCCCATTATCCAGCTAACAGCTAAAGACTGAAAACTACTTCTATGAGGAGGGACTTATGGAACGCACACGCACGATTTTCTTTGCTATTGTTGGCGTGGTACTGTTGATTGTTGGTGTGGCCTTCGTGTTTTCAATAATGAACCAATTGCAACAGAACGTGCAGCCGGCAACCACCGCGCCGGGCGGCGCCACCCCGATGGATGTCCCCAAAGGCGCCGTGCTTATCACCATTTCCTCGTCCAGCACCAAACAAGCCTGGATGGAAACCGTCGTCGCAAATTTCATAGCCGCCGACAAGACCACCAAAAGCGGCAGCCCTATCGCCGTTCAGGTGATACCGGTGCTCTCCGGCGGTTCGATGGACGACATTCTCAGCGGCAAGAGCCAACCGACGGTATGGAGCCCCGGCGCGCCTTCGTGGGTGGAGCAACTCGACGAGACCTGGAAGCAGCGCACCGGCAAAAGCCTGATGAGCCAGGAATGCAAGCCCGTCGTCTACACCCCGCTCGGCATCGCTATGTGGCGCCCGATGGCCGAAGCGCTGGGCTGGCCCAACCGGCCCGTCGGATGGCAAACTATCGTGGATCTGGCCGCCAATCCCGAGGGCTGGGCCAGCTATGGTCACCCGGAATGGGGCAAGTTCAGTTTCGGGCACGGTCACCCCCAATACTCCAACGCCGGATTGTTGACGGTCACGTCCTTCGTCTACGGCATGGCCGGCAAGACCGACACCCTGACCGCTCAGGAAGTGTACGCCCCCCGCGTCGAGACAGCCATGCGCGCTCTGGGCCAGAACACCTCCAAGTACGGTACCCTCACCACCGATTTGCTCGATTTGATGGCGAAACAAGGCCCCGGCTACATTCACGCCGTCGCCACCTTTGAATCGGACACCGTCAATATGAATCTCAATCGCAGCGACGAGCTGCGCTTCCCGCTGGCCTTCATCTTCCCGTCTGAGGGCACATTCTGGGGCGACCATCCCTACTGCGTCCTGGACAAGGCCGACTGGGTGACGCCGGAACAGACTGAAGCGGCGAATATCTTCCTGGAATACCTGCTGAGCAAAGACCAGCAATCCCTGGCAATGGATTCGCTGCTCCGACCGCTGGACACCAGCATCCCACTGCGGGCGCCGTTGGATCTGGAGCATGGCACCAACCCCCAGATCACGCCAAACACAATCCCGCCGCTTGCCTTCCCCGATGCCGACGTCAGCGCCGCCATCACGGACCTGTTTATGATCACCAAACGCAAGGCCACCATCATCATCGTCCTCGACATTTCCGGCAGCATGCAAGGCGAGAAAATCCGTTCGGCGACCGAGGCCACCGTGGCCTTCCTGAAGCGGCTGCACCCCGATGACAAGGTCGGCGTGATGGCCTTCAACCACCAGGTCACGACCCTATCCGAACCCCAGCGCGCTGGCGACGTGGTCGAGCTGCTCTCCGGTCAAGTCAACCTGCTGATTGCCGACGGCAACACGGCGCTGCACGAAGCCGTGTGCCAGGCCACCACGCTGATGAAAACTCTGAACAGCAACGATCTGGCCGCTGGCGAGAACCGGCTCTACGGCATTATCCTGCTCTCGGACGGCGAAGACACCGTGGGCGACCCCACCCAAAACCAGATGTTTGCCATGTGCCTCCCCGCCAACGCCGAAGCAGACAGCTACAAAGTCTTTCCCATTGCCTTCGGCGAAGACGCCAACGGCGAAGTCCTCAAACGCATCGCCGATGTAACCGGCGGCCAACTGTTCACCGCCGATCCGGCCTCCATTGATCGCATCTACCAGAGGATCTCAGCGGAACAGTGAAAGCAAACCCCTCAATAATTGCCTGTCGTCCAAAATCCGGTATACTGTGAAGTTATTCGGTTTACATATCAGAGACATAAGGAAGTGTTTGCGCGGGCGGGGTACACCCACACCCACGCAAACACTCCTTTTACCTCATCACGTTCAACGTAATCCCTGGCTAACAGCTAAAAGCTAACGGCCAACAGCTATTATCAGAGGAGTTCATGAGCACACCCAATATTGACTTGAGCCTGCAACATCTCTACACAGAACTTTCGCGCATTGACCTGCGCATCCGCTACGAAGTCCTTCGCTGGCAAATGGCCGGGCAAGACCCTGAAGACAAATTTCGGGGACTCTATGTGGCAGACCCCGAAGCTCTGGCGCTGCTCGACCGCCCCTTCGGCACCAGTTGGGGCCAGACCGTCACCCTGGCCCCGGAAGACTTGCAGGCGTTCGGCCAGGCTGAGCAACAACTGGTTCATCGCACCCAGTCGTTGCAGAAGCAGGCTCAACGGCAAGGCCTGATCCTGCGGCTGGATCATCTGACGCAAATCTTTGGCCTGCGCCCCTTTGAAGTGGACGTGCTGCTGGTATGCATCGCGCCGCATCTGGACCTGCGCTACGAGCGTCTCTATGGCTACCTCCAGGACGATGTCACCCGCAAACGCCCCACCGTCAACCTGACGTTGGACCTGCTGTGCGACCCCGGTCCCGGACGGCTGCTGATGTACCCCTACTTCGCCGAAGACGCGCCGCTCTTCAAACACCATCTCCTGGAACCCATCAGCCCGGCCGAAGCCAGCGACCATTCCCTGTTGAGCCAGGCGCTCACCCCCGACAAAGCCGTCGTCTCCTGGCTGCTTGGCGAATACCGCCCGCATCCCCTCCTCGCCGAACACACCCTGATGTTGACCATTCCGCCACATGACACCACCCTGCCAGTCGAAATTCGCGCATCGCTTGATCATGCCGCTACCATTCAACAATCCGTGCTGATCTTCTACGGCGCGGATCAGGCCGGCGCGCACATCGCCGCGCAATACTTCGCCGGGCAGTTGAAACGCGCCCTGTTAGTCGTCAACCTGGACAACCTCGGCAACAGCAGTGTGACCCCGGCCATGGCGTTGCGACTGGGGCTGCGCGACGCCCGAATGACAGGGGCCATCCCTTACATGGGCGGGTGGGACGCCGTCCTGGTCAACGGAGCCCCGCCGCCTGGATTGTTCAGCGAAGTCTGCGATTACCCCGACTTTGTGATCGTCGCCGGCAAAACGCAGTGGCAACCCAGGGGCATTGATCGTGACGCCCACCTGTTCTGGATCGAATCACCTATCCCTGACTACGCGCACCGCATCGCCCTTTGGCAGCACTACCTTGAGGAAAAGAACATCAATGCCACGGCCCTCGACGTCACCGATCTGGCCGGTCAATTCCTGCTCACCACCGGACAGATTCGAGATTCTGTGGCCACGGCAAGAGATATCGCGGCGCAGACCAACCGCCCGCTAGGAGTTCAGGAACTCTTCCTCTCCGCGCGCTCGCACTCTAACCCCAGCCTCTCCTCGTTAGCGCGCAAAATTACACCGCGTTACAAATGGGAAGACATCGTCCTTCCTGAAGACCAGGTCGAAATCCTGCGCGAAATCGTCTCCACCGTGCGCGGGCGGCCTATCGTGATGGAAAGCTGGGGCGTGGGTCGCAAGCTCGCCGCCAGCAACGGCGTCACCGTGCTGTTTGCCGGGCCTCCTGGAACCGGGAAAACGATGGGCGCAGAAGTCATCGCCGCCGATCTGGGGCTGGATCTGTACAAAATTGACCTCTCGACCATCGTCAGCAAATACATCGGCGAGACCGAAAAGAACCTGGAGAAAATCTTCAATGAGGCCCAAAGTAGCAACGCCATCTTGTTCTTCGACGAGGCCGACGCTATCTTCGGCAAACGCTCCGAAGTCAAAGACGCGCACGACCGCTACGCCAACATCGAAGTCAGCTATTTGCTGCAACGGATGGAGGCCTACGATGGCGTCACCATGTTGGCCACCAACTTGCGCGCTAACGTAGACGAAGCTTTCACCCGCCGTCTACAATTTGCCGTGCATTTCCCCTTCCCCGAAGACGCCTATCGCCTGCGCATCTGGGAAACGCTCTTCCCGCCGGATGTGCCCCGCGACCCAGACCTCGATTTCAAATGGCTGGCCGAACGTTTCAAACTGGCCGGCGGTAACATTCGCAACATCATTGTCGGCGCCGCTTTCCTGGCCGCGGCCCAGGGTACCCCCGTCTCAATGAATCACATGCTGCACGCCACACGACGTGAAATGCAGAAGATGGGTCGCCTGGTTAGCGAACGCGATATGAAAATGGAATAGACACTCTCATCAACCTGCCGTGAGACAAGAATAACCGCCCGCCTATCCGCCCGACAACGACGCGATTTCACAGAAATTATTCTATGAGACATTCCGTATGAACACCCGGTGCGTCAACGTATGTCCCATCATTTTCGGCAAGCAGCGATCACAATGGAGGCAAGATGGGGAATCCAAGCCAGGCCGCACAAAACGAGAAGAAAAATAAGCAAAAGATTCAAACACCGGTTGCCGCGAGTCCAGGCAGCGTCGCCAACCTGATGCCGGAAATCGGCCCGGCCTTCAACGGGCCTTCGGTTGAAGCTCAGGCCGACATGCTCAATCGCCTGCCCGCCGCTCAGGGGCAGATGGTCGCGAAGAAGATCGGAGAGACGCAAGGCAACCGCCACCTGCAACGGGTGATGACCTCGCTCAAAAACACACCGGTGCAGGCCAAGCTCTCGGTCAGCGAACCCGGCGACGAATACGAGCTCGAAGCCGACCAGGTCGCCGAACAGGTGATGAAGATGCCGGCGCCGGCCACCCCACCCCCACCTCCCGCAGATGGCGACGACAGCGCCGGCGAAGACCCGCGCAACCGCAACCGTCCAGCCTCGCTCAATCGCTACGTACAACGCGCAACGGCCATGCGCAGCAGCGACGGCATCGGCGGCAACGAAGTGGATCCCGGCGTCGAATCGCGCATCCAAAATATGCAACGCGGCGGCGCTCCCATGCCGCAGACCGAACGCGCCTTCTTTGAATCGCGCATGGGCGTGGATCTGGGCAACGTCAAGATTCACAATGACAGCGAAGCCGCCGCCACCTCCGAAAAGCTGAACGCGCAAGCGTACACCGTCGGCTCCAACATCGCCTTTGGCGCGGGCAAATACGCCCCCGGCACCACGGCTGGACGACGCCTGATGGCACACGAACTGACCCACGTCGTGCAGCAGGGCGGCGCGGGCGAGTTACGGCGCGATACTAACGACGAACCACCGACACCGACTACTGCGCCGACGCCCGGAAACCCGCCCCCGGTTACTACACCCACTCCTCCGTCCTCAACTACTGCACCGGCCAACACACCAACACCAGTTACCACACCAATTACCACACCAACTCCGATTACCACATTGCCGACCAACACACCTTCGCCGACTACGCCACAACCAACCGACCCACCGACGACACCGGCTACGCCACAACCAACCGACCCACCGGCTACGCCGCAACCAATTGAAACACCGTCACCGGCTACGCCGCAACCAATTGAAACGCCATCACCGGCTACGCCGCAACCAACAGACACGCCATCACCGGCTACGCCGCAACCAATTGAAACGCCATCACCGGCTACGCCGCAACCACCCAAAAACCAGACCAATACTCCACCAAGTCAACCAGAAGGTCTGGAAACACTTAGTTCTCTCTCTACGAGCAATTTAGCTCTCATTGACGAAGAATTAGCCGAACATCAACGCTGGGGCGGAGCATTGGGCAAAGTAGGCGAGGCGGGTTCAGCCGGGCGAGCCAAATTCATCGCAGAAACAGCAGGAGCAGGGTTCCTCTATGGTGCTGGAACAGGCTTTGGTCTGGGTCTGCTAACGGGTACAGTTGGGCGACTTGCCGCAAAGTTTATCCCCATACCTGGCGTGGGCCCAATCCTGGGCGGCGCAATGTCTGCTTACGGTCTAGCAACGAAGGATTGGAGCGCGACAGGACAAACTATCAGTGAATTTGGACAGGGTAGTTCAGAGTATGAAAAGTTAGCCAACAGCCTTGAAGCTGTTGGAGAAGTCGTAGACATCCTTGGTAATGTAGCCAGCGTCGTTGGAGGAATTGCAGGGATCGTCGCGGCCGTGGCCGGGGCATTAAGTCTAACCGTAGTGCTTGCACCGGTCACTGCGCCAGTAGCCACCGTAGCGCTACAAATCGCCACCGGGGCAGGCATAGTTTCAGGCGTGCTGGATGCCATCAACTCCTTTGTTCTTCAACCTACTGCAATGCTATTCCGCGCTTTGCATATGTTCAAGAGCGACGCCGATCCGCGCGCGATTGAAGTCCAGGGGGCAGATTTGACCGCCTCCGCAGGAAAGTTAGGAACTGGGCTTGGTTCTTGGGCTGGTAGCAAAACCGCGGATGCAGTGGCAAACAAAACTTACGACAAACCTAAAGTGGACATCACTCCACCGTCAAATAAGGATGCAAAATCGCCCCAAAAGACAGAATCGCAAAACACCAAGAAGTCAGATGATAGTACGACCGGTAAGGATGCGGGAAAGGAAATCGTAGTTGGCAAGAAAAAATCTGGCGCGGAACTGGCCAAAGAGCAAAAACTTCCAAAGTTGGAGGACGGGTATTATTACGCCAGAAAACCGGGGACAGATAACGAAGTCATTATCAAACGCAAACCTGGAAATCCCGACCTTAAGAAACTCGAACTTGACCCTGTAACCAAGACGGTCGTTCCTGCCCAATCGAAAACAAATAAAGGGCGTGGAGGCAGGCAGAAGAAACTGCGTGAGTTGATGACTGACAAGAAACTCGGCAAAGCAGATAAGGGGTGGTTGAAGCAAGAGTATAACCGTGTCAAAAAAGGCAAAGCATCCGGCATGCGCGTTCCACCGGGCAAAGAATTGGCGCATAAACCAGGATACGAAGCCGCCAAAGGCTACGATTATAGTTATAGCAATCTTCAGGATAAAAGTTTACATGACCTTCAACATGGCACAGAACGGAAATACAACAACAAGAAAAAAGCCGAACAAACCAAGATCATCGAAGATGCAGTGGACGAAGAACTGGCAATTCAACAAACCACAAATCAGAATAACAGCGAAGAAAGCAGTCAGCAAACCACAAATCCGAACAACGATGAAAAGCGCAACACTACTTACAAAACACTCACGGATCCAAAAAACAAGGATAACTATGAGGTCAATGGACCCGATGACTTATTGTTGAAAAACGATAAAGCGGAAACCAAGATCGAACATGTTAATCCCAACTACACCGATCCGCCCGGAACACCGGAACAAATTGAAGCGATAAAGGACGAGATTCTGCAATTGCTAAAAACGCGAGCCGAAGCCGAAAAGGCCGAGACCGAAATGACAGATGCAGAAAAGCAGCATCAAGACAACCAGGACCCACTTCAGGAAGCTGTAGACGAAACTGCCGGAGCCATTACAGCAAACGAGGCCCATCAACAAGCAGTAGCGCGTCGCCAGGAAGCTAATCAGGAACAACAAAAGCGTCAACAAGAGGCCCAAGGCGACCTGATGAGTTATGCAAACCGCAAAACGGGTCTGGCTGTACTTACTGTACCGCTCTTTGGATTTGAACGCTTCACACATTATGCCTCAAAAGCTCTGGGGAAAGTTAAGAGCATTTCCTGGCTATTACCCGATGGAATAGAAAATCAAATCATGGCCTGGAAAGATAAAATGGATGCGATGAACAAAGATGCCCGAGGATTCCAATCGGCGCTTGGACAAATGGACAGCGCAATGAGCGAGCAAAGTGCAGCGCAACCGGCAAAACAGCAGGAATTAACACAAGACCAGACACGCATCGAAACCGTGGAGGAAAAAGCAACAACTACGCAACAGGAATTCGAGCAATCTAGCGAAGGTGCGCAAAACCTCCAACAACTCAATGAAGAAAAGATTACAGAAGCAACAGAAGCCAAGGAAGAGGCCGCCGAACAAAGAGAGACAGCAGATGAGATGATCGTAAACAAGGAAACACAGGCGCAAACGCTAGCGGAGCAACTACAGGCCTGGGCAAATGAACACAAAGCGGCACGCGAAGCTGCTATCCAGGAAGCAAAAGCCCGGCTCCAAAAACAAGGCTACGAAATTACCGATGGTTCCGAGGGATCCTAAAGAATGAGCGCCAATCTGCAAGCTGCCGACCGTTTATTGCTAACAGCACGTACAGAAGGAACTCCCGACACTTTGGCCAAAATGTTGGTTACTCATGCCAACGCTTTGTTAGAAACCGGTAACATTGCGCAGGCACGACTTGAACTTGATGAAGCAGCGGAACTTTACCGGCAACAAGGCCTCACCTATGATGAAGCGCGTTGCACGCATTTCGCCGCCACACTATATAGGTTTAGTGGAGAACTTGAAGAGGCTAAGAAACGCGCTCAACAAGCGTTACGCTTGGCAGATGAAATATTCAAAACCCCCAATCCTATTGCCGTCTCAGCCGCTACCGAATTAGGTGAGATCGCACTGGCGCAACAGAATGGTTTGGCGGCAGTCCAATCTTACAATCAGGCACTTGCTATAGGCGCAGAGGCGGGGCTCACAGCAACAGCAAGCGCGGCGCTCTTGCGCAAACGTGCCATTGCTCAGATTATGTGTAAACGCTATCAAGATGCCGTAACAGACCTCGACAAAGCCCACTCCCTGTTGCTACTCGATCAAAACTCGGCAGAAGCACTGCGAACCCTGGTCGAAAAAGCTGCGGCTCTGTTACAGGGAGGATACATGGCTGATGCTGAGAAGGTTATTTCTGACACATTTGAAACGGCCAAA
Organism: Anaerolineae bacterium; assembly: GCA_034429675.1. Taxonomy (GTDB): domain Bacteria; phylum Chloroflexota; class Anaerolineae; order B4-G1; family SLSP01; genus JAKQHY01. The sequence goes on along the minus strand of DAOUFX010000422.1, from coordinate 43,841 downwards.
ACACTCCAGAATCATCACATTCAAGCAGACCTTCTCCTGCTCCAAACCACTCAAGCCATCGAACTCAAAGACCTCAAAACGGCACTGGCAAAAGCTAAAGAAGCACGCGATCAAGCATTACAAGCCGGCGCTCCTCTCTCATATATCAGCGCAACCGCCGCTATCGCCGATCTGGCCGAAGCTCACGGAGATCACCTGACCGCATATAAGGAGTTAGTGGTCGGTTGGAGTACCATCGCAGAAATTATGGGAAGCGATATCGCCAAAACTACCTTTGAACCGAAATTACTGGAACTACACAGAAAATGGGGAGGGGAAATGTTTACCCAGATCAAATCAAGTTATGAAGCAAAGGCACGATTACAACGTATGCAGCGGGGCGACAAGCCTAAAAATCGCTAACGGAAACATTAACTATGACAAACATAATCTATACAACGGCAGCTTTCGATTGTTTTTTCAGCCTTCCGATCAACGTGACGTTACCGGAGGGCGATTACGTGATCCGCACGCTGGACGGCGCTGAGCGCGCGGTGAACGCAGCCGCGATCGCCCCCTTCGAGATCACTCTCGCTCAGGCGAAACAGTGTCTGGAAGATCAAATGAACGAGCCCCTCGAAATGCTGAGCCGGCTCGTCCGCCACTATCAGGCTATCTGCGCCGCCGAGGCTCACGCTCGGGGCGAAACGCCCATCACCGAAATCCCCACCGGTGACGCCGAAACTGCCAAGAACAAACTTACACCCCTTGTCGCAGCGTTGGGCGACTTCCTACGGCAGGCTACCTCCGAAAACCCGGCAGATCAAGCCGCCGCCCAGGAGAAAATCCGTTCCTTCCGCGCCAATCTCACACAGATGGGCGTCCCCACCTCTGAAGACCTGGAACGCATCCCGGAGCGCCTGCGCAATGATGACCTCGACGCCATCCGCGAAGAAAATCGCCAACGCCTCACCGACGCCTTCCAGAAGCTCTTCGATACCATCGCCAACGCCGCCAACGCCGCCAGTCAGGAATTGCGCGAACATCAAGATGCGTCCCCCACAGAAACCGCAAAATCACAAAAGTAATCCAATGGATCATCATGAAAACTCTCGCGAAGGTATTTCGCGAGAGTTTTCGTTGTCGCAAAAAGCTCCCTGCGGCTGCTCTCGGCATTGGCGAACAGGCTCTCAGCGGCACTCAGATGGAGAGTCGCATAAATCTATGAAAATTCCCTATTGCCAAATGCCCTTACAGAAGTTAGAATAGAAGCAATGATCATGTTATTAGTTAATCAATGGGAGCAGATATGGGGAGTAACCAGGCCTCACAAAAGGATTGTAAAGCCCGGCCCAATATTCAATCAAATATCCGTAGATCAGTAAGAAATACAACAAAAACAGAAAAAAACCTCGCAATGATCGCCGATGAATCGGAGATGAGCGGTCAGGCGGGTACGCTTGGGCATTTGTCGGGTACGCAAAGACAGACGATAGCGATGCAAATCGAGCAGTCTCAGGGCAATCGCATCCTCCGGCATGTGATGGTTTCCCTGAAGCGCAGTAATAGCGCGCCCCAAACTAAACCCACGGTCAGCGAGCCCAGTGATCAATATGAACAAGAAGCCGACCGTGTCGCCAATCAGGCGATGACCATGGCGGCCTCACCCACCCCACCCTCCGGCGGCGACGAAACCACTCTCAAGCGCTATGCGCAACCTGCCGGCAACAACATCGGCGGAAGTCAAATCACCCCTGGTATTGAATCCGGCATCCAAGCTATGCAACACGGCGGGCAGGCCCTTCCCCAATCAGAGCGCGACTTCTTTGAGCCGCGTATGGGGGTGGACTTAGGCTATGTCAAAGTTCACAACGATGATCAGGCAGCCGAAACTGCCGACAATCTGAATGCCCAGGCGTACACGGTCGGCTCTGATGTAGCCTTCGACAAAGGCAAGTACGCGCCAGGCTCTACGGACAGGCGACGCCTTCTGGCTCACGAATTAACCCATGTGGTGCAACAAACCGGCGGCAAACAATAAACGACTGAGTTATAAGTTCACGTTTCCAACCTTAGTTTTCAATTCAAACATTTATTTGAGGGAATATGAGCAACACTGGTCAAATCACACAAACGGATAAGAAAAACCAACGAAAAATCCAATCGCCGGTTGCCGAAAGCCCCGGCAGCAGCGCCAACCTGATGCCGGAAATCGGTCCGGCCTTCAACGGCCCCACCGTCGAAGCTCAGGCCGACATGCTCAACCGACTGCCCACAGTTCAGGGGCAAACGGTCGCAAAGAAGATCGGAGAGACGCAGGGCAACCGTCACCTCCAGCGTGTGATGACCTCGCTCAAGGATACGCCGGTGCAGACCAAGCTCTCGGTCAGCGAGCCCGGCGATGAATACGAGCTCGAAGCCGACCAGGTCGCCGAACAGGTGATGAAAATGCCGGCGCCGGCTACCCCACCCCCGCCCCCCACCGATGGCGACGACGGCGCTGGAGAAGATCCGCGTAACCACAACCGCCCGGCATCGCTGAACCGTTACGTGCAACGCACCGCCGCCATGCGCAGCAGCGACGGCATCGGCGGCAACGAAGTGGATGCCGGTGTCGAATCGCGCATCCAAAATATGCAACGCGGCGGAACTCCCATGCCGCAGACCGAGCGCGATTTCTTTGAATCGCGCATGGGCGTAGATCTGGGCAATGTCAAGATTCACAATGACAGCGAAGCCGCCGCCACCTCCGAAAAGCTGAACGCGCAGGCGTACACCGTCGGCTCCAACATCGCCTTCGGTGCGGGAAAATACGCCCCCGGCACCACTGCCGGACGGCGCCTGATGGCGCACGAGCTGACCCACGTCGTGCAGCAGGGCGGCGCAGGCGAGCTACAACGCAAACCGATCCTCCAGCGTGAAGAAGACGCCCCCGCCGAGGGCGAAGCGCCCTCTCCCGAAGAACAGGCCGCAGCCGAAGCCGCGGCTGCCGCAGCCGAAGCCGCCGCTCAAGGCGCCCACCAGCAAGCTGTCACCGATACAAACACCGAGCAAACTGAGGCCAGCTCCGAGGAGCAGGCTGGCATTGCGCCGGCGCAAGAGGCCGCAGCGTCTCAAGCTGAAGGCCCGGTCTCGAACGAGGAAGAAGATGCGCGCGCCGCGGCGCAACAGGCCGCCGCTCAACAGGCGCAGGCCGCCGAAGAAGCTGCGCGCGCCGTCGCTCAGGCTCAGGCGCAGGCTGCCACGGAGCAGAGCGCACAAGCCGCCGCCCAACAGGCCGCCGAAAATGCCGCCACTCAGGCCGCGGCGGAACAGGCAGGGCCGGAGGCCGGAGGCAGTGGTGCGGGCGCACAGGCCGCTGCCGCCGACGCCGCGACCATCGCCGCTCAACAAGCTGTCGAAACCGCCTTCTCCGAATCCGAGTCGCCTGCCGACGCCGCTCCGCGCAGCCCTGAAGAAGATGAAGCCTATCAGGCCGTCACAGAAGCGTCCGCCACTACGGCTGAAGAACAACAAACTCACGGCGAGGCCCAGGGCGAAGCCGATGCCGCACAGAATGCCGTGGAAACGCCCGCGAATGAACTCCAGGCGACGGCCGAATCCAATCAGGTCAACACGATGGAAGGCGCCGAGACTCCCGCCTTCGATGCTGCCGCGTTCAAGGCTGCCCTCATGGCCCGCATCGCCGAACTGACCCCCAGCACTATCGAGGGAGCGGATGAATTCAAAGAAGACGGCACGATGGATGACGTGCGTGGCGGATTGGTAGACGACGTACAGGCGCAGCAAGACACCTCCGCAACCCCGCTCACCGAAGCAAGCGCCGCAGCGCCGGACACCGGGAGCGTGACGCCCCGCACCGCTACGCCGCTGGCAGAACAAGACGCCGGCGAAGTACCCGGCGACATTGGCGCCGAAGGCGCCGCGCCACAGGCGCGCAGCGAAAGCGAGTTCGAGACGCCCCTCGCCGATAGCAGCGCCGCCCTCGATCAACAAATGGCCGACGCCGAAATCACCGAAGAACAACTGTCCAACTCCAATGAACCGGAGTTCCTTACCGCCCTCGACGCCAAAGATGAGGCGCAAACCGAAGCTGCCGAAAGTCCGGCTACCTATCGCCAGGATGAACAAGACATCATCACCGGCGCCGAGGAAGACGCAGTGGCAGCAGCGCAAGAGAGCTTGCAGGGCATGTACGACGAACGCGCCTCCTTGCTTGATAACGTCGGAAACGATCAGCAACAAGCCATGCAAGAAGATGTTCAGGCCCGTGAAAAGATCGCCGCCGACATCACACTCATCTACGAACAGACAAAAACGGAAGTCGAAAGCATCCTCAGCGGTTTGGACTCCGAGGTTACATCCATCTTTGACGCCGGCGCCGAGGCCGCCAAGACGGCGTTCGAGGACTACGTAGACTCCAAGATGGAAGCCTACAAGCAAAAACGCTATGGCGGATGGCTGGGTTGGGCGCGCTGGCTCCGCGACAAATTGATGGGGATGCCCGGCGACGTCAACAGCATTTATCAGGAGGGCCGCGATCTCTACATCAACGAGATGGACGCCGTCATTGACAACATCGCTGCCGTGATCAGCACGACGTTGGCCGAAGCCAAGGCAGCCGTGGCCGAGGGTAAACAACAGGTTCAGGACTACGTCGGCCAACTCCCCGACGATTTGCGCGCCGTCGGCGAAGAAGCGGCAACCGCCATCCAGGGGCAATTCGATAGCCTTGAGCAAACGATTGACAACAAACAAACCGAATTAGTCAATACGCTGGCTCAAAAGTATAACGAGAATTTGGAAGCGATTGACGCCCGCATTGAAGAACTGAAAGCACAAAACCGCGGCTTGATTGACGCCGCCATTGACGCCCTCGGCGGCGTCATTAAGACCATCCTGGAATTGAAGGATTTGCTGCTCAGCACACTCCAACGCGCCGCCGATGCCGTCATGATGATCCTCAAAGACCCCATTGGCTTCCTGGGAAATCTCATCAGTGCCGTCAAACAAGGGTTTATGAACTTCGTGGACAACATCGGCACCCACTTGCAAACCGGATTCATCGAGTGGTTGACGGGCAACCTCAGCGAGGCCGGAATCACCCTGCCCGAAACGTGGGACGCCAAAGGCATCTTCGGACTGGTGATGCAAATCCTCGGCTTGACCTGGGAAAACATTCGATCGCGCGCCGTAGGCATCTTTGGCGAAGGCGTGGTCAGCGCCCTGGAAACCGGCTTCGAAATCTTCGTGGTCATCAGAGACGAAGGATTGCCGGGGCTCTGGAAGTGGATCCAGGACAAACTAACCGACATCAAAGAGCAGGTTTTCGACGGCATCAAAGAGATGTTGATCAGCGAGGTCATCGAAGCGGGCATCCAGTGGTTGATCGGCATCCTGGGCGGGCCGGCAGGCGCCTTCATCAAGGCAGCCAAAGCCATTTACGACATCATCGTCTGGTTTGTCAACAACGCCGAGCGAATCATGGCCCTGGTCAACTCCATCATTGACTCGGTCACAGCCATCGCGGCGGGCGATCTGGCGGGAGCGGCGCAATTCGTTGAGCAGTCGCTGGCAAGATTCGTGCCCACCGTCATCGGCTTCCTCGCCAGCCTGATCGGCCTGGGCGACCTGGGCGCCAAAGTGCGCAAGATCATAGACAAGATCCAGGAGCCCATCAACGCCGGTATTGACTATGTTCTGAATCTGATTAAGGGCTTTGTGATGAAAATCGCCAAGATGCTCGGCTTTGGCGGCGAAGGCAAAGAAGGCGGCCAAATCGGCAAAGATGTCACCTTCTCCGCCGCCGAGGAGAGCCACACGCTTTCTGTAACAAAACAAGGTGAACTGAATCTGGATGATACAGCGCTCTCTGGAAAACTCGGCGAAATAGGGAGCAAGATCGGCGAGATGGAAGGTGATGAAAAGGGCGAAGCCCAGGGGTTGCACTCTCAGGCACAAGGCATGGAAAGCAACGCCAGCGCGAAAGCCGCGAGCCTGGCACAGAGGATGCAAGCCGTCAAGAAGCTTGGCGACGAGGAATCGCTGGCCGCAGATCAACAAGCCCTGGAAGCTGACGAGGATGCACTGGCTGGAGTGTTAACACAGTTGCTTGAGAAAGCAGGAGGAAAAGACGGCAACGTTGAAGAAGCATTGGCTGCAATCGACACAGAAGAACAAAAATTCTTGGAGGAAGGCGCTATAGAATTTGAAGAAGCAGAACAGGTTGCCGCCACGATAAAGAGCCAGTTTTCAATTTTCCAATCTCTCACAGTTGTTGATGGTGGTGATAAATGGAATTATGAGTATGTTGTTCAAAGAGAAGTGAAAGAAGGAGAACGCAAGGAGGGTGCCTATGGCTCATACATGGTTGCAGGCGGCAATATCCAAGGCAGCTTCTCACATGCAGATTGGACCTGGGATAGTTATCCTTCTCAAACTACCACTAGACATCCAGCAAACGACGAGTTTGGCGATCACAATGGACGCGTCCCCGACCTTACTGGCCCATACGAACTCACCGGAGCAACTACTCCGGGTTCTCCCCATGTGGACTCCTGGCGAGATGAAGTAGGTGCTAAGAAAAATGTTTATAAGCGAAACCTGGAGCAAATTCGTGATGGGAACCCAACCAGACCCAAACAGGCAGTCCTAGAGTACCTGGGAGTTGCTGGGAATTCCAGGTGGCAACAGAAATCAAATGATCGAGTTGTCGAAGATGGTGCCAAACTCTTGACCGAAAGAGAGATAAACGGCACTAGTTATAGTTTGAGTTATGATGAGATCTATTTGGTTGGATGGTCTGAACACCATATTCAACCGGTTAGTTTTGATGGTAATGAAACAGATCCCGGTAACCTAATATTCCTCAAGGATACTGAGCATCAACCATTCACCGGTTGGTGGAACAGTCGTATGGCTGCATTGAAACGATCATTTGGCACGGGCGGAAGGAGTAGATCATAACAATGAATAACACATCTGCGCTCATAGAAAATGTAAAAAAAGGGGGACGTAATGTCAATGTTGATATTTCGGAATTAGCGGGAATGGGGATGTCAATTGTGCCCGATGTAATATCGGCAATTCGATCAGGTAACCTAGGTGCAGCGAGGAATTTGGCGACAGTATTGTTAAAAGTAGACACCCCCGAAATGGTTCCTATAGCGATTGATCTACTTGACGAGAAGAATAATACACTACGGCTTACTGCCTTTCAAATTTTGGGTCGGGTCAACTCTGAGCAGGCCTTTCAATCTCTCATCAATGAGTTGCTAGACAAAGAAAATATTATCAGCGACAGAGCATGGGCCGCGGATGTATTAGGCGAAATGGGTGATCAACGCGCTGTTCACAAATTGTTGCCAATAGTAAAAAATATCGTAGATGAAGAACAAATCCATTACCATGCCGATCTTGTTATTGCATGTATTGTGGCTTTAGCCAAACTAGGCAATCAGGAAATGTCGCCCTACATTATTGAACTATCTCATGCAAATGACACGATCATTCGACTTAAAGCGATAAAAGCATTGAAATACATTGTAACACCAGGGATCTTCTCTACCTTGCAGGCAGCAGCAAAGGATAATCTCGTTGAAATTTGTAAAGATGCAATGGATACCTTGTTTTATTTAGGAACCAGAGAGGCAGTAGATGAATTCATAACGCTGCTAGAAAACGAGAATACGGACATATCCAATACAGCATTTTTCAGGATCTATGACATCACAGGAAAATTGTTTGATGAAGATGCACAAGTTGTAGATGTAAAAGTTTGGTGGAAGGAACACCGAGATGATTACAAAACCGGTGTTTGCTATCGCCTGGGAAAGCCACTACGGTTGTCAAATATAATCTCTCTGATGACTGAGCAACCCACCTGGCGCAATGTATTGGTAGAAGAGCTGCGTATCATCACGGGTCATACTTTTGGACTCAATCCTTTTATACATTTAAGTTACCAAGATTTGAATAGCGTCACTGAACACGCACAGAATTGGTGGGAACACGAAAGTCATCGTTTTGAGCCAGGAGCACTCTATAAATACGGACATAAACAAGATACAATGTGTGCAATGGAAAGATAAAGTTTCGTTAAGAAACGCCCCCATGCTCTCATGAATATCTAAAGTACATTTACACAAAAGTTTCATAGGCCAAAAGTACTATTTAGCATCCAGTTGCAGTCAGTATAGACTTCAGGTATAATGAAAAATGGAGAAGAGCAAACCCTCTAAACAAGTTTTCTCTCATAGTGCGGGATAGAGACTATTGATATGGGGAACCAGAATCATAATGTGTCAGGAGAATCATAAAAAATGCAGCACGCATCCTCCTATTACCACAAAAAGGGGATTACCGCCGTCCCCAAAATTATTCCCTTAAAATGTCACATCTCCACTAATCATAGAAATATCAAAGATCCCAAGAAACTATAGATCTGCTCAGGGCTGCCGGATAAGGGGGGCAGGCGCGAACTTTGATAGATCAAGTGTACAATTAGAACAAACTGCCTATGCTATCAACGTTAATTTACACGCACAGGCAGAACGGATTCCAAAATTCAACAGGACAGGAGAACACAACCGTGGCCAGTGTACCAGAACATATCAATGGATTGCAAGCATTTGAAACGCTCGGAAAATTCCTCGAGGATGATGGATGGTATCCACAACAACTCGAAAATCGTACAATCTATAGCATGGGATTCGAAGGTAAAAATGGACGAGTCGCATGTTATGCGCAAATTCGGGTGGATTTGGAACAATTTGTTTTCTATGTGATGGCTCCTGCCAAAGCTCAGGAGAACAAACGTCTTTCAGTAGCCGAGTTTATTGCGCGGGCTAATTACGGCTTACGCATAGGCAATTTCGAGCTAGACTTCGAAGATGGCGAAATCCGCTATAAGAGTAGCATTGACTTTGAGGGAGTAGAACTAAAACCCGAACTCATCAAACATGCCATTTATCCTGCTGTACAAACGATGGACAGGTATCTGCCAGGAATAATGGCCGTTATTTACGGCAATACTTCACCGGCAGATGCTGTTAAGGATATTGAAGAGCCAAAACAAGCAGTTGATTAAAACCAGAGCCACGTTACCATAAGTAAACATTATCCAGATAATAGGGTTTCAAACCCTGACTCAGTAGCAAGGGGGAAAGATCATGAAAGGGAAAGCGACCGCTGTACGTAAACCCAAAGCGGAAGAAACCACCAAAAAGCCGGCCAGCACAAAAAAGACCGACAAAAAAGGGGATACGGTTAATCAGTTGCAACAACAAGTTGGCAACCGCGCTGTGCAACGGCTTCTGAGTCACACTGGACTTCACTCAAGCATGTTGGGAGTCAAAGCCCCCCCCGCCAATGAAGATGAACAAACTACAAGCAAGAAACCGAAGAAAGCCTTAGTTGAGGCCGGTACGGTCAAAGTGGAAAAGCCTCGGGTTGAGTATTACGATGTCAGCGGTTCAAACCTGGCCCAGGTCAAACAGCAACTCCTGCGCGACGGGAAATGGTATGAACACAATTACCGATATGCGATCAAAACTGAAAACGGCATCATCACGCGTGTGGATATTATAGTGGAAATCAAGGTACGTTTACCTCGTTGGGTTGGGCCAGGATGGGCGCAGGCGCCCCGCACAGATAAACTGGCATGGATGCAAATGCTGTCGCATGAAACGCCGCCCAACGAAAGGCACGAGGAGCTCACTCGAATACCGTCCGGATGGGTAGGGATGAACTGGCCCCAAGCACCCGATTCACTCAAGGCGGATTGGCGCGGGCGGCTACAAAAACAGCAACAAGACGAACGTGCATATCTGGATGCCGTCATGCGGCGAGTATTTATTCTCCAACAGCGTATGTTAGGAAACCCGGAAAAACAAGTCAAGGCTATCTTTGATAAGTTTAGCAAGGACCTGAAAATTGAGATGGAAGCATATAATCGCCAACTTAGATTTGGCCAACCGCAAAAGATCTCTATAGGCGCAGGAACTATGCTACAATAATCAGAGTCGGAAAAGGAATGAACCATTATGCTTGGAGACGTTGACGAGGCACTTCGAAAACTCTTTATCCGCGAGATACCTATTCGAGACAATCAGGTGGATATTACGTTTGATCAACCCAAACGCGAATGGTCTGCGCGTATCAGCCAACCCACTATCAACCTGTTTCTCTACGATGTGCGAGAGAATAAAACCCTGCGGCAAACACGCCCTATGTGGGAGGTCGCAGAAGCTGAAGATGGAACGCCATCCAGAAGACGTAGACCCGTCAGAATGGATTTGCATTACATGATTACAGCCTGGGCAGCAGAACCAGAAGATGAGCATCAATTACTGTCTGGAGCCCTGATGGCGCTTATGCGCTACCCACATCTACCAGAAGAGTTGCTTCCCGAAACTTTACGCGAGCAACCGGTCCCAATACCTCTAATGGCTGCTCAATATGATGAAATGCGCAACCCGTCCGACATCTGGAGCGCAATGGACAATGAAGTGAAGCCGGCTCTTGTCTGCATCATCACTATCGCCGTGAATCCATATATGCCAATCCCGCTTCCTAAAGCTCCTATTGCTCCACCGGAAATTTTATTCCATCAAATGGCAGAATCAACAGCAAAGGCACCTGTGGCAAATCTACAAGAAAATGCTCTATGGACAATTGGTGGCACCATACAAACCAAACTACCCCTCAACACAATCCACTTGACGGTAGCCGAATTACGGTTAGAATTACCAATTAGAGCGGATGGACGATTTATTATTGAGGGAATTCGAGCCGGAAGCTACACACTCAACATTCAAGCCCAAGGCCAAGAACCACAACAACAAAAAATCTCTGTCCCAGCACCCGATTACACTGTCGAAGTTTGATTCGGGTTTATGTAATCTGCACTTGCGGAGTACAGCTAGGGAAGGAGGCCGATATAGAGAGAAACTCATGCAACAGTAGCTCACAACTATCACAAAAATCTATTCCTACAAACTGATCAAAGCTCAAGGAGGTTACGAATGCCAGAATATCTGTCTCCAGGCGTGTATGTAGAGGAAGTAAATATTGGGCCGAAACCCATCGAAGGAGTTGCTACTTCGACAGCAGCTTTCGTTGGATTCACTGAAAAAGCGGAGCTTATTCGCGAAATAGGTGGTGAGATTGTTGCCGAGGATTTACTCAACAAACCACAACTTGTTACAAACTGGTCCCAATACGTAGAGCGATTCGGGGGGTTTGTAGGTGGGACCTACCTCCCACATGCGGTATATGGCTTTTTCCACAACGGCGGCGCTCGTTGCTATGTGGTCAGTGTCAAGACCATTGGTAAGGCAAATGCCCCAGTTTTGGGCGCCGATGGTAAAGCTCACATCCTTGTACAAGCCAAAGAAGCCGGTTTTGACGGTCTGCGAACCCGTGTCAGATTTGATGTACCTGAGCTGCCGGCCCCTAAAGCAGCACCCATACGAAAACCAACTCCCAAGAAAGAGGGAGAAGAGGGTCCAGCTGAACCAACCCCAGCCACAGAAGAAGTGAGCGGAGAACTCCCACCCTTCACAATTATTGTCGAGCGTGAAGGAGTTGGTGGTGACTGGCAGGTTCGGGAAACGGTCAAAGGTGCGACCCTGGTTGAGGAAGAAGTTGACGGCGTCAAGAAGGTCAAGGTTGCATACGTCAATAACAAAGCTCCCCAACTCGTAGACATTCTCATTCAGGATGTTTCTGCTCCACTAGCCAAAGTTTGGCCGAAATCACAACAGCAATCATTGCAATTTGAACAAAAGCAACTTGCCGCTCCAACATCCCAAGAATTTAATGGAGATGTCAGCGATCGTACAGGTGTACAAGGGCTGGAAGTCCTTGATGACGTGACGATGGTGATCGTACCTGATTTGATGACCACCCCCCCTGGCGTCAAACTCGATCGGGAAATGGTGAAAGCGGTCCAAACGATGCTAATTGCCCATTGCGAACGAATGGCCGACCGCGTTGCTATCTTGGATGTTCCTCCTGACATGACCCCACAGGAAGTCAAAGAATGGCGCATGAATACGACAGGGTACGATTCTAGCTATGCTGTGATGTATTATCCCTGGATCAAAGTTGATGATCCCATCCAGAAGCGTTCAATTGCCATTCCGCCATCAGGGCACATGGCCGGTATTTGGGCGCGCAACGACAACACACGCGGTGTTTGGAAAGCCCCGGCAAACGAAGTTGTATTAGGCGCGACGGGAATCGCATACGGCACGACCAAAGGCGAACAGGACACACTCAACCCTATTGGCGTTAACTGTATCCGAGCGTTCCCGGGCCGTGGCATTCGGGTATGGGGTGCGCGCACTCTTTCCAGTGACCCCGCCTGGCGTTACCTTAACGTTCGCCGACTCTTCAACTTTGTCGAAAAATCCATTGAAAATGGTACTCAGTGGGTAGTCTTCGAACCGAACGACTATTCTCTGTGGGCACGCGTCAAACGCGATGTGACTGCATTCTTGCGTACAGTATGGCGCGATGGAGCTCTGTTTGGTTTGTCCCCTGCCGAAGCATTTTATGTGAAATGCGATCAGGAACTCAATCCTCCAGAAGTGCGGGATCAGGGGCGACTGATTATCGAAATTGGTATGTGCCCAGTCAAACCGGCAGAGTTCGTTATATTCCGTATCAGTCAGTGGGCTGGACCCAGTGCTGGATAACTTTAATCTTTTCACTAGTTTAGGAGGTATATGAAATGGCAAACAAAAGTGGACGCGATACAGACCCCTTGGTAGGGTTCAACTTTGGACTCGAGTTGCAAGGGACTATCACCGGGTATTTCACCGAGTGTTCCGGCGTCGGATCTGAAAGCGAAGTCATTGAACACAAAGTTGTCAATGATAAAGGAATGGAAATCGTCCAGAAGATTCCAGGCCGGCTCAAGTGGCAGGATGTAACAGTAAAACGCGGCATCACCCAAGATATGCAGATATGGGATTGGCGCGAGTTGGTCGAGAAAGGCCAGATGGATCAAGCCCGCAAGACCTGCTCAATCGTTATGTTCGACCGCAACTACGAGGAAGTGGCCCGCTGGAACTTCGAGAATGCTTGGCCTTCCAAAGTGAGCGGCCCCAGCGTCAAATCGGATAGCAATGAAATCGGCGTTGAGGAAGTCACTCTGGTTCACGAGGGTATGGACCGCGTCTCGTAACAATAGGAAAAGAGAGCATGAGCTTACAAACAGAGTTCGAGTTCACCTTGCCGCTTGGTTATGTTGACCCAGATGGCAATCTACATCGAGAAGGGGTTATGCGTCTGGCGACTGCCATGGATGAAATTGCGCCGCTGCGTGATATGCGTGTCCAAGGCAATCAAGCATACCTGGTCATCATCTTGCTCTCACGGGTCATCAAAAGGCTTGGGACAATAACTGCCATCAACACAGGCATGATCGAGAAACTCTTTGCAGCCGATTTGGCATATCTTCAAGAGTTTTATCATGCCATCAATGAGCAGGGCAAAACAACTATACCGGTAACCTGTCCGAAGTGTGAAACCGAGTTTGAGGTGGACTTGGCCGGCTTGGGGGGGGTATAAAAGGCTACCCCCTTGAGCAGATTTATGAGGAGGTAGCCTACATCGCATACCACTTCCACTGGTCGCCGAACGACATTTTGGAACTTGAGCACCGAGATCGGCAACAATGGGTGCAAGAAGTCGCCAAAATCAACCGCAGATTAAACGAACCAGTTTCGGAATAATCGGCGTGTTTTCAAGAATCAGGTCCAAGAGGGAGCTAGTCTCCCTCTTGGACTCCTGGTTTAGGTAGAATGTAGTTAGATACTCACTTATTGCCTGTGAACCGTTACCGCTCCAACTTGATTAACAAGAAGGAAATGGACTTATGACAATTTATAGATATTCAAACAGTTCCCAGACCACGCAAAAGGTTCAGCGATCTGCCGATGCAGGCGCCGATACAGGAGCTCAAAATCCGACTCCTGAATCGGAACAAGAGATCGATTTGCAAGCTCTAGCTGACAAACTTTATTCATTAATTCGGCAGGAGCTTCAATTGGAACGTGAACGGTTGGGTAATAAAGGATCATAGGGATCTTTATATGTGAGTATCATTCATTAAGGAGGATGTATATATGCCTACCAAATTGACAAATGGACGCCTGAGTACTGACCCCGTAAGTGGATTTAGGTTCTACGTGGAGATTGACGGGGTAATTAAAGGATGCTTCTCTGAGTGTGGGGGCTTAAGCATAGAACGGGAAGTCTATAGCTATCAAGAAGGCGGCGTCAACGATCATGAGCATAAGTTAGCCGGACGCATCAAGCAATCTACAATTACGTTTAAGCGAGGTATCGCCGGCAATGAGTTGTGGGATTGGTTCAAACAAGGATTGTATGATGGAAAAATCAAACGACAACACATATCTATTCTTCTTTACAACGCGGATCATACAAAGGTGAGACGCTGGAACTTGACTGATGCATTCCCCACAAAATGGACTGGTCCCGATTTAAACACCGAAGGAAATCAGGTTGCCTTTGAAAGCATCGAAATTGCACACGAGGGATTAGAAACGGTGGATTGGGCAGGTGCTGCCTAGTTTCTCTATTTAACCTTGAATAAAGAGGTACACAATGGCAGATAACCCGCAAGAACAAAAGCCGTCAATAGCAACGGACGAGCAGAAATCCGATGTAGCGGCCCAATCTACCGAGAATTCATTAGTTTCTCGAATTCAACGAAGGCTACAGACAAAACAAGGTAGTGAGGGAACTGCAACTCCAAAGTCCATCGCTCGGGTGGGTTTGAATGATGCAGCGACGCATACAAGATTGAGTCGTGTGCAGCGTGCGGCAGATCGAAGTACGGTCTGGCATCCTGATGCCGGAGCTGCTCCTTCCATGATTACACGTTTCGCTGATACGATCGTGGAGCGTTTCCCCGATAAGTCAGGCAAATATCAAGTTCAACGCCAGGCTCCAAAAGCAGAAGCCTCCAGTTCATTCGTATTTGCCAGTCACGGAAATGCCGCTCAACCCGCTGCTGCCGTGGAAGAAGATACCGCCGAGGTTGAACCTCAACAAATCTCCCTGGAAGAGATCCGTCGCAAAATAAGCGAAAGATCCGTCGCAAGAGAACAATCTGCCCCTGCTCCACAAGCACCCCAGACAGAAATGGCCCGTTCTCAACCAAGCCAACCGGCCGCGGTACAAACCCAGCCAAGCCAGCCTGCGGTGCCGGCTACAATCCGACGCCGGCCTCTCTCCAGAGTAGAAGAGGTGACAAGAAAACCCGCCACTTCCCCCGCGATTGGAAGAAGTGTGTCCACAGGAACTTCGCCGGTTATTTCCCGTGCAGCAACTAGCGAAGGAGAAGAACAAACTGAAGCGGTAGTAAGACGCCAGGTTGCCCCGCCTGTCACTCTGGGCGGCTCATCCGCAGAGGAAGAGGGAGCACCTGAAATACAAACCAAGCCAATGGTTGCTCGTGCAGCTGTGCCGCCGGACGAAGAAAATGAAACCCCGATGGCCGTGCAACCCAAGCCCCTCGTCTCCCGCGCCGCCGCGAGCGAGGAACCCGAACAGCAGGTCGCACCCAAGCGCATCGCGCGCGCCGCCGCCGAGGCACAAGAAGAAACGGTCGCGCAAACCAAGCCCCTCGTCTCCCGCGCCGCCGCGCCTGTAGAAGAAGCACCCGAGGAAGAAAAGAAAGCATCCCCACCCTTAGCTACTGCTGCTTCATTCTTCCCAACAAAAACAAGCGACGATGATAAAGCATCCCCGGCGATTCAGCGCAAAACGTCTAGTGAAACAACATCATCATTGCCCTTGATTAACCGATCAACAGACCTTCCACTAACAGCAAAAGCACAACGTAGCCCACTAATACAAAGAGCAGCAACAACACCTTCCGATGCTTCTCCGTTGTTGTTGCACCAACCTGTACAAAAACAGGCTGCACGACAACCTATATCGCGACAGTCCATGCCGGTAGCACAAAGAGTGGCGCAACAAACGCAGGCATCAGGTGGAAACGCACAACGTTCGCCGGAAATGCTTGCAAAAGCGGAAACTGTAGCAACATCCAACGATCAGGAAGGAACGCAGATGCCGTTGGCATCAGTATCCCGGTCTCCTATGATGCAGCGCCAATCCACTACGGTAAACAACCAGGCTGTTTTGCACAGAGAGGAAAAAGCAACAGAAAGTGCAGGAGCCGGAAACACGCCTGCGCCAACACCAGAAGCCCCCAAAGAGGCGCTTGACCTGGATAAACTTGCGCGTGATGTGTATCCAATTATCAAGCGTATGTTCGCCATCGAACGTGAACGTAGTCACTCGCGTTATTAAACAATAAGTTGGTAGGAGAAATGATATGGCTGAGCAAAGTGGTGTAGTGAGAGCTATAATTATGAAGGAAGATGGCAGCGAGCAAGTCGAATGCCAATTCAATCCACAAGATTTCTCAATCACACGGAAAATCCTCTGGGATGGCAAAGTAACCATAGGAGGTGATGCACCTCAATTGAAATTCCAGGGAGGAGAAGCACAAGACCTGACTATTCCACTATTCTTTGATACAACTGAGTCAGGAGAGGATGTCCGTGACAAGTATAAACCCTTGCTTGTACTGTCCAACATAGATGATAGAGAAAAGAATGAGAAAACAAAAAAAGGAGAGCCACCAAGATGTCGTTTCGTGTGGGGTGGATTCCTTTCTTTTACGGCTGTCATCACGCAAATCACCCAGAAGTTTTTGATGTTCAAGGCAGACGGTACGCCAGTACGCGCAGAAGTTTCGGTTACATTCAAACAACTCGAAGAAGAGGTGCGCCTACAAAATCCGACTTCTCGTAGCGAAGCACGAAAAATCTGGGTAGTTCACGAAGGGGACCGATTAGACCTTATCGCTCACAAAGAATACGGTAATTCAGCACACTGGAAGCACATCGCCGAAACAAACGATTTGGCAAATCCATTCACACTTCAGCCAGGGCAAATACTTAAGCTCACCCCGTTACCGTAGTCTCGGTTAGACAAGGAGGAAAAACGGTGCCTACAAAAACAATAGCCCAGTTCTTCATCAAAATTGATGGTCAAGATGTGTCTACTGCCTTTATGAGCGACCTGGATGAAGTTGTCGTTGATACTAGTTTGTACATGCCAGCGATGGTTACCATCCGACTGAATGATGACAAACTAAAATGGGTAGATGACTCCACATTGGACCTTGGCAAATCGGTTGAAATCTCCGCTGAAGCAGGAACAGAACATGGTGGGCAAAAGGGGACATTGTTCAAAGGAGAAATAACCGGGCTAGAACCAGATTTCTCCGGTGAAGGGAAGACCTTTTTAGTCGTGCGCGGCTATGACAAATCACACCGCCTACATCGCGGAAAAAAGACCCGGACGTTCCTCAAAACAAAAGATAGCGATGTGGCACAGAAGCTCGCGGGAGAAGCAGGATTAAGCGCCGATGTGGATACCACCAGCGTCACCCATGATTATCTACTGCAAAATAACCAGACCAATATGGAATTCCTGCTGACACGGGCAGAACGTATTGGTTACCAGGTTTATGTGACAGACGGGAAACTATGCTTCAAAAAGGGATCATACTCCACAGAAGGACCAGAGCTCACCTTAGGTGATAACTTGTACAGTTTCCGTCCTCGTTGGGCGGCGACCCATCAGACAGATCAGGTAGTGGTGCAAGGATGGGATTCCAAAAAGAAGGAAGCCATCACCAGTACTCTCAGTGCCGATAGTGCGCTTAATCAGGGAGGCATGACCCAACCAGGCGGAAATGCCGCGAAGAGTGCGTACGGTGCTGCGCAAGCGGTTGTTACGACTCGTCCTATCTTCTCATCCGCTGAAGCAGAAGCCCTTGGGGGAGCAGTAAACTACGATATTGGTCGAGATTTTGTGCAAGCAGAAGGAATTTGTGATGGGGATCCCAGACTAAAAGCGGGAGTTCAAATCACAATTGCAAACGTCGGAGACCGTTTCAAAGGTAAGTACTTTGTAACGTGGGCGGCGCATATCTACAATGCGAAAGAAGGATATACCACATCTTTTAGCATTAGTGGACGCCAACCCAATACAATCAGCCATCTACTGGAAGCCAACGATGGGCATGAACGGCAAGGATTAATTGACGGAGTTGTTGTTGGATTAGTCACTAACAACAATGACCCTGACGATCTTGGGCGTGTTAAGGTAAAGTATCCTTGGTTACCCAAGAATCAAGGGGCAGAGATTGAGAGCGACTGGATTCGGGTAGTTTCCCCAATGGCCGGGGCAGAAAGAGGCTTTTACTACCTGCCGGAAATTGACGATGAAGTGCTAGTTGCTTTTGAACACGGAGATGTACATCGGCCCCATATGATAGGCATGTTGTGGAATTCCAAAGACAAGCCCCCTTTACCTATTGGTCAAGTAGTAAGCAGTGGAAAAGTCAACAAGCGCATTATCAAATCGCGCACCGGCCATGTGATCATATTAGACGACACCAGCGGACAAGAACAAATCGTCATTCGCGATAAAACGGGTGAGGATGAGATCATTATTGACGCGGCGAAAAAGGATCTAATCATCAACATAGGTAACAACATTACTATTGAGGCAAAGGGAAAAATCACCCAAACCAGTACTCAAGACACAACAATGGAATCCAAAGCAAAACTGACCATCAAGAGTACCAGCAACATGACCATCGAATCCCAGGGCAATATGTCATTAAAGTCAACCGGCAATATGACGCTTGAAGCCACTGGGTCCCTGTCATTGAAGGGCCTTACAGCCAAGGTTGAAGGTAACACAATGACAGAATTGAAGGGTTCGATCATCAAGATCGGTTAGGACAAAACAATGGGTAAACCTGCTGCTCGTATGGGAGATCAAACGGCACATGGAGGCGTCATCGTTGGGGGATGCCCTACTGTTTTGATAGGTGGCAAACCGGCGGCTCGCGTGGGGGATATGCACACATGTCCAATGGTGGATCCTGGGCCGAAACCTCACGTCGGCGGACCTATTATGCCTCCCGGGTCCACCAAAGTGCTAATCGGGGGGATGCCGGCAGCAAGAGTAGGCGATATGCTTACATGTGCCGGCCCTCCCGATACAATTGTATCAGGATGTATGACGGTTTTGATCGCATAGATGTTATCCCAATTGATGAAAGAACAGCACCATGGACGACGACATCAGAAATCGTGAATTTTTAGGGCGGGGGCTGGCATTTCCACTACAAGTTAACCCAAGTGGGGGAATTGCTCTGGCCAGCGGCGAAAGTGATATCCAACAAGCTATCCGTATTATTCTGGAAACGGCGCCTGGCGAGCGTGTCATGAGACCAGAGTTTGGCTGCCGTATTCACGAATTGGTATTCGCCCCCCACAACGAAGCCACAGAAGGGCTTCTTAAACATTACATAGAAGAAGCCCTTATACGATGGGAACCCCGTATCAAAGTACAAGAAATAAAAGTACTTCCCGCAGACCCGACACAAGACGGAGTTATGCTGGTAGAGATCAAATATCTCATTAAAGATATACACGACCAGCGTAGTATTGTTTATCCCTTCTACTTGTCGGGAGAAGAGCACTAAACCAAAGAGCTACATTCACAACCACCCGGTGAATCGCTCGATCAACTTGAGGTGAGATATATGCCGCTGCCAACACCCAGACTGGACGACTTGCGTTTCCAAAAGGACTTAGTGGATGAGGCTCGTAAAAGAATCATCCGCTATTGTCCTGAATGGACAGATTACAATTTAAGTGATCCAGGGATTACGCTAATAGAACTCTTTTCGTGGATGACCGAAATGATTATTTATCGGCTCAATCGTGTGCCTGAGCTAAACTTTGTCAAGTTTATGGAGCTTATAGGCATTCAGATGGAGCCAGCAAGTAGCGCGCGCACAGAGCTAACGTTCTACTTATCCATCCCTCTCCCTATTGACGCTGATGATCCAGACAATAGTATTACAGCATTCATACCTAAAAATGCGCAAGTAGCAACACCTCAAACTGAGGAAAAAGGTGAGGTTATTTTTACTACAGATGCGGAATTAACCATCACCCCACCTAAACTGCTGCATGTGCGCCGCAAATTGTACGAGCAAGAACAACAAGACGTTAACATAGATCACTACCAACGATTAAAAAGGAATATTCCATTTGACGTTTTTAACAGCCCTCCAAAAATGGAAGATGCTTTTTATCTAGGTTTCGATAAAGATGAAACCCTTGGCGGACGCATCATACAGTTAAACTTTGAATGTGAAGGGCGCCAAGCCGTAGGGATCAAACGTGATGATCCTCCTCTAATTTGGGAATGTTGGGTAGAAGACAGCCGAGGAAGTCGCTGGGAGGAAGTCCCGCCCAGCACCCGAACCAAAAGAGAGCGAGATACAACGGGAGGACTAAATAACGAAGCCGGGTCGTTGGTGCTATATTTGCCACTTACTGCGCAAATAGGAACAGTTCATGATATTGAAGCCTATTGGGTTCGCTGTCGCTATGCACAACGGCGACCAGAGCAGGGTAAATATGAGGAATCG
Organism: Anaerolineae bacterium; assembly: GCA_034429675.1. GTDB lineage: Bacteria > Chloroflexota > Anaerolineae > B4-G1 > SLSP01 > JAKQHY01. The sequence continues at coordinate 23,290 of DAOUFX010000422.1, read as the reverse complement.
CCTCGCATCCGCAATATCACAGCACAAGTCTTAGGAGGAACACTTGAAGCGACCCATGCAGTGCTGGTAGAAGATGAAGAGCTTGGACGTAGTAAAGGAGATCCCTATCAAGAATATCACCTAAGTCATGCCCCCGTTATAGCATTTGATGAAACAGAGTCCGTAGAAGTCGAAGAAAGAATGCCAGATGGTAGTATCGCCTATGTGAAATGGCAATGTGTGCCCGATTTCTCTAATTCGGAGCGTTATGATAGACATTTCACTTTGGACTTGCGAACCGGTGAAATACGTTTTGGTCCCGCAGTTCGACAAGCAGATGGCTCAGTACGTCAATATGGACGTGTACCTGAGGTTGGACGCCGGATACGTGTCAACAAGTACCGCTATGGAGGCGGAACAGCAGGCAACGTTCCAGAACGAAGTATCCAAGTTTTGAAATCGGCTATCCCTTACATAGATCGGGTTACAAACCTGGCACGGGCCGAGGGCGGACGCGATGCTGAAACACTTGAAGAAGCGAAAATGCGTGTTCCAAGAGAGCTACGAGCTCAACAACGCGCTGTAACGGCCGAGGATTATGAAAACCTGGCAAAAAGGTCCAGTCGTGCTGTCGCAAGGGTCAAATGCCTAACACCTGGAAAACTTGGGACCCTCCCCCCTGGAATGGTCAAACTACTTGTAGTGCCTGCAGCATTTGATGCAGTCAAACTAGGCGATCTGGCCAAACTGGCATTAAGTGAAGACCTACAAACCATCATCCACAATTATCTTGATCGCTACCGATTGCTTACAACCACACTACGAATTACAGAACCCAATTATGTTGGGGTCAAAGTTGAGGTAGAGATTGTTCCAGAAGACTACCAAAGATCCAGTGAGACCCAAATCCGGGTGATTGAAGCATTGGAAAATTACATCACTCCGTTAGCTCTAAGCAATTCTATCGAAGTGGAATCACCGCAGGCTTATCATAGTTATGAAAATCCAGTGATTCCTGAACCAAAACGAGAAGGATGGCCATTTGGGCAAAGCTTGTATATCGCAGAGATTTATGCATTGGTACAACATGTCCCTGGTGTGAAACATGTTCTGGAAGTTCATTTAAGCCAACGCCCTATTTCACCGTCACGTGAGCGAACAAAACGAGAAACAGACGAAGAAGAAATTGAAACGAATGCCCTCCAATCCAGTGGGGAAGAGCTTAAACCAGTAGAAGGAAAAGTGCTTACAGTGTCAGAAGATACCCTGTTATGTTCCCTCCGCCATGAAGTGCGAATCGTGGAACTCATATAACATACCATAGGAATTCAGATGAGTCCAAAAGCTAACAATACCCCAGTAGTTGTTGACCACATAACAGATGTTAATCGCGTGTATCCCGGAGAAACTCTGACCTTCTTCACTCGTGTTTGTATCCAGCATCCTATTTCGGCAATGAAAGTACAAATTATAGTGCCGACTGGCGCAATTTTGGAAGATTTCGCAGCTCAACCCGAATGCAATGAAGTATCTGTATGGACAGAATCGGAAGTTGGGCCTAATCACATCGAATGGAAAATAGATCAAGAATTGCAAACCGGTGCAATTCTTGAATACCAAGCACACGCCACACTCGCACATAAAAAAGTTTTTAAGCCAGAGTTCGATAGTATAAGCATTGAAAGCCGTGCTAATGTCATCGTAACCACCCCGAACGGAGCCGACTTTTCGACTCAAGCAAGTGTAAATGTCGAAGTGTCGTTTAAGGGACGATACACGCATAATCTGCCACCCATCTATCACTCGGATGACCTAATGGGGCGATTCCTTATGCTCTTTGAAAGTTTTTGGGGTCCCATCGAAAAACAAACCAATGCGATCCCCTTATACTTCGATCCACTACTAACACCTAATGAATTCCTCCCCTGGCTTGCATCCTGGTTCGACTTATTCTTAGATGAAAATCTATCCGAAAAACAAAAGCGTGATCTCGTTCAATCGGCATTTTCGTTATACCGGAAACGAGGAACCAAACAGGGATTGCAAGAGTATTTGGAAATATATACGGGGGGGCACGCCAGAATTATTGAACACAGAGGTAATAATTTCCGCCTGGGGGCACAAGCAAGGATGGGGACAGGGCTGGCTCTAGGCACTGAAAATCAACCCCACACATTTTCAGTTTTTCTACAATTGCCGACTATATCTTCAGATAGCAGAGACCCAAATATTCAATACCGCAGAATAGAAACCATAATCGAAACCGAAAAGCCGGCGCACACTGGTTATATCCTACATGTTGAAGAAAGTGATCAAGCCGTGACGCCTCCAATCTCCTTGAAACCCTAAAATTTTTGATTAACGAAAGGATTCAGAACGTGAGCGAAAAGGACCTGATTCGCAACTACCCTAATAAAAAGATCAGCCCTGAAGATGGCATGGCGATCACGGCCGATATCTGGAATTCGGCGCATGAATATCATCGCCAGAGACAACAACTTTATAATGTGCTTAGCCAAGGAGCAGGAATCGTCGCAGGCCTGGAGGTCGAAGCGACCGACCCTCCCAGCAACACCGTATGCATCTCTCCAGGCATTGCTATGGATCCTTTGGGACAAGTCATTGTTCTGAATGATACTGATATACGCCGCTTCAATTTTGAGGGGAGAGATGGTTTACTACATTTAGTCCTTAGCTATCACATGGGGCGGCCAAGACACGACAAAACCAATACTGCCGAAGATGACCCCAAATATATTCATGACGAGTACATCATCGAAGCCAAAAAGCCGGGGACATACGATCCCACCCAAGTGATAGAATTAGCACGTATCCGCCGTACCCAGGGGGATGCCCCTATTATTAACGCTCAGGACCCAGAATACCCTAACCCAAATGAGATTGACCTACGTTTCCGCAAACAAGTGGGGAAGCAAGACTTACCAATCGTAACCATAGGCGTAAGTTTTATGGGAGGACAAACAGTAGAACGCCACAAGAACGGTATTCGTCATTTAACGCGAGCACTGCGCAATTTAGGGCTTTATCATGTCTGTGCTGATATAGGAATTCCACTTAAGACAACAGTGGAGACTTATACGTTTCTTTATTTAGTAGCACATCAAGCTTTTAAACTGAGCCAGGAAGAAATTCAAACCATTTACAATTATCACAAAAATGGTGGGGTCATCCTTATCGAAAGTTGTCGGCATGATATAGAAGGGACATCCCCTGCAGAGGCAAGTTTTAACGACGTATTGGCCTCCTTGGGTGTGCAACTGAAGTCGCTCACTTCTCCTCATGATTTGTTCACTGAACCTTTCCTATTTTCCGGCGTACCGGCGGGGTTCGAAGATGGGGACAAAGGACAATTACGCATCGGTGACGGTATATTGTTTAGCACTTATGACTATGGATGTTTATGGCAAGGAGAACACCGTTCACGCATGGCTCATCGCGAGGAAATTCGAACAGCTATGGAATGGGGCGCCAATCTTACAGCCTATGCGTTGAAACACAATAGGAAAAAACAAATCTAGTACAATGCAATTATGAACGATCAAACAATACCTTATATCTACGACCAAATCCCCTACCCTAACTTGTCGTTTACCCAGACTCATCCTGATCGGTTAGCAACATTGGCAACGCTCCTTGGTATGAAACCACCATCCATAGAGCGTTGTCGTGTGTTAGAGCTTGGCTGTGCCAGTGGAGCCAATATCCTACCTATGGCACAGGGTTTGCCGAACAGCGAATTTGTGGGGGTAGACCTATCTGAGTATCAAGTTGAAGAGGGACAAAAGACCATTCGAGAACTTGGCCTCAACAACATTACGCTTAAGCAGGCCAATATTTTAGACATTGATGACAGCTTTGGAAAGTTTGATTACATCATTGCTCACGGGGTATACTCATGGGTTCCACCTGAAGTCCGAGAGAAAATCCTGGAAATCTGCGACCGTAACATGACAGCAAATGGCATCGCCTATGTCAGTTACAACACATATCCTGGTTGGCACATGATAAAATCGCTCCGCGAAATGATGCTATATCATATTAGAGAAATTGAAAAGCCGAGCCAACGCGTGCAGGAAGCAAGGACTTTTCTCGAATTTCTTGCTGAATCGGCTTCGGGGAGCAACACCCCCCATGGCAACTTCTTAAACATGTACATTAACTTCTATAAGTCTGAAATCCGGCACACCCACCTAGGGAATGAAGCTATATTGACACATGATGAGTTGGCAGAAATCAACGATCCCGTTTATTTCTATCAATTTGTTGAACATGCAAAACGACATAATCTACAATATATAGCCGATGCCAATTTTCAGGCCATGCTTGCCCATAATTTACCCAAAGATACTGCGGCAACTCTACACGAAATAGTGCATAGTACGGTTGAGTTAGAACAATACCTCGATTTTCTACGCAACAGAACATTTCGTCAGACACTGTTATGTCATGATAATATCCAACTCAATGGAGCGCCAAAGCCTGACTGTATAACCAATTTCTATATTGGGTCGGCCGCATCACCCGAAACCCCAAACCTTGATATTCATGGTCAGTCCGTGGAGAAATTTCGTATCAACGAAGCGGTTTTCTCCACCAATCATCCCCTTACAAAGGCGGCGCTGCTTTATCTAGCCCGGATATGGCCGCATGTTGTGACTTTTGACCAACTACTCATTGAAGCTTACACTCTCCTTGGACAAACTGTGCCCGATACTGAAGAAGAATCTAACAATCAAGATGCACAAATCCTGGGGGCATCACTACTCCAGGCGTATGGATATGACGACGGATTAGTCGAATTACATACTCATGCCCCGAAATTCATTCTGAAAATAGGCGAACAGCCCATAGCGAACAGCGTCAGCCGTATGCAAGCGCAAAAAGGCGATCTTATAACGAATCTGCGTCATGAGCGTGTCAACTTGGATGATATCAGTTATAATTTGCTGCCATATTTGGATGGCCAGCATAGTCGTGAAGAGCTGATAAGTGTCTTGCAAAAACTGGCATTGCAAGGTATCATTCATATACAGGAAAATCCTGTCATAGACGCTGGCGCAGATACAGAAAAGACCAAATGTTGGGGAACCCTATTGGAAAACAGATTACGCCGCTTGGCAAATGCAGCTTTGCTGGTAGGATAATACAAGCCAACCAAACAACGATAGGGATTGACGATGAATCGATATAATAGTATAGAAGTCATTGATGCCGAGGGATGGCGCAAGATATTTCCAATAGAAAAACATATCGTTCATGTCGGTAGTGGAGGGGGAAATGACATTGTATTATTCCCCAAAGCGGGTGGAAGTGGTTTATCTTGGCGAATGCAATTAATAGCATTGCCCACTCGTCCCCCTTCATATCGGCTCGTTAACTTGGGAAACATGAACATCTCCTTACAATCACTGGGAGGACAGGTTCTTGCACCACGCTCAGTAGTTGATATCAGTGACAACGAACGTATACAGGTAGAGCAATTCCAATTAATTCTACATTGCACAGAAACCGCAGAGGGTCTTGCTGGGGCCACACAACAGTCAACAAATATCGGTCTAGAGCTTTATTTACCCGAAACACAACTGACTCCAGGAAGAGAAGTAGTGGGGTACGTGACCGTAAACAATCTAGGGAACAACGAGCAAGGGGCACAGTTTAAATTGGAGCTAGAAGGGCTCGAACCCGATTGTTACGAGTTAGGGGCCGGACCATTGCTGTTTCCTGGAGCCAAACGAGAAGTTATGCTCCGCATTTTCCATCCACAACGGCCAAACCCGCAAGCAGGCGCGCGCAGTTTCTACATTTATGCAACAGCGCCGGAAGCGTATCCAGGTGAACGGGCGTCGGTTGGGGGAAATATTTACATTTTGCCATTTTTTAAACACGAATTACGAGTAGTCGCCAAAGAAGATAGTTAAGGGGGGAATTATGTCACGGGCACATTTTACCAAGGCCATAGCAACCATCATCATCATCCTGGGTATGTTAAGCCAGATGTCGGTTGGCTTCAGCCAAGCCGCGACATCACCGCAAGGTGACTCTCCAGAGAATATGCCATTTGTAACTGTCACTCGAATTGACAGTGCCAACTTTCCCCGTGTTGCCGCCTATGTCGCAGTCATAGGTCAAGATGGAAACCCTGTCAAGAATTTGACCGCCCAAGATTTTCATCTAACAGAGGATAAAACGGAAGTTGCGAATAAATCCGTTGAAGTCGCTGAGGACAACTCGCAGGGATTTAATATGGCTCTGGCTGTAGATATCAGCACATACAAACCAGAGACCCTGGAAATTGTGCGGCAAGCCCTCAAATCTTTTGTTGAAGATTTAACCCCCAATGATAAAGTCTCGCTCATGGTTTTCCATAACGAGGTGGAAGTCCTCGTTCCACTCACGGGAGACAAGAAAGTCTTAAATCGCGCCATTGATAATTTGCAAGCTACGGGGACTCGCACCGCCCTTAACGCTGCCATTATGGAGTCGGTCAATGCAGCCAGCTCATTTAAACCGGGGCGTGGGATTGCAGTGGTCATCACCAATAAACCCGAAAATGTTGGGGCAATTTCCACAAAAGAGGTTATTGAGCATGTCGAACGCATGGGAATACCCATTTACACGATTTGCTACGGCGATACCCAATCTGCACATCTCCCCGATGTAACACGATTGACCCGCGGGCGACATTTTGACATTACCAGCCCTAATGAAGTGCAGGCCAGCCTCAAAACCGTAGAAGGTCTGTTGCGACAAGGATACAAGGTCACATTCGACTCCGAAATATTTGCTGATGACAAGGAACACACATTGGTTGTCGCCTATCAGCAACTGGCCAAACGAGCAGAAAGTCCCTTCCAAGCATTGTCTGGAGATATCACTATTCATGTATCCGGTTTGGAAGATCAACAACAAATAGCACGTGGCGATGAGGTACCGTTATCAACTAAAGTCAATGCCCCAGGCGAAAAAGTCTACGTCGCTTATTCAATAGATGACCAACCCCTCACTCAGCGTGAACAATCCCCCTATGACATTGCACTCAACACAACTGACCTTGAACCGGGGAAACACACGCTTCTAGTTCAGGCGTCGGATAATGTCAGTAACACTCAACAAAAGCTAATTGAATTCAAAGTCGTTGAACCAATTGTTGTTACCGATTTTCAAGTGCCGGACAGTGTAAAAGCGGGAGAGCCCATTACAGCAACCGTATGGGTAGAAACGCTCGATGATGTGGCCCAGGTCGCCTTTAAGGTGGATGAGGATAAACCGAGTTATGCAGAAAATGCGACATCCCCATATAGCTATGTTTTCGCCAGTGAGGAATATCCTACCGGCAACCACACGGTCTCAGTTCAAATCACCGACAAAAATGGACGCGTGAAATGGACCGAAGAACGTGCAGTTCTGATCAACGCAATAGCATTAACGGAAAATACCCCTAATACATGGTTAATCATTCTCGTGGTAGGTTCAGCATTAGCATTGCTTGCTCTTCTGGCTCTCTTACTTCTCCTCCTTATCAATCTCCAAAAGAGACAGGCGCAAACCATTTATCCTATGGAAATTGCTAACCTGGGAAATATTAAGAACCACTATGAGTTGAGAGCAGAAGACCCTTCGGGACAACTGAAGTTCGAATTTGTCTACAATGGCGTCGAGCTGACCCAATGGAGAGAATCCCGCGTAACCACAACAACACCGGTTGCCGAAAAAGTAACCGTTATGTCAACAGGAAGCATCAGCACAGCGCAGGCGCAAGCAACCCCACCCAAAATAGGCGACGCGAAGAACAAAATAGCGCAAACCAAGCGTGGGGCCCATATGATCGCGACCTTTTTGAATGCAATTGCTGCGGCATTACCCTTCACTAAAGGGTTTATAATGCCAATCACCTCTACATTGTTGCAAAGTGAACAGACTATGGCGCAAGCTGAGCGCACTACCCGACGGGCAGAGCAGACACGGGACCTGGTTAAGAAGCCCTTCTGGAAGAAATCAACAGCAGCAAAACCAACTGAAGCCATAGTAAAGTCATCACCTGCATCTTCCTATACCGCAGCACCGGCTCAACAAGAACAGGTTTCGATGCCCAATACGTTCTCCCCGGCGTTAGTGCCGGCGCTCAGTTGGGCGCAAACTCCAGATATCGCTCCTGGAGATACACTAAAACTCAATCTTGCAGTTCAATTGCCAAGAGGATTCGCGCTATCGAACCCGCAACGCAACAGACAACAAGCGCAAATCTACTCTTTTGAGGTCCAATCGAGACCAGCGCAACAACATCAAGACACCAAAACCGTTATGCAGGACATACAACTGGTTCGCATACCATGGTATAAACGCGTTTACCCGTGGCTGGCATTCATCATTTTTGCAACCATGACCGCTTTCCTATATAACACATTTCTAAAAGCAATCGGATTATAAATTGCAAGTGCTGGCCAAGACTGAAAACGTTGAAGGGAATTACAGGAGAAAACGATGGCAACGCGGGAGCAGTTAGAAATTATTGGCCCGGCAGGTGAGGTGGTTTTCTATAACCTCAATCCGGCTAAGGGGACTACAAACATTGGAAGACACCCCGATAATGATATCGTGTTACATGGAACCGGAATCGCGCATTTCCATGCCATCATTGACCATCGCCAGTTACCCTATCAAGTTCTGGTTTTGAGCGAGGAAGGGAAGACATCGCTTGAAGGGAACCCATTGGCTCCCAATTCCTTCACCCCCATCGAATTATGGTATACCATCCAGTTGGATGGATATACCATTATGTTGGTCGAGAACAACGAAGAAATCGGAGAAGGAATGCAACAACCGGCTTTTCCTTCCCCGATTGCAACAGTAAAACCAACACAAACGACAACAACGGCAGGAACCTATGCATTGGCGACGGTAGCGGCGGCGCCCCAACTACCCGAAGAACTTCCCGATATTCCGGCGCCACCACCCTCTGTGACCCCATTTGAAAACAACATTGATCCAATTATTCCTGTTCAATTATCTGCACGGGAATGGGTCATAGATGTTCAACAAACCGCTGGTTGTGAAATCACATTCACAAACGGCGGCGAAAGAGTGGCTGCATTTGAAGTTCAGGTTCAGGGCATTCCTGCGCGTTGGGTCAACCTTACCTATCCCAAAGGGAAAAACAACGAAAACAAACAACAAGTTGAACTGGCAGATGGCGAAAAGGCAACCGTGACGCTCTCCATCACCCCACCCCGGACTCCCACCAGCCGCGCCGGAATACACTATCTGGGGATTGTAGTCACATCCCCCACATACGGACGAAGCAGCCAGGCAGCAGCGGCTATGACCATCAATCCCTATTATGAATTTGCTGTAGGGGAACTAGCTCACAAACAGCAAACATTGCGCTGGCCTCATCGCTCAGTCCACACCGAGTTAGCCATTGCTAATTTAAGTAATGCGCCTGCGTTCTTCCATATTGAGGCAGCTGATGACGAAAAGGCCTGTGATTTTGAGTTCAAGGTGCCGAACAAGGAAGGAAGTTTTGTGAACCAGGCGGAGTACGCTCTGCAATCACAAGAAGCCTACACCATACCTGTGCAAATTACCCCTCACAAGGCGCCCAGCTGGATGGGACGGTCGCGCAACTACGCCTTTACTGCTAATGTTAATATGCGCGAAGGCCAGCAAGCGCCATATTCGCGACGAGGGCAAATTTCCAGCCGACCTTTCATCGGACCGACCGTCTACATGCCGCTGTTTATTTTCTTGCTCTTCCTGCTCGCCGCCATCCTCATTTGGACATTCCGACCCGCTATCAAGGATTTCAAAAGTATCCCTGCAGCGGCGCTCGCCAGTGAACCGATCAGCATTCGCGCAGGCGAACCCATCACGCTGACCTGGAGCGCATCGCCGTTTGCGAATCTCACCCTTAGCACCATATATGCCAACCTCGATCAAACACCTGAAGAAGTCACGTTAGATGATGCCGCCGGATCAAAACCGCTATACCCACCCAATGACATTGCAGAATACCGCCTGAAAGGCGAAAATATTCTGTCAAAGATTATCCCCTTACCCTTTCTTATCTATGAGCGAACCCTACCGATTAAAGTAGAGCGGATACTCCCTGAGATTACATACTTTTCTGCAAGTAAAGAAGACCTCACCTATGGTGAAGACATAGTATTAAATTGGGCGGTCAAAGACGCAGACAAACTGACGCTTTACATCAATCCCCCCATTGAAGGGCTTGGTGACACCATTGACATTGAAGTGTCGTTGCAACCGACCGGCACTTATAAAATACGCCCCACCAAGGCCACCAATTTCCGATTGGAAGCGCGGCACGAAGAAAGTGATTTGTCGGCCGAAAAAACTGCCGGAGTGCGAGTACATCCTGAAATACGCAGTTTTACGGTAAACACTACCACCATTCCATTTTGGGGAAAGGTCACCCTCAATTGGGCCGTTTTTGGGGCTGATCAGGTAGTCATTGACAAAATCGGCGAAGTTGAATCCTATGGAGTGCAATCTCACAGCCCCGCGGAAGAGGGTATCTACACTTACAGATTGATCGCTTACAATGGTGATATTGAAGGCTCCAAAACTATAACGGTCAATGTAGGAACACCGCCACAGGCTCCACAGATCAACAAGTTTGAATTTGAAAAGGCCGAAATCATTTTGGGAAATGTGAAGACGGTAAATCTGAGTTGGGACATTAGCGGCAACGTAGACCGAATTGAAATCACCGGACCGGCTTTTGAATACATTACCTCAGATGAAAAAGAAAAGCTGCAAGGAGTAATTGCCATCCCGGCCGATGAAACCAAGAATTTCCTGTTGAAAGCTATTGGTCAAGGCGACCCTCAACCCGTCGTAAGTAAAATGGCAGCGTTGAATGTCATTCCACCAACGCCTACGCCAACTCAGACACCGACTCATACACCGACGAATACACCTACACAGCCACCCACGCCGACTCAGCCGCCACCGTTGCCTGTCATTGATTACTATCTTGTCAGTTTCGGTGAAACGATGCCCTCTTATGTTCGACCGATAACGTTGGCCGGATGCCTGACGGCATACGAGGTTGATGCGCTACAAGTTGTAAGGGCCAAATTCTTTTGGACGGTGCGTAATGCGGTTCAAATAACTTTCAGCAGGAATGGAAGACCGGCTACTGGAACAGAGGTATTGAAATCGGACACGGTCAATCCATCGGGAGCCAGCGGCGAATTACTTGTTGATGTAGCACGATCCAGTGAGTATGCCCTCAGTGTGACCAATATAAACGGGGTGACGCCGAGAGATGGGACGCCTCTAATTTGCTTCGATTTCAAGGGCGTGGCTGATATTTCCCCACCTTATGACATCAGTGTCATTGATTTTGCTAATGGACCTTTGACCGTAACGTGGAAACAGGCAGATCCGCAAAACATCATTACCGGGTTCGTAGTACAACGAACAGCAATAGATTATGGGGATGATACGTTTATGTCAGTGGGCGGAATCCCTGACGATGACGATCACAAGATGCTGCTAGGGACTGAAAGCAAGTACTTCTTCGTTGATGCTCCTGCATGTGACATAAAATATCGTGTCCTGTCATATTATGAGCAGGATGGGGAAAGACATTATTCCCTTCCTAGCATGATAGTGGAGCATCCCTGTCTCCAATAGTGTAAGATATCCATTTCGGCTGACAACCACCAAGTTTGAAAAGGGGCCTGCCCAAGTTTTATGGCGCAGGCCCTTTAGACGATTCCGCCTGAGAAAAGAAACGTAGAGAACTTCAACAGCAGACGGAATCCTGTACGCAAGGCCAGAAGCCTTGCCATTTTTTATTCGGAGGGGATAAGATGAATCTGATAGGTAATAAGATGTTTAGCGTTGTTAAAAGAACTATGTGTAGTGTTATGCTTTTTGCGATCATATTCTCTTCAACATCAAGTGTTTTCTATTCTCCAGTTATGGCGCAAGGGTCAGCCGCAGCAACAAGATCAGACAACGATCCACCTGACACCCCCACACCAACCGTCGTGCCACTCTGGATGCGCCCGCAGGCACCGATGGCGGACCCGCCCGATATAACCGGGGATTTTCAAATCAGCCAAACTGTGGAGACGGGAACTGGAGACAACAGCTTTGCTTATAATGGAGAACCCCTCACCTATACCATTGTTCTACGCAACCGTAGTAAAGACATCAACATCAGTGATATTTTGCTGGTTGACACATTACCCCCGCCTGAGGGTTCGCTAGACAATGAAAGTTTGACTTGTAATCTTGATATCGCCTCTCTCACAACATGCACCGTAATTAGCGACAGCCAAGAGGCGCCACTCCCATCAGGCAATACGATTGAAGTAACGCGCACCAAGCAGCTGAAATGGGAAATTCCGACACTCAACCCCGGAGAAATTGTAACGTTGGCTTTCTCGGGGCAACTTGTCGGCAAAGATGAAGGCGACGAGCTGAAAAATCTCGTTGCCGTACGGTATTACTGGGGACAGCCACCCAAACCACAAGATATTTCTTCCTTGGTATTGAACATCGAAACCCGTGTGCGCCCGCAAACCGCCGGAGGGACCAGCGTTTCCAAAGCGCCGGTTTGGTTTGCGGAAGACTGGGCAGGAGGGACTTTGACCCAGGACTGGGCCGATTTCGATTATGACGGAGACTTAGACCTGGCCTTAGGATCTTCGTTGGGTACACTCATTTATCGCAACGACGATGGCGACCTGAAGCCTTTATGGAAGAATGTACCAGAAGGAGCAACTGAAGACCCTCGGCTCTCCTATGGATTAGCCTGGGTTCAACTCGATCCGGCGACAGAAGCGATGGAATTGATAGTCGTCGGGGATAGCGACGGAAACCGTTCGACCACAGAAGGATATAACTACGTTTACAGCTATCAACCGGGAACTGCATCGTTTGAGCAAACATACTTCTTCACAACAACTTACCAATTGGTGCGAGTTGTCCCCGGAGATTTTGATGGAGATGGTGATGTAGACCTCATCGGTAGCAGCAACTGGGTCAACGCAAGATGCCCGGTGAGACTTTACCGCAACGATGGAAGTGGGCATTTCACCGATACATTATCGGCTATGGTTACCCATGACGTTGAGTGTATCAGTTCATACGCCACGGCGGCCCTGGGCGCAGGCGATATGGACAATGATGGAGACACAGACCTGGCTTTGGGTGTCTTTCCCAGTGGATTGCGTGTCCTAACGAACAACACCCGCGAACTTAATCGCCCAATCACGAACACAACGCCCTTTACAGACAGTACGATCATTACCATAGAAAAAAGATTACAATACATTCCCTACGATTTAAAGTGGGGAGATTTTAACCAGGATGGATTGCTTGATCTTGCGGCGGCGTATCCTCTGGAACAACGCGTGCGCGTTTATAAAGCAGTTGTTGGGGACAAAGGGAAAATCGCTTCCTTCAGCCGATTAACGCAAACTCTATATACCAAATCATTTATGACACCTTTGGCACTCGATTGGGGCGATTTTTCAGGCGATGGCAACCTGGATCTCATCGTAGCTGACTTCAAACCTGCAATATATTCATACGATGCCGGCGCGAATATCCTCAGACAGATCAAAGAACTACAGCAACCTATTCGGGGACAAGCGTGGAGTATCCGCGGCGCTGACGTCTCCAACAAACACAACTTGAATATAGCTATTACCAATCAATCCGGGGCCAGTTATATGTTTACAACGCTGCAACCCAAACTGGACACAAAACTCACGGAAATCCCCAAAGACATCAACTCTCCAGGACGTTATGACATCGGTTGGGGTAATATGGATAGCGGATTAGGCTCTGACAAGGATATAGACCTCGTGCTGGGCGCAGCAGAAACTTATGATAATTTTGGCCCTCTTTTGTATATCAACGAAGAGGGCAAGTTCAAACGCATTATTGATGCTCCCTTCGCACAAAGCGCATTCGGTCCACACGTGATTGCTATCGGCGACGTCAATAACGATGGCCTGCTAGACTTCGCTATCGGCGGAACGGATGTTCAAATCTATACTAACCCTGGCGGTGACCCAGATTCATCTTGGGGCACGAAGATTCTACCCATCACTCCGGATAAAAAGGTCTATAGCTTAGCCTGGGGTGATGCAAACGACGATGGCAAATTGGATCTTTTGGTCGGGCGCAAAGACCGCGTCAATCTGTTCATGAACACACAAGATGGCATCTCCGAACAAGCCTCCTATACAATAACCCTGCCGAATCCGGCTAGCAGTCTGGCCTGGATTGACTATGATGATGACCACTATCTGGACTTTGTCGTGGGGCTCAGGGGCGGGGCTACTCGTTTATACATCAACTATGGAGATGGCTCTTTTGACAAGGTCTGGCAATCGAATCAAAGTATGAATACCACCAGCGTAGCCTGGGCCGATTATGATGCAGATGGCGACCAGGACCTGGCCGTGGGCAATGACGGCCAACCGGACTACGTGTGGGAAACGACCTACAAGAACGGGGGATTTACACTGGGCACATCCCCAGCATGGACTGCTCCGGCAACCAACACTAGAACCAGCAAGGTCGCCTGGGGGGACTGGGACAGTGACAGTTATCCAGAACTTGCGGTCTCAAAAATGGGCGGCAATGTCATCGTCTATGCCAATATCAACTACCTTGCGGAGGGAGCAGGATTACTCCCACAATGGCAATCAACAGAAAGCTATTCGGCGACGGCAGTTGCCTGGGGTGATGCCGACGGTGATGGCGACCTGGATCTGGCCATCAGTGAAGAGATAGGGAAAAACGGATATTTTCAGAATACTCTTAACGGACCGGCACATTTGCCCGATTACGAAAAAGCAGCAACCCCTCTGGATAACAACCCTACGTATGTATATGTAGAACGCCCCGGCGCTGCCGGTGATGCATACTTCTTCTCCACCGCCGAAATTCTGGCTCCCTACAAAAACATGCCGCCGACCCCACAATACATCTCAATAACCTATACACTCTATGACCCTGAAGGCGCCGATGTATCAGATGTATCGTTTGACTATTCCCTGGATGGCGGAGGGACATGGTCTAAAGCGCCTATGGCTATCGGGTCAACAATCGTGACCCAAACCACAAAGACAGGCGTCACCGCAGTATACGTCTGGAATGCTGGCGCCGACCATGCCATAAGCGACAACGCCCGCTTCAGAGTGTGCTATACGCCCCATTCGAACATTGGGAACAGTCAACATGCCAAACGCTGCGGTATCAGCCCGCCCTTCCGGGTGCGAGCCATCTCTTGTATCTGGCCGCGCTACGAAGTTTATGTATCCAACCTGCGTCCAGCACTCAGTGAAACCGTCTACTTTACCGCAGTACGTGTAGCTGGACAAGCAACATCCAATTACGGGTGGTACTTCGACGGAACCTATGTGCCCGGACTCACTACCAAACGTGTCTTTACCGCAGAAAGAGTCTACCATGCCATATTTAAAGCTCAAAGCGCTCCTACCTGCGAAGAGCCACGTTGGGCAGTCAACCGCATTACTCTGTGCGTGGGGAAAGGATGTTACCCGCAGAAAATCTACATACCGCTTATAGCACGGCAATTTAGAGGGATAACCCCCACTTTGCAAATGAATGTTGAACCGGAGACCCTTGACTCAGACGACCAACCCGGGCTGGTGGCTCCGACCGCTTCCGCCAATGCGCCCACAGCATTCCGGCCAATGGCCAAAACTTTTGTGGGCGAAACGGCCATGTCTATGGCAACGTCGGCAGGATACCGCACACAACGTATCACCAACTATGCATTGGGGGTCAATAGCCAACCTTCCATCAACTTCGATGGATCACGCATAGCCTTCTGGAGCACAGGACGATTTACCGGACAGAACACTGACGGCAATATCGAAATCTTCCTGGCAGATATCAAGGGAGATGCCATTAAGTTTACCCAGGTCACCAGTTCTACCGGGAGTATTCTGGCCGGCTTCAATTTAGCGCCTACCATTAACTATGAGGGAAACCGTATTGCATTTTTCTCCGACCAGGATTTGACCAATGAAAATCCAGACCACAACTTCGAAATCTTCGTGGCCGAAGTCGTCAGTGGGACGATCAATCTGGTGCAGGTCACACAAACATCACGAGGAGCCAACACTTATCCCAGCATCAACGCTGAGGGCGATCTCATCGCCTTCGCCTCCGATGTTCAGCTTATCCAGGGAGTTGACTACGGAAAAGCGACAGGCTATGCAGGAATCTTCCTGGCGCATCTCAACAAGGATATCTCCAACACCTGGACGATCACGTATTCACAGGTTGTAACTCCAGGTTTGGGGGTCAACGACCAACCGGCTCTCAGCGCCGACGGGCGACGCATCGCTTTCGTTTCGGATAGGAACCTGGCGCCCGTTAATCCGAACAGGCAAAACAATGATTTGACCCGTGAGATATTCCTGGCCGAGATCGGCGGAAACGGTAAAGTTGCCTACACACAAATCAGCGTCAGTGACGACGACATCAACGAATCTCCTTCAATTGACAGAAATGGCACACATATAGCGTTCATGGGCAATTCCGAACGCCAGATCTATGTCGCGAGCGTTACCGATGCCCCTATTACACCGAACACTTCCGTTACTACAAACACAATTGCCAAAGACATACGCTATACTTATGATCAACCTCACATCAGCGCTGACGGGGTCCGTGTTGCCTACATCGAAGAATTTAAAGAGCTGCGCGCGCTCCGAGTTTACGACAGGGTCAAACAGGGGATTCTGACAACCGGTATAATCGGTTCCGACGACGCCTACCCCGCTATCAGCGGTGACAGCAAAGATGTCACCTATGTCTCCAACTGGGATATCTATCTGACCACCTACCCCCTTTCCGATTTAGCCATCACTAAGACCAACAATATCACGGCCATCATCAACCCCGGCGATTCAATGACCTATACAATCGTAGTGTCGAATACGGGGCCGTCTCCTGCCAGTGATGTAAACATCAGTGACACGGTCTCAGTCGGCATTCAAATGAACCTGCCCGAAGAAGGGGCCCTGGACTACACAGACGATGAACTGGCGGAATTTGAAGCTGGCATCAGCCATGGAACGGCGTATAGCAATGGGTTACAAATCGGGGGCGCTGCAGGAGACCTCTATGGAGTAACAAGTTCCGGGATTGACACCTCCGGGCTTGTCGCTCTCTGGCATCTGGACGAAGCAAGCAACGCAACGATAATCGCAGACGTAATCGGTAGCACTCACGGCTTTTGCGGAATCATAGGCTATCCACCCTGCCCGGTGAGAGGCGCTGATGGAAAAATAAGAACGGGCATGTTCTTCGATGGCAATAATGGCGCAATTCAAACGCCTCATTTCGACATTGGCGATAACTTCGCCATTGTGCTTTGGGTTTACCCACGCGAGACAGTGAAACAGCAGTCATTCATCCGCAAGCCCGACCAATTGGGCGCATCTTCCCTTAATTTTGGCATCAAGGGAGGTCAATATCACTTCGATTTGGCAGGAGTGAGTCATAGCGCCGGAACCGTATCGCCAGGATGGCAACACGTTGCCGTTGTCGGGCGCAAATCAGGCGCAGACACTGTCATTAGATTCTATAAGAATGGCGTGGCAACAGGTGAACCGATCACTTACACCAATGTCGTAGCCAGCAGCGCCAATGGGTTTTTGGGGAGCTGGTTCATTGGGCAAGAGGATGGATCGGCAGGGACCGACTATTACTACGGCGCTATGGATGAACTCGCCATCTTCAACCGTGAGTTGACACTCGGCGAAATTGAAAAACTCTATAACCGGCAAGCGCTTGAAGTGGCCGGTTACGCAAGAGGCGGATATTTCAACTCGCGTGTCATACCGGATGCCATCGGCAACGGATGGAGATCCATTGCCTGGGAGTCGAGCGCTCCCTACGGAAAAGAGCTGCCAGATGAAAAGAGCGAGGAAACCGCCTACAATAACGGCATTGACATGAGTAACAATGTCCTACTGATGCATCTGAATGATCCAGAAGGCTTGATGGTATTTCGTGACTCATCGGGCAGTGAGAATGATGCGGAGTGCGCGGGCAACAGTTGTCCACAAGCCGGCATCGAAGGCAAATTCAATACGGCGGTGCATTTCGAAAACACGCAGAAAATCGTCGTTCCCGCCGGCTCATCCCTTGCCAATCTCACCGACGGAACGTGGAGCATGTGGATACGCTACACATCAAAAACAGGTGGCTTCGAACTGAACAAGGGACTATTCGACATTCAACTTACTAATTTATCATCGCTTGTCGTTCATAGCAATATCCCGAATGGCGAAGCAACATGGACGGCGACAATGCCCAGCGATGTCCAGATAGGTCAGTGGCTTCATGTTGCTGTTGTGCGCAGCGGCTACATGACCGCTGGAGTACAAATTTATATCAATGGGGATCAGCAGAACACATCCTATACTCACACGCTATACATGAGGCCTTTCGCCTATTCCGATGCGAGTCTCCCGTTGGAACTGATTGGATCTGGGGTAGAACTTGATGAAGTTGCGGTTTTCAATGAAGACATGCCACCCGCAAAAATCGAGAATCTCCACAATCGTGGAATAATGCAAGTTCAGTTCCAGGCTCGTTCATGCTCAACCCCAACTTGTAGCGAAGAGCCGTCATTTATGGGACCGGGAGATCGGCAAGACACCAGCTATTCCGAGCTGAACAACATTTGGGATACACCCGCTTTCCAACTTGATGGCGCATCAAAGCCCTACCTCCAATATCGCGCCTATTTGGGAAGCAATCTGGAGATGATCTCCCCTCATATCGTCAGTGTAACCGTTACCCCACAGGTTAATTGTCAAAGCACAAGTTACACTACAACAGTGCGTTGCCAGATGAGTTCGCAGGTTGCGCCGTTGGGCGTTGGGCAGATCATTACCCTGCACATGCCGGCGCAAGCCAACAACGACTTAATCCCCCAAGAAGTCAAACCAGACGAAACCGGCTTCCTGATCACCAATACAGTGCGCATATCCAGCGAAGAATCCGATCACGAACTGGACAATAACAAAGCCTTCGTTGAAACCAACGTGATGTTTGTTCCGCTCACCGGCGTCAGCGCCAGTTGCACCACCACCCCCACAGTGACGCCTGGTTATGCGGCTACCGGCGACAATGTTGTATGTTGTGCTACACCGGTGCCCCTGCAAGCCTCCCTCCCCATCACCTATGAATGGGATGCGACCGGACAACCCCACTACGGGCCGACCAACATGGGGTGTTACACGTACACCTGGCTCAATACAGCGCCGGGTCTGAAAGAGATTACTGTGGTCGCCAAAAATCGCTACAGTGACGGCGAGGTCAGCGCCAGAGCTCGCATCACGCTTGAAGTAAGAGTTCAATCAGTCAATCTTACTACAAGCAGTCCCACTGAGTTGAACAGCACCACAAACTTTACGGCCGCCCCGGCGGGTGGACCAACCAATGTGCGATATCGCTGGCTGTTTGGAGATGGCGCCACAGATGACACCACCAGTCAATATAACCACCACGACTATCCTCACACCGGGACGTTCAACGCGCGGGTCAATGCATACAACCACGTCAGCAGCTACACAGACACCGAAAATGTCATCGTCAAAATAACCCCCTTCATTTCGGTGACCAAAACGGCCAATCCGGTCCCGGCCCAGCTCGGTGGATCCTTGACCTACACCCTCCGCCTTGCCAACATGTGCGCGCTAACCCTCACCAACCTGATCGTCACCGACACCCTCCCGGACCGCGTCACGCCCACCCACCCCATAACCTGGTTAGTGCCCTATCTGTATCCTCTCGGCCACATGGGCGAGTACACGACCACAAGCTTCACCGTGACGGCCACCAAAGCCGTCATAGTCAATCGTGTAACCGCCGCATCCGGGCCGACCGAATGGGGAGACGTGGCCACCGATGCCTATACATTGACATCAACGGCCCACGACTGTGTTGTTCGCAATGCCAATAAGGACGCCATCTACAACAATGTACAAGTGGCGATTGAAGAAGCCGACGATAATGACGTGCTACAAATCGCCAACGAATGTACCGACTCCCAAGACCACGGCTCCGGCACGAATGTTATTGCCTATTTTGACGAAGATCAAGGGCCAGACAGGCTGACTCTCAGAGGTGGATACGATGGCAGTTTCTCGGAACCACCGACTGGATACTCCACCCTGAACGCCAATGGATTGCCCAACTCGCGCATCCTTACGGTCAAAGCGGGAGCGGTGGTCACCGTTGAGAACCTGATCCTCAAAGGCGGAAATGTCACCACCAGAAATGGCGGCGGTATCTTCGTCAATGCGGCAACACTTGTGTTGTCAAACTCTCTGGTGACAGGAAACCATGTAACCGGCACAGACAGCGCATCGGGAAGCGGCGGCGGAATTTACATATCCGAAGGCAGTATGTTGAAATTGTACAATACCGAGGTCGCCACCAATACTACCCAATCTAATGACAATTCGGCTGCCGGCGGTGGAATTGCCGCTTCTGATAGTGTGGTCAACATCAATAATCAGTCTGCCATCTACAATAACAGCGCGGAAGAGGCCGGCGGCGGTATTTACTTGCACTCCAGTGTGCTGGCAATATACAACAGCACCGTCGCTAGCAATACGGTCACGTCAGGAGACAATTATTCCCGAGGCGGCGGCATCTATGTAAGAAACGAAAGTAACAACAAAAAGGCCGTCACTCTTGCCAATTCAAACATCTTCAACAATAGCGCCAAATACAGAGGCGGTGGTATTTACATCGAAAACAGCTCTAACACCACCATCAACAACAACACACATATTCACCACAACGCGATTAGTAGTGGCACAATGAATGACGGCGGCGGCGGCGGCGGACTCCACATCAGAGGCACCAACTCAGTAAGCATAGATGATATTGAGGTTGATCACAACTCGATCACTGACAGTCACAACAGTTATGAAGGAGGAGGAATACACGCCGATAACAACGGTAACTTTACCTTGCAAAATTCCTATATTCATGACAACAATGCGTCAGACAACGGAGGCGGCCTTCATATAGATGGATGCGATAACGCCACAATCGCCAATGCACGGTTCACCAACAACCATGCCGGGCCAAGCGACAATGTGGGCCAAGGCGGCGGCGGCGGTGTGGAAATTGTCGACAGCACAGGTGTAATTTTCAACAACAACATCCTGGCCGGGAACCGAGCTGACAAAGCGGGTGGGGCGATGCTCATTAACTCAGCCGATGTTACCTTGAGGAATAACACTATCGCCGATAATGGTAATAACAATAGCGCCATTTACGTCGTCAAAGGGCAAAGTGAGAATCCTGATGTAAACCTATACAACACCATTGTAACGACTCAAAGCATAGGCATCAACAGAGCCACAAGCGCCGGTTCGGTTAACGTAAATGGCATCCTGTGGCAAGGCGTATCCACCCACACTACAGGGAGCACGGTCTCCATTGTGAGTGAAGAAACAACCAACAATGCAGCCATCTTCCTCGATCACATCGGCTACCACCTCACCGCATCGTCGCCCGCCATTGACAAAGCCGTGTCGGCCCAGGCAACTACTACCGATATAGACGGCGAACTGCGCCCGGCTGGCTATCGAGATCTGGGCGCCGACGAATACCCCTATTCATTCCAGTTTGTTCACCGGGCCACAAAGAGCAACGCCTTCCCGGGCGAATTGATCACATACACAGTTCGCATTACCAATACCGGCAGTCAGGCATTGACCAATGTGGCTCTCAACGTGCCTGCCAGCGCCTTACTTGCCACACCCTTCACCGTTACCCAATCTTCGCCGGGCGGATCTACCTATATGGCGTTCCCACCCAACCTGGCCAGCAATATGAGCATCGGTTACCAGACTACTAAAATCGTCACCTATACCGCCCAAGTCATAGTTCCGACAGCTCACGAACTTGACATCATCAACAATGCAACGGTTACAGCAAACAATGCAAAGACACCGCCATCACAATCCGTCACTGTTGATGTAAACAATGCTCCACCAGTAGCTCTCCCCAATACCTTCAATAACATCAGCGAAAACTCCGGGCAGGTCGCATACAATGTCATCGGTAACGATAGCGACGTCAACGGAGACACGCTGAATGTGACGAGGGTTGGAACACCCAGCAACGGCGGCAGCGCCGGCTTTAGCGGAGCGAACGTGCTCTTCAATCCCACCAACAAAACAGGTAACTATACGACAATCTTTACCTACACAGTATCCGACGGAGCACTCTCCGATACAGAATGGGTCACGTTCAGTGTGCTTGCGGTCAATGAGCCGCCGATAGCCAGAACCGAAAACCTGACAGCCACCGAGGACAACAATCCCCGATTATATCCTTCGCTGCGAGGAAACGACGAAGACCCGGAAGGCATATCTCCTACTATTCAGTATGTCAGTCCTCCGATCTTGAAATCAGGAGGATTGCCGATTGGCGCACAGGTTGGCACAACGGGGATTGCGGCCGGGAATGTCATCACGTACAAGCCGCAAAACCGTTCTCAAAATTACACGGCTGCATTCAGCTATACTATCAGCGATGGAGTCCTGACAGGATGGGTAACAGATACAGTCGTGGTTACGGCTGACGATGATGCGCCAACAGTCAGAAATGATGGCTACAACTATATAAACGAGAACGAGCCGGTTACCATCCAGGCCCTTCTCAATGATCTCGAACCAGACGCGGATCAGAGTAAACGGATTTTGACGCTCAGTGCCCCTCCTGTCGGATATGGAAGCGCTATTACACAGAATGTTTCAGGAACTGATGTCGTCTACTACACACCTACTGACCGACGAATGCCCTACTCAACTAACTTCAACTATACAATGGGATCAGTGGCGCAAAATAGGACGGCCACGATATATGTTACTATCACTGTGGCCGGCAATGATCCCATCGTTGCGACAGACTTCGCCGACTCGACACCTGAGGAAACCACGCTGGTCATACCTCTTGTCAAGGGGATTCACGTAAACGACCCGGACTATGACGATGTCTTCACAGTCACGAATGCAGTGAACAACAACCCTGGCGTAACGGGAAATGTTGTCTATGCGAAACACACCATCACATACACCCCCAAGTTGAATTACAAAGGGACGACGTATATCACCTATACGGTCAGGGACATTGCTAACACCACGAGCGTCGGCCATATCAACGTCTCCGTCATTCCAGTCAATGATCCTATTGCCGCAACAGACTTCACCAGCCCAACACTTGAAGA